>JBOGVD010000117.1:0-13737 GCA_050696355.1 Actinomycetota bacterium
GACCAGGTGATGTCGCGGGCCTCGTCGCGGGCGCCGGCGCGCCACGCGAGCACCGCGACGCCGAGCAGCACCACGATCGCGTGCACCAGGAACGGGGGGTGGGCCAACCCGCCTCCCGCGAGCAGCAGCGCGGCGGCCCACCAAGCCCGACGCCGGCCGGCCAGGGAGGCCGCGGCGGCCAGGAACGGCGCGACTAGCACCAGGTTCGCGAGGTACCCCGCGACGAGATGGACGGCGAAGACGCCGGAGAGGAGCCCGGCCAGCAGCCACGCCTTCCCGCTGCGACCGCCCGCGACGCGGACGAGCGCCGCCGCCGCCGTCCCCACCGCGACTCCGAGGCCCGACGCCAGCCCGGCCGTGACGGCGGCGGCGTCCAACTGGAGCGTGCCGGCGATCACCGCCGCCAGCGCCGGCGCGCCCGGCCGAGCCCCTACCGTCGACAGCCCTTCGCTCGCCCCCACCCGCGTCCACCACAGGTAGACGGGGACGTCCGGGCCGACGCCGAACCGGAACCGGTCGACGAGATAGGGCCACGTCAGAAGGAGCAGGAGCGCGGCGACCAGACCGCCGAGCCAGGCGAGATCCCTCCCAGCGGCTCTCACGCCCACACCGCTATCCGGCGGCGGCGAACGTGCCTCTGGCGTCGACCGTGGTCCCGCCCTCGACGTCGGTCAGGAGCGTGCATGTGAAGACGCCGCCCATGTTGTCGGGCAACGCGGGCGTGATGGTCACGCTGCATTCCCCTCCGGTCGAGGTGAACACGATGGGTCCGTCCTGCCCGGTGATCGTGAACGACAGCGCACGGTCCTCGCTCGTCTCGGCGAGCGTCACGAACGACGTCCCGGCGAGGGTGAGCTCCCCTCCGGAGACGCCCACCCAGGTGATGTCCATCGGGGCCGGCGGAGGCGACCAGACCGCGGGCGACTCGAGCCGGGGGAGCGTCAGGTCCAGCGTCAGGTCACCGGACACGACCAGGTTCGCGACCCCGTTCTCCAGCGCGATCGCCGGCCCCGGGGAGATCGACGCGCTCGGGTCCGGCGGCACGGTCGCGGTCGGCGAGACGTCGTTGCGCGGCGGAGGCGACACGCTCGGCCCGTGCCCCACGCCGGTCGCGCTGCAGGCGGCCAACAGGACCGCCAGGAGCGCCCCGAGCCTCGGGGTCCTCCGCCGTGTTCCGCGCATCTCGCCGAGCCTACCCCACGGTCGAGGCGCGACCGGGACGGTCGTCGAGAAGCCCGCTGCTAGCATCGCGCCCATGCTGCCCCGCGAGCTCGTCGAGGACGTCTTGCGCGCCGCGCGGCGTCGGGGAGGATCCTTCTCGGAGCTGTTCGTGGAGGAGCGGACGTCCACCGCCATCCGCTTGGACGACGGCAAGGTCGAGGACCTGACGAGCGGCCTCGATCGCGGGGCCGGGGTCCGGGTCGCCGCCGGCACGTCGTACGGGTACGCGTACTCGAACCGGCTCGATCGCGACTCGCTCCTGCAGGCCGCGGAGGCCGCGAGCGCCGCGCTCCAGGAGGGCGAGCCGGGCTCGATCGTCGACCTCACCGCGCGCCCGGGCTCGGGCGTGAACAGGACGGATCGGCCGGCCGGCGCGCTCCCGGCCGCCGACAAGGTGGCGTGGCTGCGCGAGCTCGACGACGCCGCGCGCGGGCTGAGCCCCGAGGTCGTTCAGGTGACCGGCATGTACGGCGACTCGCTCCAGAGGCGACTCATCGCCACCTCCGACGGGCGGTGGGTGGAGGAGGAGCGTCCTCGGATCCGACTCGTCTCGCAGGTCGTCGCCGCTCGCGAGGGGACGATCCAGACCGGCTTCTTCGGGCCGGCCGCGTGCGGCGGCGTGGAACTCTTCGGCCGATACACCGCGGAGGCGATCGGCCGGAGGGCGGCTGGGCGCGCCGTCACGATGCTGGACTCGATCCCGGCGCCGGCCGGTGAGATGGCCGTCGTGCTGGCGCCCGGGATGGGCGGGGTGCTCTTCCACGAGGCCGTGGGCCATCCGCTCGAGGCCGACGCCGTCGACAAGGAGGCGAGCGTGTACCGGGGGCTCGTCGGCACGAAGTGCGCGAGCGACGTCGTGAACGGGGTCGACGACGCGACGATCCCGAACGGCTGGGGGTCGTTCGACTTCGACGACGAGGCAGAGCCGAGCCGGCGGACCGTCCTGTTCGCCGACGGGGAGCTGCAGGCCTTCCTCTACGACCGCCTCCGTGCGGACAAGGAGGGCGTGCCCTCCACGGGCAACGGCCGTCGGGAGTCCTACGCGGCCCCACCGATCCCGAGGATGACCAACACCAACATCCTCGACGGGCCGGAGCGACCCGACGCGATCATCGAGGGGACGGACCGGGGCGTCTACGTCACGTCGCTCGGCGGCGGCCAGGTCAATCCCGCGAGCGGCGACTTCGTGTTCGGCTGCTCGGAGGCGTTCCTGATCGAGGGCGGGAAGGTCACGACGCCGGTTCGCGGCGCGAACCTGATCGGACGCGCGATCCAGGTGATGTCGGCCGTCGATGCCGTCGCTGACGATTTCGACACCTGGGAGGGCGTCTGCGGCAAGGACGGTCAGCAGGCCCCGGTGGGCAGCGGCTCCCCGACCCTGCGGATCTCCCGGATCACGGTGGGTGGGACGGGTGCCTGACCTCGGCGAGCTCTGCGCGGTGGCCGTGGATGCGGCCGAGTCCGGCGAGGCGGTCGAGTCCTACGCGGAGGAATCCCGGCGCACGGAGGCGAAGGCGCTCCGGGGCGAGGTCGAAGGGCTCGAGTTCTCGGAATCCCGGGGCGTGGGGGTCCGCGTCGTCCGCGACGCGCGACTGGGCTACGCGTGGGCGGCCGACCCGGACGCCGACGAGGTCCGCGACATCGTCCGGCGGGCTCGGGAGAACGCGGCGCTCGCCGCCGCCGACGAGCACAACGTGCTGCCGTCACCGGACGGATGGGCGCCGATCCCGGAGCTGTTCCGGGAGGCCTCCGTCGCCGTCCCGCCGGCGGGGAAGACGCGACTCGCCCTGGATCTCGAGGCACGCGCGATCTCGCGCGATCCGCGCGTGACGAAGGTGGACGAGGCGCAGGTGGGGGATGCCGTCTCGCGGGTGGCGATCGCGTCGACGACCGGCGTGCGGGCCGAGTACGCGCGGACCGACGCGTGGTGCCTGGCGGTGACCCTCGCGGTCGAGGGGGACGAGACGCAGACGGGGTTCTCGTTCCGGATCGCGCGGGGGCTGGACGAGCTCGACTGGGAAGCGGTGGCCGACGAGGCGGTGGATCGGGGCGCCCGGATGCTCGGCGCCACGAAGCCGGCCACGGCTCGCGTCCCGGTCGTGCTCGACCAGTTCGCCGCCATGTCGTTCCTCGGCGTGCTCGCGGGGGCGCTGTCCGCAGACGCCGTCCAGAAGGGTCGGTCCCTGTTCGCGGAGCTCGTGGGGGAGCGGGTCGGATCGGAGCTCTTCACGCTCGTCGACGACGGAACGAACATCGACGGACCTGGGGCGGCACCGTTCGACGACGAAGGGGTGCCGAGCGGCAGGACGGAGCTGTTCACGAACGGCATGCTCAACGGGTTCCTGCACAACGCTTACACGGCGCACAAGGGGGCAACGGTCTCGACCGGGAACGGGAAGCGTGGGTACCGCGCGCCGCCGGGCGTGGGCACCTCGAACTTCTACCTCGACGTCGGGGAGACCCCGCGGGACGAGCTGCTCCGGCAAGCGGCGGGCGGCGTCTTGATCCAGGACGTGAGCGGCGTGCACTCCGGCGCGAACCCGATCAGCGGGGAATTCAGCGTCGGCGCGACGGGCCTCCGGATCTCGGGTGGGTCGCTCGGTGAGCCGCTGCGGGAGATGACGATCGCGTCCACCCTGCCGGACATGCTGCAGGCGATCTCCGGCGTCGGGGACGACCTTCGCTTCTTCTCCTCCGTGGGGACGCCGTCGGTGCTGATCGGCGAGATGACGCTCGCCGGCCTCTGAGCTTCCGGCCCTGCCGAGGGCGCCGGATCGATCGGCAGGGATCGGCTTCCCGGGGCGCCTTCGTTCGTGCTACGTTCGTCGCCGCTGGTTCCGATGGCGCAGGTCACCGACCTCTCCGGCTTGCACGCATGGCTCCGGACGCCTCCAGCTGAGGCTGCTCGCGTCCTGCGGGACATGCTTCGTGACAAGCGTGGCGACACGCAGGCCCTGTTCGAGATGATCACGAGCCTCGTCTCGACGCTGGATCTGGCGAAGTTGCTCCGATACGTGCTGAGCCTGTGCAAAGAGCTCACCGGCTGCGAGGGCGTCCTCCTGTACCTGTGGGACCCCGACCGCGAGCGGTTGGTGGTTCGGGCGGCGCTCGATGGCTACGAGCAATGGATCGATCGGTTCACCCTGGCGATGGGAGAGGGTCTCACCGGCTGGACGGCCCTCACGCGCGAGCCCGGGATCATCCGCGAGAACCCCAACGACGACCCCCGTTTCAAGTTCGTGCCGGAGATGCGCGACGACCGCTTCCAGTCCTACCTCACGATCCCTGTCGAGGGACCGGATGCGCAGCTGATCGGGGTCGTCACGATGCACACCGTGGCCCCCCACGAGTTCACCGACGACGACCTCACGCTGATGCACACCCTGTCCGCGTTGATCGGCGCGGCGGTGGAGAACGCGACGCTGTACGAGCGGCAGGCGCGACAGGTGCGGGTGCTCCACTCGCTCGCGGAGACGAGCCGAGCCGTGGTGCAGCGGTCCTCCCTCCGGCACATCCTCCACCGGCTCGCCTCAACGAGCGGCGGGTTGCTGGGAGCGGATCGGTGCGCGGTGCTGACGCTCGACGACGCGGGGAGCCACCTCGCGCTCGAGGCGATGTGGGCGGCCGGCCCCGACGGCGCTGGCGCGATCCCGGCCGCCGTCCCGGCCGACGGCGCGTGGGGGCGGTTGCTCGGCGCGACGAAGCCGATCCCGATCGGGCGGCGCGACCATCGGGAGGCGTTCGCGGTGCTCGACGCGATCGCGCCACACGCCCGCGCGGCCCTGGTCGCGCCGATGCGCGTCGCCGATCGGGTCGTGGGCCTGTTCGTGTGCTTCACCGACGGTCGCAGCGCGTTCGGGAGGGAGGATCAGGAGCTGCTGGCGACGGTCGCGTCGCAGGCCGCTCTCGCCGTGGAGAACGCCCGGCTGATCGAGGCGCTCACCGAGCGGAACGTCGTGCGTGACCTCTTCGAGGCCCTCGTGCTCGGGGAGGACGGGGACCTGGGCCTCGAGGCGCGGGCGAATCGCCTCGGCGCCGACCTGAACCGGCCGCACGTGGTCGCGGTGTTCGAGGTCACGACCCACCCCACGGCGTTCGAGGCCGATCGCCTCTGGGTCGCCCTCCGCCAGGACCTCGCCGGCGGCTTCCCCGGGTCCCTGTTCACGCATCGTGACCACACCCTCACGGGTCTCCTGCGCCTGTCCGATGCGACGAACCTCGAGCACCTGGCGGACCGCGTCCATGATGCGACGTCGGCCCACCAGCGCGATCCGCATCTCCTGATCTCCGCGGGGATCTCGAGGGTGTGCGGCAGCGTCCAGGACTATCCGAACGGGTTCGAGCAGGCGCGACAGGCCCTGTTGATGGGTCGCGCCGTGCGGGGCGCGGGTGCGGCCGTGACGTTCGACGAGCTGGGCGCGCAGTGGCACCTATTCAGCGCGGCCCAGCAGCAGGTCCGGGACACCTACCAGGAACGGCTGGAGAAGCTCCTCGAGAGCGACCGCGAGAGGGGCACACAGCTGTTCCGGACCGTCGAGGCCTACCTCGAGTGCTTCGGCAACTCGAAGCTCGCCGCCGACAAGCTGTTCGTTCATCGGAACACGCTCCGGCAACGGTTCGAGAAGATCCGGCAGGCGGTTGGCATCGACCTGTCCGACCACGCGCGGTGGTTCGACCTCATGATGGCTGTGCGGATCATCCGGCTCCGCGAGCTCTCGCGCTGAAGAGCAGCGTTTACGGCGTGGGCCCGCGGTACTACGATGCGCCTCGCCGTGCAGAGCGGCCGTGAGGGGTCCGGAGTTGGACGAAGTCGGCGATATCCTGCAGAGGTGGCGGAAGGACGACGTCCGGTTCGTCCGGTTCGAGCTCCCGGACATGCACGGGACCTCGCGATCGAAGACGGTCCCGATCGACCACGCCGAGGGATTCGCCGAGAGCGGCCTCAACATGTACGGCGGGGCGGCCGTGCTGGACACCCGGTCGGACGTGGTGCCGGGCACGCTCTACAACGAGGAGCGGATGTACGCGGACCAGGTGCTGCGCCCGGATCCGCGCACGGCGGCCGTGGTCCCGTGGGTCGATCGGACCGGCCGGTTCATCTGTGACGCCACCTGGTACGACGGGACGCCGCTGGAGGCGAGCCCTCGTCAGGTGTTCCGACGAGCCCTCGAGCGGTGCAGGGCGATGGGCTTCGAGCCGGTGATCGGCTCGGAGTACGAGTTCTACCTCCTCACGTCCGACACCCACGAGCCGCTGTTCGAGGGGTACCACATCTTCAACACGGTCCGGAACGACTGGGTCCCGACGATCCGGCGGATCATGGAGGAGATGCCGCCGATCGGCGTCTCGATCATCACGTCGAACAGCGAGTACGCGGGTTCCCAGTGGGAGATCAACTTCGCGCCGGGCACCGGTCTCGACGGGCCGGACCTGGCGTTCACGTTCCGGAACGGGGTGAAGGAGATCGCCCGGCAGGACGGCTACCTGGCGACGTTCATGTCGAAGCCGTTCTCCGACTCGGCCGGCAGCGGGTGCCACACGCACGTCTCGCTGGTCCGGCCGGACGACGCCGCCAACGTGTTCGCGTCCGAGGACGACCCCCAGGGGATCTCGGAGACGTGCCGGCGCTTCATCGGCGGGCTCATCCGGTACGCGAGGGCGATCGACCCGTTGATCTCGCCGACCGCGAACTGCTACCGGCGCAGGCGGCGTCACACCTTCAGCCCGACGAACGTCTCGTGGGGCTTCGAGGATCGCTCGGCGCTGGTGCGGGTGAAGGGTGGGTCGATCGCGTCGCGGCACGTCGAGTACCGGGCCCCCAGCGCGCTCTCGAACCCGTATCTCGTGGGGGCGGCCCTGCTGTCCGCCGGCTTGCAGGGCATCGAGGACGAGGCCGACCCCGGACCGATGTCGAAGACCGGCGTCCCCGCGGAGGACGATCCCGAGTTCGAGATGCTGCCCACCTCGAGCGTCGAGGCGCTCGACGCGTTCGAGGCCGAGCCGGCCACGAAGGAGTTCTTCAGCGACGAGTTCGTGTCCGCGTACACGGCGATGCGTCGGTACGAGCTCTCCCGACAGAACGACCATGTCACCGACTGGGAGCGGAACGAGTACCTGGAGCTCTTCTGATCGGTGCGCCCGCCGCGGGCACGCCGTGACTTGAGTCCCCCGCCGTGCCACCATGCCGAGATGGCGTTCCTCCGGCGACGGGTCGCCCTGAGCCGAGCGGCACTGGCCGCCACCGTGGGCATGATGGCGGTCTTCCTCGGTGGGCCGGAGCTCGCGATCCCGGTTCTCGCCCTCGTCGCCCTCGTCTACTGGAGTCACCACGTGTTCGCCGCGCTCGCGGGCGACGAGGAGGTCCCCTACGCCGATCTCGCGTTCGTCATCGTGGTGAACTCGGCGGTCGTGCTTCTCGTGCAGGTTCTCCTGTTCGTCGCGCACCTCGACGAGCTCTGACGGCCCTAGGCGAAGGTCACCGTGCACACTCGGTACCGGACCGGAGTGGGCATGCAGGGCCTGTTGCTCGCCGGGACCCGAACCTAAGCTCCGGGACGATGTGAGGCGCCGGAGCGCGCCAGGCGTCGTGTGTGTCATCGCGGCGTTCCGCGTCCGGCCGGACGTGAGGGGAGGGGCATGGCGACGCAGGACGTCTTCATCCGTCAGTCCTCGGGATTGACCCGTCAGATCAGCCCCCGGGACGCGCTCATGTACTCCGCGATGAACCCGGGTCTGCTGTACGCGCTCGTCTACATCGTGTGGGCGCCGGCCTTCTATCCGGGAGCCCACATGGGGATCGGGGTGCTGTTCGTCCTCCTGATCTTCCCGGTCGCCGCGCTCTACTGGTACTTCTCCGTGTCGATGCCCAGGTCGGGCGGCGAGTACATCTACATCAGCCGCACCCTGCACCCGTCGCTGGGACTGTTCGCGAGCTTCGTCATCAGCATCACGGCACTGTCCTGGACCGGGCAGATCCAGGATTGGTGGATCAGATGGGGCTTGGCCGACGCGATCCGCTCGGTCGGGATCTCACAGGAGAGCCAAGCCTGGCTCGACCTCGCGAACTTCATCGACAAGCCGCTCGTCCGGTTCGTGATCGGCACCACATCCCTCGTGTTGACCGGCTGGCTCTTCCTGAAGGGCGCCAAGGCGATGATGCGCGTGTCCTACTGGGCTGTGGGGTTCGCCTGGCTGGCCGTGCTGATCCTCGGGTTCCTGCTGGTCGTCACCGGCCAGGACGGGTTCCGCGAGAACTTCGACCAACTCTCCGGCGCGCGCTACGACGAGATCCTCCAGGCAGGGCGAGAGGCGGGCACGATCTTCGGCATCGAGTTCGTCGCGCTGATGTACGCCGCCGTGGTGTACATCAACCTGAACACGCTCGGGCAGACGTTCTCCGCGAATCTGGCCGGCGAGGTCCGCGGCGTGGCCAGGTCGCAGGCGCTGGCCCTGTTCGGTTCGCTCGTGATGCAGATGGCCATCTGGTTCGCGCTGTACATGCTCGTGTACGGGCTCGTGGGCACGAACTTCATGCACTCCCTGGATTCGATCTGGGTGAGCGACTCGAGTCAGTTGCCGCCGTCACTCGTGCACGAGCACACCACCAGCGAGCCGGTCCCGATGATCTTGATGGCGTTCATGACGGGGAACCCGATCCTGCAGTTGCTGTTCGGGCTGTGCTTCATCGTGGCAACGTGGGCGTCTCTCGCGGGCCTCGGCTTCGCGCCGATCCGCAACGTGTTCGCGTGGTCGTTCGATCGGTTGACCCCGACGAAGTTCTCCGAGATCACCACGAAGTACAGGGCGCCGTTCTGGGCGATCATCGCGGTGATCGTGGTCGCCGAGGTCTTCCTCTGGCTGGGCATCTACTCCGCCGCGTACTCCACGGCGATCCTGTATTCGATCGTCGCGTGGTTCCTCGGCTGGATCGTGCTCGGGGTGGCCGGGATCGTCTATCCCTACCGGCGGAAGGAGCTCTTCGAGGCCGGACCGCCCGCCACGCAGAAACGGATCGGGGGGATCCCGGTGATCTCGATCCTGGGCTTCCTGACGCTCGCGGTCTCGATCTTCACCGAGTGGGCGGTCGCCCAACCGTTCTTCAAGGGGGACGCGGAGCCCGAGCAGTACATCACGGTGGCGGCCATGGCCATCGCTCCGATCGTGATCTACGTGATCGCTCACGTTTACCACAAGAGCAGGGGGATCCCGCTGGCTCTGCAGTTCTCACAGGTCCCGCCGGAGTAGCGGCCCCCGGGAGCCGCGTCGTAGTCTCAGGGGGCTGCGGCCATCGGCCGCAGCCCCTTTCCCGTCGCACGGAGGAACCGGATGCTCAAGCTCTTCTTCGCCACCGACGTCCACGGCTCGGAGACGACGTTCCGCAAGTGGCTGAACGCCGCCCAGCACTACGGGGCCGACGTCCTCCTGATGGGCGGCGATCTCACCGGGAAGATGCTCGTGCCGATCGTCGAGGAGGCCGACGGCTCGTACACGGCGCGCTTCGAGGGGGGGGCCGTGCGCGTGCAGTCGGAGCAGGAGCTGGCGAACGTCGAGAAGGGCCTGCGGCAGCGCGGCTACTACACGCAGCGGATGACGCCGGAGGAGAAGGCCTCGTACCAGACCCCCGAGCAGATCGAGGACCTGTTCAAGTCGCACATGGCCGAGGTGCTCGAGGGCTGGGTCGAGCTCGCGGACGAGCGACTGGATCCCGCGAAGACCCCGGCGATCTGGATGCCCGGCAACGACGACCTCGAGTTCATCGACGAATACGTGAACCGGTCGAAGACGATCCAGAACGGGGACGGGAAGGTGATCGAGATCGACGGCTACCACATCCTGTCTCTGGGCAACGCGAACGTGACCCCGTGGAACTGTCCTCGCGACGTCACGGAAGATGTCCTGGCGGCCAAGATCGACGAGCTCGCCGAACAGGTCCCGGACATGAGCCGCTGCATCTTCAACGTCCACGCCCCCCCGTGGGGGACGAACCTCGACGTCGCCCCCGAGCTGGACGAGGACTTCAAGCCCACGATGGAGGGCGGCGGGCTCAAGATGATCCCCGTCGGGAGCACCGCCGTGTTGGAAGCGATCCGGAAGTGGCAGCCGCTGCTTTCGCTGCACGGCCACATCCACGAGTGCTCGGCGGGTGTGAAGATCGGCCGGACCCTCGCGATCAACACGGGGTCGGAGTACCACGAGGGCATCCTGCGCGGCTCGCTCATCGTCCTCGACGAGAAGAAGGGCGTGAAGAACCACGCCCTGACGGTCGGTTGACGGAGCAGGCGACCCAACCGGTCGGGGAGCCGTTCTCGGCGTGGCCCGAGTTCGTCGCCGAGGCCAAGGCCGTGATCCAGGCGGCGAACGACCGGGGCCTGCATCTCCGGCTCTTGGGGGCGCTCGCCGTGATCGAGCAGTGCCCGAACGGTGTGTGGCTCCTCGAGCAGACGAACCGCGTCCTCACCGACCTCGACTTCATGGGCTACGACCGCGAGATCCGACAGGTCGAAGTGATGTTTCAAGACCTTGGCTATGAGGTTCTGGGCGGCCGCGGCGTGACGATGGACGTCTGGGTTGGGAGGCGGATCTTCCACGATCCGGCCGGAGGGCGACGCCGGGTGGACGTTTTCCTCGACCGGCTCGACTTCTGTCATCCGATCGAGCTGAAGGGCCGGCTGGAGATGGAGGCCGTGACGATCCCGCTCACGGACATCCTGCTCGAGAAGCTCCAGATCGTGGAGATCAACGAGAAGGACCTCAAGGATCTCGTGGTGCTGCTGCTGGAGCACCCGGTCGCCGACGACGGGGCGCCCGGGTCCTTCGACGCCACCTACGTCGTCGACATGCTCTCCAAGGACTGGGGCTTCTACTACACAGTGTCGCTCAACCTCGATCGCATCCGCCGGTACATGGGCACGATCAAGGAGCTCACCGAGCAGCATCAGGCCACGGTTTCCGACCGGATCGACGAGCTCTGGCGGCGCGTCGAGGGTGCGCCCAAGAGCATGAAGTGGAAACTCCGCGCCCGCGTGGGTCCCTCGCGGAGGTGGTACCAGGAGGTCGGAGAAGGCTATCGGGAGCTCGGACGTGAGTCGACCGCCTGGGAGGAGTGATCGGTCCGGATCAGGTGAGACCGCGCTCCGAGCGGTAGCGAGCCGCCATCTCGGTGAGCCGCCTGCGGACGTTCCCGTAGACGTCCGCCGTCGGGAGGAAACGCTTGGGGGCCTTCGCGGTGACCGTGTAGTTGGGGTCGCAGACGTTCGCAAGCGGCGTCTCCGAGATCTGCGTGACCAGTTGGTACGCGTCGAGCTTCTCGAAACCGTACTCCTCGACGAGCCACATCACGAGGTCGCCGTGCGCGATCCGGAACGCATCTTCCAGCGGGCGTGCCGAGCCCGCCGTCATGATGTGGGTGTCGTTCTCGAGCCGTGGCCACGCGGTCTGGCGGCCCTTGATCAGGTCGACGATCAACACGGTGTCCATCGGGCCCTCGACGGCGACCCCACACGACTCGCCCTCGCCCTGCCGGTAGTGCCCGTCGCCGATCGAGAAGAGGGCCCCTTCGACGTTCACGCCGAGGTAGCAGGTGGTCCCCGTTCGCATCTCGGGAGTGTCCATGTTGCCACCGTGCGAGTCCGGGACGAGGGCGGAACGCGCCTCCAGGTACGGCGGCGCGACCCCCACGGTCCCGTGCATCGGTTCGATCGGCAGGTCGATCGCCTGGTCTCCGTTCCGCGCTTCGTATCGCACCGTGTTCCGATCGCGGTCGACCTCGTAGCGCCACACGAGCTCCGGCAGGGGATCCTGAAGGGTGACGGTCCTCGTCGTGGACGTGAGGGCACCGAAGAGCGGAACCGTCGTGGAGACGCCCCAGTCCCGCGCCGGCTCGATCGAGACGAAGTGCAGCGCGAGGGTGTCGCCTGCCTCCGCCCCGTCCACGAAGAACGGTCCGGTCTGCGGGTTCAGGAACGGGAAGACGATCTCCCGGGACGGGAGGGTCTCCTGTCCCGTGATCCTTCCGCAGAAGCAGTCGTCGGTCCAGAGCTCGAGCACGTCACCTGGTCGGACCTTCATCACCGGCTCCACGCCGCCGAACGTCCACGCGTAGTCGGATGGATTCGGTCGGAAGCTGATCACGGAGAGGTCGGCCATCGTCGGCTCCTTCGTACGCCGGGTCTGGGGAGAGGTGCCGAATCCTACGCCGCTCGGCGGGCCCGTGCCGTCGTGGCTGGGACGCGGCCGACCGACGAGGACGTCTCAGCGTGAGTATGCGATCTGCACACCGCCGGGGTCCATGCGTGTGGCGTCTGGATCTCGGGTCGTTCCCCGCGCCGACGGTAGCCTAGGCGCGATGTCGACGGCCGAGAGCGATGGGATGGAGTGCGTGTGACGCCGGATCAGATCGACAGCAGCCGGACGCATGTGCTGCCCCTCGAGCTGGGGCGGGCCATGCCGGTCGTCGGCCGCGGTGACGGCGTCTGGATCGAGGACACCGACGGGCGCCGCTATCTCGATGCCATGAGCGGCGGCTCGATGGCCGCGACCCTCGGGCACGGACGGCGCGACATCGTCGTCGCGGCGCGGGCCCAGGCCGAGGCGCTCCCGTACGTGCACAACGAGCGCCTGACGAACCCGGCGCAGGAGCGGCTCGCCGAGGAGCTCGTGGACGTGGCGCCCGAGGGGTTCACGCGCGCCCGCTTCACGGTGAGCGGCTCCGACGCCAACGAGATGGCGGTCCAGATCGCCCGCAGCTATCACGTGGAGCGCGGCGAGCCCGACCGGTGGCAGGTGATCTCGCCCGCGCAGTCCTACCACGGTCCGACGATGGAGACGCTCGCCTTGACTGGCCGTCCGGGGCTGCACGGACCGTTCACGCCGTACCTGCCGCGGCATCTGCACATCCCCCCCAGCACCTGGCGCTTCGACCCTTCCGGCGAGGCGGCGCTCGAGGCGCTCGACCGCGCGCTCGAAGAGGCGGGCCCGGGCAACGTCTCCGCGTTCTTCTGCGAGCCGATCAGCGCCGCGGCCCTTCCCGCGTACACGCCGCCTCCCCGGTTCTGGGAGGGCCTGGCGGAGCGGCGGGATCGCCACGGCTTCCTCGTGTGCTTCGACGAGGTGGTCACCGGCGTGGGGCGCACCGGGCGATGGTTCGCGGGCGCCGCGACCGTGTGCACGCCCGACATCATCGCGACGGCGAAGGGACTCGGGGCCGGCTACGCGGCGATCGGCGCGGTGCTCGTCCGGGAGCAGGTCTACGAGGCGTTCGCGCGCGGCTCCCGGCGATTCACCCTCGGCCACACGTGGGACGGCGCGCCGCTCGCCTGCGCCGTGGGGCTCGCCGTCCTGGCGACGATGCGCTCGGAGGGGCTGATCGAGCGGGTCCGCGAGCGAGGGGCCACGCTCCACGAGGAGCTCGCCGCTGCCCTCGCCGACGTCCCCCTCGTCCGCGAGGTCCGCGGCCACGGGTACCTGCTGGGTGTCTCGTTCGTAGATCCGCGCGACGGCGAGTCGTTCCTGCCGCCG
>JBOGVD010000118.1:0-15687 GCA_050696355.1 Actinomycetota bacterium
TCGCCTGGGCGACCCGGCGGTACACGGGGTGCCCGGCGGGCTGGGAGCGCAGCTCCGTGAGGTGCATCGCCTCGCGCGCCGTCATCTGCATCACGAAGCGGATGCGGAACGCCATCGGCACGGCGTACTGCGCGGCGTCGTCGAAGCCGGCCGCGACGAGCTCCCGCTCCATCGCTCGGCCGGCGTCCATCACGCGATCCCAACGGCCGCGGAGACCTGCCTCGTCGATCTCGGAGGGGGTCTCGTGCCCGTGCTGGCTCGTGAGCCGTTGCCACTCGATCGTGAGCGGGCGATGACGCTGCAGGTCTCGGAAGGCGCCGTAATCGCACAGGACGTCGAACCGGTACTGGGTGCGCTCCCAGGCCCGCCCGGGCTTGTGCCGCCGGTTGGACCGGTCGCCGACGCTCGCGCGGAGCAGCTCCTCGCGCTCGTCCGGGGACATCGCGCGGACGCTCGCGAGGAGCTGGTCGTCGGGCAGATCGGTGCTCGCATACAGGACCGCGGCGGCAACCTTGAGCTCACCATCGGGGTCGAAGTCCACCAACGTCACCTCGTCCGCCGGCCCCGGTGCCACGTCGCCGACGAGCCTGGCGGCGAGCTCCTCGACCCCTTCGCGCGTCCCGCGCCAGTACCGCGCCCACGCGACGCCGCGGTCCTCGACGTCGACGCGCTTCAGGAACGCCGGGATCACCTTCCGGAGCTCCCGGAGCATCAGGTCGCCGTACTCGCGCATCTCGGCGAGCGGATGCACCGACAACCGCATCAGGAGCTGCTCGTAGGACTGGGCGGTCGCGTAGATGCCGACGTTCGACCGGGTCCCGGCCGGCAGGCACATACGCAGCGTGTCGCACGTCTTGGCCGTGATCGTCGAGCGGTAGACGAAGTCCGAATCGCCGGGGTCCTGCGGGAACCGCCGCTCGTACCACGCGTACATCGGCTGGAACATGTCGCCGTAGAGCCCGAAGACCTCGTCGAGAGAGGCGCGGTAGCGATGCTCGAGCTCCGTCCCCTCGATCTCCGGCGGGACCGTCGCGCGCCAGCGTCCGCTCGGCTGGTCGTCGTAGCGCATGTAGCGCGTCGACTGCTCCAGATAGCCGGCCAGACGGCCCCACTCCAACGCCTTCGCCAGCAGCTGCGACGACTGCTCGCACGCGAGGTGCACGCCGCCGAGCTGCGCCACGGAGTCGTCGCCGTATTCCAGGAAGACCCGATCGTAGAGCTTCTCCGCCCGCTCGGTCCCGACGCTCGCCGTCTCGCCGCCCTCGTCGACACCCTCGGCGAACTCGTCGAGGAACAGCCGGCGGAGCGACTTCGTCGTCCGCGAGTAGCGCGCGAACAGGGCACCCTTCACGACCTCCGGGAGGTTCACCAGCGCGAAGACCGGACCGTCGAGGTCCGTGAAGTGCCGGGCCAGCACCTCGCGCTGGTCCTCGGTGAACCCTTCGGTCGCGAACCAGAGGGTCACGGCGACGGCGACTCGGTCGGGGAGGGCGATGGCGGGGGCGACGGTAGCGCCCCCTGATGCAGCACGATCACCGTCCCCGGATCGACCTGCGAGCCCGCCGGCGTGTCCTGCTGGGCGACGTTGACGGGGTTCGGGCACTCGGGCCGCGGCAGGACGGGGTCGGCGAGCTCGGCGACGAGCCCGAGCCCCTCCAGCTCCGCTTTCGCGCTCGCGTAGCTCTGACAGCTCAGGTCCGGCACGATCACCACGGACGGTCCGGCCGAGACCACCACGTTCACAGGTGTGTCCCTCGGCACCTCCTCGCCGGCCGGCGGCTCCTGGCTGATGATCTCGCCCTCCGGGATGTCCTGGTCGTTCTGCGGGGTCTGCTCGCCGAGGACGAGGTTGGCCGCGAGCAGCTCGGCCTCGGCGGTTTCGACCGTTCCGCCGACCACGGAGGGCACGACGAAGAGCCGTGGCGGCGCGGAGACCCAGATGTCGATCTCGCTGCCCGTCTGCACCTGCCGGTCCGGCAGTGGGTTCTGCTCCACGACCTGGCCCGGGGGGACCTCATCGGTCCGGCGGATCCTCTTCTCGCCGACGGTCAGCTCGCGGGCGTCGAGCAACTCCTCCGCCTCGGATTCCGTGCGGCCTACCAGGTTGGGGACGGCGACGAACTCGCCCTCGCCGTCGTCGCTCAGCAACGTCACCGCGAGGTAGGCGCCGGCGGCGAGCAGCGCCATGATCAGGATCGCGAGGAGCGCTCCCACCCAGGCCTTCCGGGAGCTCCCCGGTTCCTCCTCGTGCGGCGGGAGCACGGAGGTGGGCTGGGGGCGGGAGATCACCTGGGTCGCCTCCCCGCCGGGCGGGAGCAGCGGCGTGGCCATCACCTTGCCGCCGGTCCGTGCGCGCTCCAGGTCGTCGGCGAACTCCTGGCCCGACTGGTAGCGGTTGGCGGGGTTCTTCGACAGCGCCCGCATCACGACAGCATCCAGCTCGGGGGGGACATCGGGATTCGCCGCGGACGGGGCCGGCGGCGTGGCGTTCACGTGCTTGTACGCGATCGCCATCGGTGAGTCGCCGGTGAACGGGGGACGCCCGGTGAGCATCTCGTAGAGGACGACGCCGAGCGCGTAGATGTCGGAACGCGCATCGGCCGACTGGCCCTGCGCCTGCTCGGGCGAGAGGTAGGACGCCGTGCCGAGGACGGCCGACGTCTGGGGTGCCGTCTCGGGCCCGCTGATCATCCGGGCGATGCCGAAGTCCATCACCAGGACCTTGCCCTCGCGCGTGATCATCACGTTCGCGGGCTTGATGTCCCGGTGGATCACCCCC
Organism: Actinomycetota bacterium; assembly: GCA_050696355.1. GTDB lineage: Bacteria > Actinomycetota > UBA4738 > UBA4738 > HRBIN12 > JAJNBA01. The sequence goes on from JBOGVD010000118.1 coordinate 2,780, forward strand.
TGGGCGTGCGCGGCCGCGAGCGCCTCGGCGATCTCCTTCGCGATCTGCGCCGCCTGCATCGGCGGCAGCGTCTTGCCGGATCCGAGGAAGTCCGCGAGCGTCCGCCCCTCGATGTACTGCATCACGATGTACGGCGTGTCGCCGTCCGTCCCAGAGTCGTAGACGGAGACGATGCCGTGGTGGTTCAACCGGGCGGCGGCCTGCGCCTCTCGCCGGAAGCGGTCGACGAAGCTCGTGTCCCGCGCGAACTGCGACAGCAGCGTCTTGATCGCGACGGTGCGGTTGAGGACGCGGTCGTGGCCGCGCCACACCTCGGCCATGCCGCCCGAGCCGAGCGGCGCCTCCACCTCGTACCGATCCCCGAAGATCCGCTCCATGGATCCCTTCTCTATCGGAGGCGTCTCCTACCGGAGATACGCCTCGATCACGGCGCGAACGGCCGGGGCCGCGACCTGCCCACCGGTGGCCTCGCTGCCCAGGTTCCCGCCGTCGAGGACGATAACCGAGACCGCGATCCGCGGGTTCTCCGCCGGGGCGAACGCCGTGAACCAGGCGTTCGGCGCGCGACCTTCCCCGTTGGTGGCGGTGCCCGTCTTCCCCGCGACCTGGATGCCCGGGATCTGGGCGCGGAAGCCGCTGCCCTCGTTCACGACCGCGACCATCATCCGGGTGAGCGCGGCCGCCGACTGCGGCGAGATAGCCCGGCTCCCCGCACCCGGGGCGAACTCCCGCGCGACCCGCCCCTGCGCGTCGCGCACCTCCGTGACGAGCCTCGGCTGCGGCAGCACGCCGCCGTTCGCCACGGCGGAGGCGATCAGGGCCATCTGCAGCGGGTTGACCAGGACGTTGTCCAGCCCGATCGCGGAGAAAGCGAGGAGCGGGTCGTTCTGCTCGAAGTACGCCGGCTCCGGGAAGCGCCCGTTCTGGAACGGCAGCTCGAACCGCACGGCCTGCTCCTCGCACGTGGTCCGCTCCGGCGGCAGCGTGCTGCACAGGCCGAACGCCTGCGCCTGCGCCGCCATCCGTTCGGCACCGAGCTCGAGCCCCACCTCGGCGAACGTCACGTTGCACGACTCCTCGAAGGCCTCGGTCAACGCGATCTGGGACGTGCCGCCGTTGCAGTGGTCGTCGCCGAAGTTCTGCAGCTGCTCGTTCGTGAGCGGGAGGGTGAGCCGGTGCGGGTTCGGCCAGACGCTGTCCGGTCCGAAGCCGTTCTCGAGGGCGGCGGAGGCCGTCACGATCTTGAAGCTCGAGCCGGGGAGGAAGAGCTCCTGGTGCGACAACGCCAGGAGCGGCTTGTCGGGGTCGGCGTTCAGCCGCTCCCACGCCCGACGCATCTCGTCGTCGGTCCCTCGCGAGAGCTGGCTCGGGTCGAAGCCGGGCGTGGAGTACATCGCGAGCAGATCGCCGGTGCCCGGATCGAGCGCCACCACCGCCCCCTCGTTGCCGGCCAGAGCGGTGCGCGCCACTTCCTGCAGGTTGGGGTCGATCGTCACGAAGACGTTGGCCCCCCGCTTCGGCCTGCCCAGGAAGAGGTCGCTGAACGTCGAGATCGCGAGCTCCGGCGCCTCGCCCGACAGGAACGGGTTCATCGACTCCTCGATGCCGGACCGGCCGTAGACCCGGGAGTAGAAGCCGGTGAGGTAGCCGTAGAGGGCGCCCTGCGGGTAGCGGCGCTCGTACCCGTACCGCGAGCCTTCCGGCGCCGGCACGCTCTCCGCGAGGACGAGCCCGTCCGCCGTGAGGATCTTGCCCCGCTGGACGTCGTACTCGGCGATCAGCTGGCGGCTGAAGTTGGCGGGGTGGTTCTTGATGTCGTCGGCCGCGAAGACCTGGACGTAGGCGAGCTGGGCGAACACCACCGTGAACAGGAGCACGACCGCGACCCCGAGTCGGCGGATCCGGCGCTCCATCTAGGCCGTCCCTCGCGGGGCGGGGCGCCAGGCGCCCGCGGAGACGCGCACCAGCATCGCGATCATCACGCAGGTGGCCACGCGGCTCGAGCCGCCGTAGGACACGAGCGGGAGTGGCACGCCGGTGAGGGGGATCAGCCGCGTCACGCCGGCCGCGATCGTGAGCGTCTGCAACGCGATCGTCATCGTGAGGCCCGTCGCGAGCAGCCGCCCGAACGCGTCCTCCCGCTCCAATCCGACGCGGAGGCCTCGGCCGATCAGCCCCACGAAGAGCAGGAGGATCGCCGCCGTCCCGAACATCCCGAGCTCTTCCCCGAACGCGGACAGGATGAAGTCGCTCGCCGGGTACGGGATCAGGTCCGGCGACCCACGGCCGAGGCCGGTGCCCACCAGCCCGCCCGACGCGAGCGCGAACCAGCTCTGCGCGAGCTGCCCGTAGCCGATGTCGTGGACGTTGGCCGGCTCGAGCGCGTGCAGCCAGTACGCGACCCGGTTCTGGACGTGGGGGAGGACCACGTAGCCGATCGCCCCTCCCACCGCGAACAGCAGGCCTCCCGTGATCAGGTAGCCGAGGCGCCCGCTCGCCAGCCAGAGCATCACGACGAAGACGCCGAAGAAGAGCATCGACGCCCCGAGGTCGCGCTGGAGGAACAGGACCGCCAGCGATGCTCCCCACGCGAGGAGCAGCGGACCGAGATCCTTCGCGCGAGGCAGGCCCAGTCGCCCGACCCCCGCCTCGAGCAGCTCGCGCTTCGCCGACAGGTACGACGCGAGGAAGATCACGATCAGGATCTTGCCGAACTCGGCCGGTTGGAACGTGACGGGGCCGAGCCGCGCCCACAGGCGGGCGCCGTTCACCTCGAAGCCCACGCCGGGGACGATCGGCAAGAGCAGGAGGATCAGCCCGAGGAGCCCGATCGTGTACGTGTAGCCGTCGAGCTGACGGTCGTCACGGACGAGCAGGAGTGTGACGACGAAGGCCGCGAGCCCGACGAGGAGCCAGATCGCCTGCTCGTCGGCGACGTCGGCCGGGAGCAGCCGGTAGATCATCGCGAGGCCGAGCCCCCCGAGCATCCCCGCGATCGGCAGGAGCACCGGATCCGCCCGGGGGGCCGTCCACCGCACCGCTCCCCACGCCAGCAGGTAGGCACCGGTCAGCGTGACCCCGTAGACGACGGTGTCGCGCGGGACGCGCCCTCGGAGGCCGAGCCCGACCATCGCGTAGGCGGCGACCGACGCGACGAGGGCCACGAGGAGAAGGAGCAGCCCGGCCCGGGGTCGCGCCGGACGTGCCGCGGCGGCGCTCACGGCGTGCCGCCCCCCTCCTCGGCGTCGCGCTCGGCCCGGCGGGACTCGCGGAGATCCCCCTCCATCTGCTCGATGAGGCGCCGTCCGTCGTCCCGGTCGATCACCGCGATGCCGTCGTCGAACCCCGCGTACGTCCCGAGCTCGCGGACCTCCCGCGCGCGGATGTCTCCGTGGACCTCCTCCGGATGCCCCAGCTCGTAGCCGAGGATCGTGAGCGGGATGCCCTGGAAGATCGCGACGTTGCCGTCGGAGGGACCGACGTACCACTGACGGTCGACCCACCAGCGAGCTGCGAACAGCGCCACGAGCAGGACGAGCAGCATGAGGCCGCCGCGCAGCCCCCACCGGGCCATCGTCCCGCGGGACGGTGCCGCGACGCGACGACGCGGCTCGGCCGGCCCCCCGTTCCCCTCGCCGATCGCGTCGAGCACGACGACCGAGATGTTGTCGATCCCGCCGGCGCGGTTCGCGGCCTTCACGAGCCGGTCGGCCGCCTGCTGCGGCTGCTCGCTGTTCTCGAGGATCGCCTGGATCTGATCCTCGGTCACCATGCCGGTGAGGCCGTCGCTGCACAGCAGCAAGCGATCGCCGTCGAGCAGCGCGATCGACTCCTCGTCGACCTCGACCTGCTCGTCGGTGCCGAGCGCCCGGGTGAGGACGTTCTTGTGCGGGTGGACGTCCGCCTCGTCCTCGGTGATCTCGCCCGACTTGACCATCCGGGCGACCAGCGTGTGGTCGGCCGTGAGCTGACGGAGCGAGCCGTCACGGAGCAGGTAAGCGCGCGAGTCGCCCACGTGGGCGAGGACCACGCTGGAGCCGTCGACCTGGGCCGCGGTGAGCGTCGTTCCCATCCCGGAGAGGCGCTCGTCCTCGACGGAGCGATCCCAGACCGCGCGGTTCGCGCCCCGGACGTGGTCCGAGAGCGACCCCCGTCCTTCGCCGGCGAGCTCCTCCAACCGTTCGAGCGCCACCTGGGACGCGACCTGTCCGCCGCGGTGGCCACCCATCCCGTCGGCCACGACGAAGAGGGGAGGTTCGACGAGGATCGCGTCCTCGTTGCGTTCGCGGACGCGCCCGATGTCCGTCGCGGAGCCGACGTCGATCCTCATCGGCGGAGCTCCACGGTCGTCTGGCCGACGCGCACCTTGTCCCCTGGCTGGAGCATCGCCGGGGCCGCGAGCTTCTGCTCGTTCACGAAGGTGCCGTTCGTCGACCCGAGGTCCTCCACGAACCAGGACTCGTTCTTGGCGAACAGGCGCGCGTGCTGTTGCGACGCGTAGGTATCGTCGATCCGGAGCTCGCACTCCGGCGCCCGACCGATCGACATGCTCGCGGACAGGCGCACGGTCCGGGCCTTCGCCTCCGACGGGCCCCTGACGAGGAGGGTCGAGGGGCCGGGGGGAAGCGTCGGCGCCGAGTCGCGGGGCCGGCGTCCGCCGCGCGCGGCCGCCGCTTCGGCGACGGACAACCCGCGGACGACCCACCGCATCGAGCGCCAGATGAAGAGGAACAGCAGCGCGAACAATCCGTACTTGAGCGCCGAGAGGGCGAACGGGGTGATGGTGTCCGCGAGGAGCGCCGAGGAGAGCGGCACCTCAGTCGCTCCGGAACTCGATCACGGTCGAGCCGATCGTGATCTTGTCGCCGTCCGAGAGCTCCCGGGACTGGACCGTCTGTCCGTTCAGGCGCGTCCCGTTCGTCGATCCGAGGTCGGTGAGCGTCCACGCGCCGTCCCGCAGCTTCAGCTGCGCGTGCTTGCGGGACGCGCCCTTGTCCTTCAGCACGACGTCGCAGTCGGCGAGCCGTCCGATCGTGACGGTGTCGGACGAGAGTCCGACGGTGCGCTCCGCGCCGTCCTCTCGGACGACGACCGATCCGAAGGCGCTGCCGCCGCGACGGTCGTCCTCGCCCTCCACCAGAGACGCGGCGCAGGCGAGGTCGCCCTTCTTGAGGGTGTCATCGACCACGAACTCGACCTCGGGAGGGCCCACCAGGCCCCACCCACGCTCCGCGGCCGATTCGCGGATCACCCGCTTCAGCTCCGACACGATCGCATCCTCGGCCTGCTCGTAGCGAGCTGCGTCATCCGGCGACAGGGAGAGCTCGAACCGGTTCGGCGCCCAGACCTCCGAGACGCCGACGCTCCGGCCGGACTCCATCTCGCGCATGATCAACTTCGCGATCTCCACCGGTTGCACGCCGCTGCGGAAGGCCTTTGAGAACAGGCCTTCGACGAGGCCACCGAGGCGTCGTTCGAAATCGCGGAGGATCGACACGTCGTTCCGATGAGCGCGTGGGGTGGAACGCGCTTCGCGCCTATCCTACCGCCCGGGTTCCGGGACTCCCTCGACCTCGGGGCGAACGGAACCGACCTCCGAGGATCGCGCGTGCTCCCGGATCGGGCTCGCGAACCCGTAGCGTTCGTCGGGTGGGAGTCGTCGCCATCGCCATTCACGGACCTCCCAGTAGGTCCGGCGGGCGAAGACGAGCACGAGGACCGCGAGGAGGAATCGAAGGGTCGCCTGCGAGGAGATCCGCACGACCCCGAGCGCGACCCCGGTCGTCGAGACGACGGTCCATGCGGTGAGGGCCGCGAACCCGACCTGCATCAGGTGACGCAGCAACTCGTCGAAGTCGACCTTGTCTCGCGTGCTCATCCCTCGTCCGGATATCGGCGTCGCGGGCACTCGCACTGGATAGGTCGGCGGTCGCACGTCGGGCTCGGCCGGTCCGCAGCGTCCCCTCGGCCGCTCGGCCGACGCCGGGTGGCCGAGGGGCCGCTGCTACGATGGCTTCCGCGCTCGGGCGAGTGGCGGAATTGGCAGACGCGCACGGTTCAGGTCCGTGTCCGGTAACCCGGGTGGGGGTTCAACTCCCCCCTCGCCCACCATCTCGGCCGGTCCGCTCGGGACGGCGGCGTATACTCCAGCTTCTCGCGAAACCCCATGTAGATGCCCACATCCTCACTCATCGCCGCCTTGAAGCTGTCGACCTCCACGCTGACGCTGGTCGCGCTCGTGGCGATCGGGCTGTCGGTCGTGGCCGTGCTCTACGCGATCGCGAACGGGGGACGAGCGGGCGGCGCGGTGGGGGGTCGGGTCCGGCTGGACGACACGCTCCGCGGCATCCTCCAGGGCCAGGGGCAGCAGATCCAGCGCCACGAGCGTGCGATCCGCGCGCTCCACGCGACCGACAAGAAGCAGCAGACGGACATCGAAGGCTCCGTTCGCAACGTCGCGTTGCTCCGCTACGACGCGTTCGAGGACGTGGGCGGCCGCCTGTCGTTCTCGTGCGCGCTGCTTGACGAGCGGGGGAACGGGGTGGTCCTCACCTCGATCAACGGACGGCAGGAGACCAGGGTCTACGCGAAGCCCGTCGCGAACGCGACGAGCTCCCACAATCTATCCCTGGAGGAAGAGGAAGCGATCCGACGGGCGATGCACGGCCCGCAGGCCAACGTGGAGGTCGGATGATCCGACGACGGGAAGACGTGGAAGGTCCGGGAGCCGGTGGCGGTCCGGGTCGCGAGCGAACGGAGGCAGGGATGGCAGCAGAGAACGAAGAGGTCACGATCGTCGGTGCCGGGGCGAGGCTCGAGGGCAACGTCGTGTCCGCCGGGAACCTCAGGATCGACGGGCAGGTGAAGGGGCAGATCAACGCCGAGGGCGATGTCGCGTTATCCCCGCAGAGCCAGGTGGAGGCGGACATCCGCGCCCAGAACGTGAGCATCGCCGGCCGCTTCAAGGGCTCGATCCAGGTGAAGGGCAAGGCGCATCTCGCCCGGGGCGGCCGGATCGACGGCGACATCACTTCGAAGACGCTGGTGGTCGAGGAGGGCGGGATCTTCCACGGCCAGAGCATCATGGACGGCTCGCCGGCCGCCGAAGGCACCAAGGCGCAGGGCGTGCCGCAGCCGCGGACGGAGGAGAAGCGGGGCGAGCCGGAAGTGAAGGTCCCGTAGTTGCTCGACATCCGACGGATCCGGGAGGACCCCGATCCGTTCCGAGCCGCCCTCGCGAGGCGGAACCTCGCCGACGCCGTCGACCGGCTGCTCGAGGCAGATGGGCGGCGCCGGTCGCTGACCGCCCGGGTCGAGGAACTGCGAGCGGCGCAGAACCGGACCTCGAAGGCGATCGGCGCCGCGCAGGGTGACGAGCGGCAACGGCTGATCGACGAGGTCGCCGCGGTCTCCGCCGAGCTGAAGGAGCTGGAGCCGCAGCTCGCGCGGGCGGACCAGGACCTGAACGACCTACTGGCCGAGATCCCGAACGTCCCGCACGAGAGCTCGCCCGACGGGTTCACCGACGAGGACGCCGTCGAGATCAAGCGCAACCACGAGGAACCGCCGGCCTTCGACTTCCCGCCTCGCGACCATGCGGAGCTCGGCGCGATGCTCGGCGTCCTCGACACCGAGCGGGGGGCCAGGACGTCGGGTTCGCGGTTCGTGTACCTGATCGGCGACCTGGTGTTCCTGCAGTTCGCCTTGATGCGCCACGCGATGGATACCGTGGTCGGCCACGGCTTCTCGCCGATGATCCCTCCGGTGCTCGTCCGCGAGGAGGCGATGTACGGGACCGGTTTCCTGCCGACCGACGAGGTCAATATCTACGTCACGCGTGACGACGAGCTGTACCTGGTGGGCACCTCGGAGGTCCCGCTCGCGGCGTTCCATCTCGGCGAGATCCTCGACGAGTCCGACCTCCCCCTGCGCTACGCGGGGTACTCCACCTGCTTCCGGCGGGAAGCCGGCTCCTACGGGAAGGACCTCGGCGGGATGTTCCGCGTCCACCAGTTCGACAAGGTCGAGATGTTCGTCTTCTGCACGCCGGAGACGTCCTGGGACGAGCACGAGCGGATCCTCGCGATCGAGGAGGAGATCATCGGCGCCCTCGACATCCCGTATCGCGTCGTGAACATCGCGGCCGGCGATCTGGGCGGGGCGGCGGCGAAGAAGTACGACATCGAAGCGTGGCTGCCCGGGCAAGGTCGGTACCGAGAGGTGACCTCGTGCTCGAACACGACGGACTACCAGGCGCGGCGGATGCAGACCCGGGTGCGTCGCGGCGACGGAGCCGTCGAGGTGCTCCACACGCTGAACGGCACGGCGACGGCGATGGCGCGGACGCTGATCGCGATCCTCGAGAACCACCAACGTGCCGACGGCACGATCGAGCTGCCGGTGGTGCTCCACCCGCACCTCCCCGAGCGCGCGCGCTCGCTGAGGCCCAGCCCCTGACGGGCCCGATCAGGGGGAACGCTCGGGAGCGGGCTCGTGCGTCGGCTCGACGGCGGTCGCGGTCGGCGCCGCCGACCGGAACGCCGTCACGTCGACCGACACCCCGTGCCAGACCTCCGGAACGACGTCTGGCGGCGAAACCCGACGACCGAACGAATGCAGCCAGCGGATCTCGCCGTCGCGGCGCATCACCCGGTACGTGTCCTGCCACAGGCCGGTCCCGTTCGAGTCGGCGACCGCCGACTGGACCCGATCGCGATCGTCGGGGTGCACCATGCGCGGGAAATGCCGGGGCTCGGCCATCAGCTCCTCGGGGGTGTACCCGAGGATGTCGAGCGCCTGCGGGCCGATGAACGCGTAGCGCTCGAACCCGGACCCGGGATCGATCGTCTCGGCCCACGGGATGAGCATCGCGCCATCGAGGGTTTCCCGCTGGACACGCTCGGATATCTCCAGTTGCGCTCTGGCCACCTCGTGCTCCGTCGCGTCCAGCAGCACCCCCTGGAACCGCCAGGGCCTTCCCTGCGCGTCGCGCTCGAGGAGCCGGCCGGTATCGATGAGCCAGATCACCGTCCCGTCGGAACGGATCACCCGGTAGCGGATCGACCACGGCTCCCCCGTCCCCCAGTTGTGCTCCGTGGCCCGGACCACCCGCCCGCGGTCGTCCGGGTGGATCATCTCGAGCCAGATCTCCGGCTTCTCGACCCAATGGGCGATCGGGTAGCGGACGAGCTCGGCCGCTTGGGGACTGACGTAGGACACCCGGAGGAACGGTGTGGCGTCGTCGGGGAAGGTGAGCTCGAACGCGTAGACGACCACCGGGCCCCGCTCGGTGAGCGCGCGGAAGCGGTCCACGGCCGCCGCGGCCTCGGACTCCGCCTCCACGCGGCCCGTCATGTCGAGCATCATCCCCTGGAAGGTGGAGGGGTCGCCCGGATCGGATCGGGCGATCAACGACGCGTGGTCGAGGACCCACACGACGCTGCCGTCCTTCGCGAGGAACCGGTATTCCTGGAGGAACGGCTCCCCGGTCCGGATGCTCCGGGCGATCGCCTCATCTACGCGCGCCCGATCGTGCGGATGGATCCGGCTCGACGCGCGCCACTCCTCGGCGGAGAATCCGAGGAGGTCCTGCACGCGTGGGCTGACGTAGCCGAACCAACGGTTCTCGTCACCCGGCCGCACCTCCCAGAGATACGTGATCCCCGGCATGTTCTCGACGAGCCGCCGGTACCGCTCCTCGACGCGCCGGAGCTCGCCCTCCATCCGCCGGCGCTCCCCGATCTCGAGCGACATCAGGTCGTTCGCGTCCTGGAGCTCGTTCGTTCGTTCCGCCACACGCCGCTCGAGGTCTTCCGCGCGGAGGAGCAGCATCTCTCTGGCGTCGTGCTCGGCCGTGAAGTCGATCATCACGCCGTGCCACGCCGCGGCTCCGGTGTCGCGGCCCCGGATGAGGGTCGCGCGGTCGTGGACCCAGACGGTCCGGCCGTCGCTGGCGATCAGACGGTACTCGAGGTCCCACGGCTCGCCGGTCTGGCTGTGCCGGTCGTGGGCGGCGAGCACCACCTCCCGGTCGTCGGCGTGCAGGAGCTCGATCCAGATGTCGGGCTGGTCGAGCCATTCCTCCCGCGAGTAGCCGAGCACCTGCTCAACGTGCGGGCTGACGTACAGCGTGCGCCGCTCGTCGTCGGGATCCATCTCGTAGACGACGGCGGGGACGCGCTCGACCAGGGCGCGGTATCGAGCCTCCGACGCGCGAACGTCCTCCCCGGAACGCTTCTCCGCGGTGATGTCCTCGAGCACTCCTTGCCACGCCGGGCGGGTGCCGTCGCCGCTGAGGACCAGCACGCTCGAGTCCCGGATCCATACCTCCTCTCCGTCCCAGCGCTCGAGCCGGTACTCGGCGCGGAACGGCGTCCGCCGCTTCCACGCCTCTCGCCAGCTGCGGCGGACTCGCGCCTGATCGTCGCCGTGGATCGAACGGAACCAGAGTTCGGGATCCTCGAGGACGGTCGCCGAGACCCGGCCGAACACCTTCTCGACGTTCGGACTGATGTAGAGCGTGACGGGGTAGAGCTCGTCCGAGTCGACGTAGACGACCACCGGCAGCTGTTCGACCAGCTCCCGGGTACGTGACGGGGAGGCGAACGGGTCGAGCGGAGGGGTCCGCTCGTCCTCACCCTGCTGCTCGGCCACCTGAGGAGCCTACCCGGGGGTGCCGGAGGAGCTCCAGCCCGTGACGTACCTCCGTCCCGGGAGGATGGCCGAGCGGACGAAGGCGACGGTCTTGAGATGCACCGCGAAGGGGCCCCTCCCCACTGGGTGGTAGACACGTTGGCAGGTCGCGCGCCTTGCAGCGCTGGACTGGCCTGGGGTCAGGGGCTAGGTTGGGCCTGGTCGGTTTCGTTTCAACGCAGCTGGTGCGGGGTGGGAAGACGTGGGTGTGTATATCGGAGCTGCAGGGCTCGCACTCGCCGGTATCGCCCTGATCGCCTACTTCGCGGGCGGCGAGAGGTCGCGAACCAAACTCATCCTCTTGGGCGGCGCGGGTCTCCTCAGCGCGGTTCTGATAGTGACAGGAGTCGAGCTGAAGCTCAGAGAGGAACATCCAGACGTGAAAAGTCCTTCGGCGGTGACGGCAACGCCCTGACCTGCGGAAGCATCCTAGCTCCGCCCCGCTTCGGCGGAATAGTCGCGGGGTTCGGTAGCCGTTCCGGTAGCAGCCGACCCATCTGACCATCCGGGCGACGGTCTTCCCGCGACGTTTCCGCAGGTAGCCTGTGCTGCGGGAGGATGGCCGAGCGGACGAAGGCGACGGTCTTGAAAACCGTTAGCGGGGCGACTCGCTCGTGGGTTCGAATCCCACTCCTCCCGCGATCTACCAGGGGATTCTGTCGGAATCGCCGCACGCGAGTCCTGCTCGGGCAGGCCCGCCTGCACCATCGTGCACCAACGTCGTAGGGCAAGGGCTTCGGGCTTACGCGGCAACACCTGTAAGCCTTCACCAAGCAACGGCAAACCTCTTACGTTCGCCTCAAGGCGAGCACGCTCGATGACATCCGGTGGGTCCGGGAGCTGGCCGCGACGGGCGCAGCCCGGGCGATGCGGGAGGCGGCGCACCTTCACCTGGCCGAGGTTGCCCGCGAGGTTCGGGTCTGGCCCTCGACGATCTCTCGGTGGGAGCGGGGGCATCGGGTTCCGCGGGGGGAGGCTGCTCTGCGGTGGGCGGCTGTCCTTCGGAGGCTGTTGTCGTGACGGAGGCTCGGGAGCTTCCCGCCGCGGCGACGACGGCCGAAGTGGCCTCGGTCCTTCGGACCACACCGGCCGGAGTGCGGCGCCTGATCCGCGAGGGGCAGCTCCGGGCGATCGCGATTGGCCGGCGACTCTTGATCCCTCGGGCAGAGGTCCTCCGGCTGCTCGGCGGCGGGAGGCTTGAGCGATGGCAGCCCCGCGCGTGGTCAAGTCCTGCGCCGCGGCGGCCGGATGACGGAGGACCCGCCGTGACGTCGCCACCCGGCGCCCGACACCGAGGCAGCTACGGGATCGTGCCCGTGGCGCTGATGCGTCATCCGGTGGCCACGGCCCGCCACATCGCCGTCTACGCCTCGCTCGCCTCCGTGGTCGATTTCCGATCGGGGCAAGGACCGGCCCGCTACCGACGGATCAGCCAGATGGCATCGCAGCGGTTCCTACCGCCGAACGCGATCGTGATGCACCCGCGGCGGTGGGCCTGGTTCCTCGCGGCTCTCGATTCGCAGCAGCGGCCGCTCGTCGTGCCGGTGGGCGACGGACTGATGAACGCCGCCGGTGTCGGGCTCGGCATGTCCGAAGAAGGTCCGGTCGGGCGCCTCCACGGGCTCCCGGTCTTCATCGACGCGAACATCCCGACGAACCTCGGCGGCGGCACGAACGAGGACCGCATCGTCCTCCTCCGCGGAGAGGATCACACGCTGTTCGAGTCGGAGATCCGCACGCGGGTCCTCCCCGAGGTTGGGTCGGGGACCCTCACGGTCCGGCTCCAGGTCTACAACTACGCGGCTTTCACGGCCGGCAGGTACCCGACGTCTGTGGCCGTGATCAGCGGCACCGGGCTCGTAGCGCCGGTCTTCTAGGCGGCGGCGCGCGCACCAGCGTCCGCGGTCTGCACTGAGACGTCTACGTGGAGCTTTGTCGGCGGATCGCGACGGTCGCCGGTCCCGAGCACAATTCGGATCGGTGGAACTACGCGGGACGGCAAAGCGCGTCGGCCCTTGGGATCGAGCGGTGCGGGACGCAGCTGGCTGAGCCCGAGTCTTGGCCGACGCCGAGCAGCCGACCGGAATCGAGCGCCTAACGGAGGCTGACCGGAGCTTCGCTCACTCCAGCATGGATTTCCGCTCCGCCCGTAAGCGCTGTGGGTGACACCCGGCTCTCGGGGACGGGCTAGCTAGGTGAATGTGATGGGGGTGGGT
>JBOGVD010000119.1:0-11894 GCA_050696355.1 Actinomycetota bacterium
GCCACGGCGTCGGCGAGCGCCACCACCGTCGTCTCCAAGACCGCGCCGTGGTCGTCGGTCGTCCCGCGGAGGTCGAGCAGCGGCGGTAGGCCGGCGCAGCCGATCGCGACGTCGACCACGCCCTCCCGCCAGGGGCGTCCGAACGTGTCGGTGATCACGACGCCGAGCCGGGACACGCGCAGGCGGGCGGACAGCTCCGCAAGCAGCCGCTCGGCGCTCGCGTCGGGATCCTCCGGGAGCAGGGTCAGGAGCCCTGCGCGGACGTTGGAGGCGTCGACCCCCGCGTTCGCGCAGACGAGCCCGTGGCGTGTGCGCGTGATCACCAGGTCGCCACGACGGGCGACCACGTCGACCGATTCCCGCTCCACCCAGAGGCGCCGGTCCGCGGCCGGGACCACGCGACCCTCCGACTTCGAGACCACCTTCTGCGTGATCGCGACGACGTCCCCATCCGTCGCGCCGTGCGCCGCGAGCGGTGGCGCGAGCATCGCCGCGAGGTCGTCCCCCGGTTCGACCTCCGGGAGGCCCTCGAGCGGGACCAGCTCGACCGTCATCGAACGGCGGCGAGCGCCGTCCGGGCGAGCCGTCCGGCGACCTCGTCGTCGCGCATCACGGTGTCGGTGACCGCCACCCGCGCGCCCGTCTCCTCCCGGACCCGGCCGGCGAGCCGGGCGTCGGTCTCGTCGATCACCCAGGCGTCGAGCAGCCCGTCGTAGGCGCGGGCGGCTCCGGCCGCGGAGACCTCCAGGCCGACGGCCGGCATCAGGCGGTCGGCCATCCCGGCGAGCGGGCGCCCGCCCACGATCGGCGAGATCCCGACCACGGGCCTCGCGGCCACGGCGTCCCGCACGCCGGCCACCGCGAGGATCGGACCGATGGACACGACGGGGTTCGAGGGACAGATCACGACGACGTCGGAGGTGTCGATCGCGTCGAGCACCCCCGGGGCCGGCACCGCGTCGTCCACGCCCGCGACGCGGACCGACTTCACGTCGTCCCGGCCACCGCGGCGGACCCAGTATTCCTGGAAGTGGAGATCGAGCTCCTCACCGGAGGCCACCACCTCGACCCGGGTCTCGACGCGCCGCTCCGTCATCGGCAGGATCGCCGTCGTGATCCCGAACCGCGCGGCGATCCGGGCCGTGACCTCGGAGAGCGACCGCCCGGCGGCGAGCGACCGGGTGCGGAACAGGTGCGTGGCGAGATCGAGGTCGCCGAGGCCGAACCACGCGGCGTCGGGATCGAACGCCCGCAGCTCCTCCGTCGCGCGGAAGGTCTCGTCGCGGCGCCCCCATCCGCGCTCGCGGTCGAACGCGTCGCCGAGCCAGTACGTCACCGAGTCCAGGTCGGGGCACACCCGGAGCCCGTGCACGTCCAGGTCGTCGCCGGTGTTCACGACCGCCCTGACGTCCGCGGCCGGCACGGCGCGGACGAGACCGCGCAGGAACTTCCCCCCGCCGACGCCTCCCGCGAGCGCGACCACCTTCACGAGCGCAGAGCGTAGTAGCCTCCCGCCGTGGCGGCCGCGACGACACATGCCCTGCGCCGGGCGTTGGCCCGCGCCGAGCAGGGCAAGGGCGTGTCGGTGGACGAAGCGGCCGTGCTGATGGACGCGCGAGGCGACGACCTCGAGCGGTTGCGGTCGATCGCGTCGCACCTCCGCGATCTGGGCACCGGCGATCGCGTCACGTACTCCCGCAAGGTCTTCATCCCGCTCACGATGCTCTGTCGCGACCACTGCCACTACTGCACGTTCGCGAAACCGCCGGCGAGGCTCGACGCGCCGTTCCTCTCGCCGGAGGAGGTCCTCGTGATCGCGCGGGCCGGCCGGGACCGAGCCTGCAAGGAGGCCCTCTTCACACTCGGCGATCGCCCCGAGGATCGGTACGAGGCCGCCCGTGCCTGGCTCGCCGCGCGGGGTTTCGGGTCGACCCTCGAGTACGTGCGGGCGTCGGCGATCAGCGTGATCGAGGAGACCGGGCTGCTGCCGCATCTGAACCCGGGTGTGATGACTTACGAGGAGCTCTCGCGGCTCAAGCAGGTGAGCGCGTCGATGGGGCTGATGCTCGAAACGTCCTCGAACCGGCTCGCGGCCAGGGGAGGCCCGCACTTCGGCTCGCCCGACAAGCAGCCGGCCGTGCGGCTCCGCACGATCGAGGACGCCGGCCGGCTCGCGATCCCGTTCACCACCGGCATCCTGGTGGGGATCGGCGAGGAGCCACGGGAGCGCGCCGAGTCGCTGTTCGCGATCCGCGAGCTGCACCGCCGCTACGGGCACATCCAGGAGGTGATCGTCCAGAACTTCCGGGCGAAGCCGGGGACGGCGATGGGCGGCGCGCCGGAGCCCGGCGACGAGGAGTTCCTCGCCGCCGTGGCGACGACGCGGGTCGTGATGGGTGCGCAGATGAGCGTCCAGGCGCCGCCGAACCTCTCCGACCCGGCTCGGCAGCGACGGCTGTTGGATGCCGGCATCAGCGACTGGGGCGGCGTCTCGCCGATCACGCCCGATCACGTGAATCCCGAACGGCCGTGGCCGGCGATCGCGGCGCTCGCGGCGACGACGGGATCGCGCGGCAAGATCCTCCGCGAGCGCCTCACGATCTACCCGCGGTTCGCGGCCGATCCGGATCTCTATCTCGCGGGCAAGATGCGCGCCCCCGTGACGGCCCTCCTGGACGACGACGGCCTCGCGCGGGAGGGCGTCGCGCCCGAGCCCGTGGCCTGGCAGGACCCGGACGTCACCTGGAAGCCGAGGACGATCGACCTCACGTTCGCGAAAGGTCCGGAGGCGGGCCTGCGGGCAGACGCCGCCGCGGTGTACGGCGAGACCCCGTCCGAGGACGCCCTCACCCGGGCGTGGGGCGAGCGGGTGTCCGACCTCGAGCGCGTCGGCTCCGAGATCCACCACGCGCTCCGCAAGGCCGAACGCCATCGCTCGATCTCCGACGCCGAGGCGCTCGCCCTCTTCCAGGCGGAGGGCGCCGACCTCGACGCCCTCCGCCTGGTCGCCGATGGCCTCCGGGAGGAGGCCGTCGGCGACGTCATCACCTACGTGATCAATCGGAACATCAACTTCACCAACGTCTGCTACGTCGGCTGCCGCTTCTGCGCGTTCGCGCAGCGGGAGGTCGACCCGGAGGCCTACACGCTGACGCTGGCGGAGGTCGCCGACCGAGCCGCGGAGGCATGGGCCGACGGGGCGAGCGAGGTGTGCATGCAGGGTGGGATCCATCCCGACCTCCCCGGCTCCTTCTACCTCGACCTGTTGGACACAGTGAAGGCACGGGTCCCCGGCCTCCACGTCCACGCGTTCAGCCCGATGGAGGTGCTGAACGGCGCCACGAAGATGGGCCTGTCCTTCCGGGAGTTCCTCACCGCGTGCAAGGAGCACGGCCTCGGGACCATCCCGGGGACCGCCGCGGAGATCCTCGACGACGACGTCCGTTGGCTGCTCACGAAGGGCAAGCTCCCCGCCGACACCTGGGAGGAGATCGTCCGGACGGCGCACGACGTCGGGATCCGCAGCTCCTCCACGATCATGTTCGGGCACGTGGACGCGCCGCCCCACTGGGTGGCCCACCTTCGGCGCCTCGCGCGGATCCAGCGGGACACCGGTGGCTTCACCGAGTTCGTCCCGCTGCCGTTCATCCACCGCAACGCGCCCATCTACCTGGCCGGTCACGCAAGACCGGGCCCGTCGTTCTCCGACAGCCTGCGTATGCACGCTGTCGCGCGGATCCTCCTCGACGGCGTGATCCCCAACGTGCAGGTGTCGTGGGTGAAGCTCGGCGTCGAGGCGTCGCAGGAGATCCTGTGCTCGGGCGCGAACGACTTCGGCGGCACGCTGATTGAGGAGACGATCAGCCGCATGGCCGGCGCGGGGTGGGGGATCCGGATGACGCCGGCGCAGTTCGACGACGCGATCCGTGCGATCGGTCGAACGCCCGGCGTGCGGACGACGACGTACGACCGGATCGAGTCTCGGGCCCTCTCCTGACCCGGTTCCGTCAGGCGCATTGACCGAACTGGTCAGCTGGATTGACGATGCAGTTTCTTCACGGAAGGGGTTGCACTCGCCCGCCCGCTTGGGGACGATTGTCGGTGATGAGGGTCGAGGCAGAGGATCACCGGAAATTCCCTCTTGCCAGGGAGGTGGTTCTTCCCTCAGAATCACATGGATGTGATTTGGGGGGGAGAGTGGCATGCATCACTACATCCCATGGCAGGAACGGGCACGGTGCCGAGATCACGACCCTGAGGTCTTCTTCCCCGAGAAAGGGGGATCGTCCAGGGAGGCCAAACGCATCTGCTCGGAATGTCCCGTTCGGATCGAGTGTCTCAACTACGCGCTTCGCCGCGACGAGCGGTACGGCGTGTGGGGCGGGATGAGCGAACGGGAACGGCGGCGCCTCAAACGGATGGCGTCGTAGGCGCAACACCCTTCGTTCGCCACGAAGGAAAGGGGGAAGGGATGGCAGCACGGAAGACAGCCGCACGGAAGCGGTCGACGGCTCGCAAGCCAGCCAGGAGGAAGACGGCTGCTCGCAGGCCCGCCGCCAAGAAGACGGGAGCTCGCAAACCGGCACGTCGGAAGACCGCCGCCAAGAGGACGGCGGCTCGCAGGCCGGCACGCCGGAAGACCACGACCCGCAAGCCCGCCCGCAAGAAGTCGGCGGCCAGGAAGAAGACGGCGGCCCGCAAGCCGGCACGTCGCAAGTCGACCGCCAAGAAGTCGGCGGCCCGCAAGCCGGTTCGGAAGTCGAGGAAGCGCGTGGCCGCCGGCAAGAAGGCCGCGGCGACCCGCAAGCGCGGCACCCGGAAGGCTGCGGCCACCCGCAAGAAGACGACAGCTCGCAGGAAGAGCGCAGCCAAGAAGCGCTGATCGCGAGCTCGTCGCATCACGCGGAGGGGGGCGGAGACGCCCCCCTCCGATGTTCCTGACACCCACTGCTAGGCTCCCGCCGCGCCCAGGCGCTCCACCCGGATGACCTCGCCAGCCACCGCAGCCCTCGCGTCCACCGGCACGTCCACGCCCAGCGTGCTCGCGCTGATCGTCGTCTCCCCTGGGAACGCCCCCGGCCTCCGGGAGTGCCTGCTCTCGCTCGCGGATCAGTCGTACCCGCGGGTCGGGGTCCTCGCGGTGGACGACGACGCGGACGGTGCGTCGCGAGAGATGCTCCTCCGATCGCTGGGATCGCGGCGCGTCGTGCGGAACGAGCGCCGTCTCGGTGTGGTCCGCTCGGTCCGGGCGGCCCTCGAACGTCCGGTGGCCACGACCGCGGACTTCATCCTGCTCGTGGATCCTCGAGCCGCCCTCGACCGCGGAGCCGTGGGACGCCTCGTCGAGGCGGCGGTCGGGATCGGCGTCGAGGATGTCGGCGTCGTCGGCGGCAAGATCGTGGACAAGGATCATCCCCGGTCGCTGATCGACATCGGTCGATCCGCCGATCGATTCGGTCACCCGGCCTCGCCGCTGCAGCCCGGAGAGATCGATCAGGGCCAGTTCGACCGCGTCCTCGAGGTCCTTTGCGTGTCGTCGGCCGCGATGCTGATCGCGCGCGAGGCCGTGGAGCGGACCGGCACGTGGGACGAGCGGCTCGATCCCGGGCAGGTGGATCTCGATCTGTGCTGGCGGGTGCGGGTCGCGGGTTATCGGGTCCTGATGACGCCACTCGCGCGCGTGCGTCTCGACCGGGCGGCGGACGAGGAAGGATCCCAGGGGCAGGCATCGGGCAGGGGCGTCCGATTCGAGGAGGACCGCGCCGCGATCGCGGCGATGCTCAAGAACTACGGGCTCCTGTCCCTGTTGTGGCTCGTCCCCGCCGCCCTCCTGCTCGGCGCCGTCCGTGTGGTCTACCTCGCCCTCGCCCGCCGGTTCGACGAGGCGCTGAACGTCGTCGCCGCCTGGGGGTGGAACATCGCCCACCTGCCCGGGACCGTCGCCCGGCGCCGACGGGTGCAGAAGTCCCGCCGGGTGCGCGATCGCGCGTTGCGCCGGTTCATGGAATCAGCCGGCTTCCGATCGCCTCGCTGGTTCGCGACGGCCGAGCGCATCCTGGAGGAGCAGCGCGCGATCGACGAAGCGGATGAAGGCGAGCCGATCCAACGACGGCTCCGTGACCGGACGGCCTCGCTCGTCGGCACACACCCGGTGATCGTCGCGTCCTTCCTCGCGATCGTCGTCGGGGCGATCGCCGTACGCGAGCTCGTCGGGCTCGAGCTGCTCGCCGGCGGGGCGCTCCCCGCCTTCCCCGATCGCGCGGGCGATCTGTTCGCGGAGCTCGCCTCGGCCGTGCGGGCCACCCCGCTCGGCGGCTCACTCGCTCCGTCGCCGGCGGTCGGGGCGCTGGGAGCGCTCTCCGTCGCCGCCTTCGGCGATCCGCTGCTGGCGCAGAAGGCGATCCTGCTGGCCGGGCCGCCGCTCGCCGCGATCGTGATGTACCGCGCGATGGTCCGCCTGAGCGTTCGCCCCGGGCCCGCGGTCCTGGCGGCCGCCGCGTACGGGCTCGGGGCGCTCACCCTCTGGTCGTTCTCCGACGGCCGCCTCGGCCTGTCGATCGCGCTGGCGGTGCTCCCGGCGGCCGCGGAACGGATCGAGACGGCGTTCGCGCGGGGTGAGCCGCCGGGCGGGCGGCCGAGGTTCGTCGCGGGATCGGCCGTGACCTTCGCCGTCGGGGTCGCCTCCTTCCCGGGCATCGCGCTCGCGCTCGCCGTGCTCGTTGCGATCCGAGCGCTCGCCGGCCCCACGCGCCTACGGGGTCTGGCGCTGACCGCGCTCGCGGTGGTCGGCGCGGCGGTCCTGCTGTTCCCGTTCGTCCCCACCTTGTTCGCTGGCCGGGGACTCGCACTCTCCTCCCTGGTGGGAACCGCGGAGCCGGATCGACTCGCGCGGCTGGCGCTCGGGACAGGCCCGGGGACATGGCCGATCGCAGCCTTCTTGCCGATCGGCGCCGTCGTGGGACTCGGGCTGGTGCGCGGGACCCTTCGCGGACCGGCCGCGCGAGCCGCCGCCGCGGCGGCGGCGGGCCTCGTCCTGTCGTGGCTCGCCGCCGCGAGCTATCTGCCCACGCCGTTCTCGAACCCGCCCGCGTACGGCGCGCTCGCCGCCGTGTCGATGGCCGGGCTGATCGCGTTCGGCCTCGATTCGTTCACCGGCGCGCTCCGCCTCGAGTCGTTCGGGCTCCGGCAGGTCGCCGGCGGCGTCCTCGTCACCGTCATCGCCGGGGGCCTCCTGTTGCAGTCGCTCGCGGCGATGGCGGGGACCTGGGGGGTGGGACGGCCGGAGGAGCGGATCCCGCCGTCATGGGCGGTCGTGAGCGGCGCGACGGAGGGATCGTTCCGCGTGCTCTGGCTCACTGGCGACCGGGGCGACGGCCTCCCCCCCCCGGCCGGCGACCCGCAGCGTCGGCTCGAGGCCGGGAACGCGACGATCCGGTACGCCCTCACCGATCGCGAGGGCGCGAGCGTGCTCGACATGGGCCGGCCGTTCGCCGGGCCGGGTCCCGACCAGCTGGAGCGGTCGCTCGAGGAGATCCTCGGAGGAACCTCGCGGCACGGCGGGGCCCTCCTCGCTCCGTTCGGGATCCTCTTCGTCGTCGCCGAAAGCGGCGCGGTGCCCGACGCCGCCCGGCAGGCGTTCGACGCCCAGATCGATGTCAACCTGGTGCCGGCGTCGGGATCCACGATCTACCGCAACGCCGTGACCATCCCGCCGGCGGCGATCCTGGACACGGGAGCGGCCGAGCGCCGGGTGCTCGATGCCGGCGACCCGTCCACGATCTCGACGTGGCGACCGGTCCCGGCGGTCCCGCTCCGGCGGGTGCCGGGCGGATGGGACGGACCCGCGGCGGACGGGACCGTCTTCCTCTCCACGGAGTTCGACGGGGCCTGGGAGCTCCGAGGGAACCGGGGCGGTCCGGAGGTCGCGTTCGGGTGGGCGACCCGTTTCCCGGCAGAGGGTGGACGGCTACGGATCCGCCATACGGGGAAGGTGCCGGCTCGGACCCAGGTGGCCCTGCTGGCGCTCCTGTGGCTCGCCGCGCTCTGGGCGACGAGGAAGCCGGTGGCCCGATGAGCGCGATCCGCGGGCGGCCCGCGCGCGGGCAGGCGCTGTTCGCGGTGGCGTCCGTGGCGGTCGTGGTCGCCTCGCTCGCGTGGCTCGATCGGGTGGGGCCGAAGGCGCCGGCGTCGCTCGGCCGTGGAACGGCGGCCTCCGGAGCATGGATCTGTCCGCACGGGGGGACGTCGGACCTGTCGGTCGCCCTGTACCTCGCGAACCCCGGGGAGAGAACAGTGACCGCGAGGGTCACCCAGCTCGGGGACGAGCCGGCGGCACCGCCCGCCCTCCACGACGTGCCGGCCGGGTCGACCGTGTCGATCGACCTCGCCGCCCGGGACCGCGGGGCGGCGACCTCCGTCGAGTTCTTCGGCGGCTGGATCGCGGCGGGATGGGTCGCCTCCACGGAGGAGGGCGTTGCCGCCGAACCGTGTGCCGCCGACGCGTCGGACCGATGGTTCCTGGCCGACGGGACGACCCAGCTGGGGGAGCGAGCCTCCGTCGTGATCGCCAACCCCTTCTCGACGGCCGCGGTCCTGGACGTGGTCCTCTACACGTCGGATCGCGCGCCCATCCGTGATTCGGACTGGACCGACCTCGTGGTGCCGGCAGGCCGCAGCCTCGCACTGGATCTCAACTCGAAGGTCGAGGGCGAGCCGGTCGTCGCGGCTACGCTCGAGGTGTCGGTGGGACGGGTCGCGGCGGCGTCGCTCGGCGTGAGCGACCGGACCGAGCTTCGGAGCGCACTCGGATGGACCGAGCCGACGACCGCCGCGACGTTCCCTTCGATGCAGGGGTCCGGCCAGGCCGAGCTCCTCGTCCTGTCCACCGCGCAGGGATCGATCCGCTTCGGCGCCACGGCGCTCAGCACGGATCAGCCGCGCCCGGCCGGAGGGCTCACGGAGCAGGAGCACGGGCCGTCGGCCGCGCGCGCCTACGCGATCCCCGTCGAAGCGGGACCGACCGCGATCCGGCTGTTCACCCTGGAGGGCGCACCGATCGTGGGCGCCTTCCGGGCGCTCGGACCAGGGGAGGACCTCGGCTCGACCGCCGGCGCCGTCGCGGCGTCCGAGGCGTGGGTCGTCCTGCCGGCGAGCGCGAGTGGGCCCGCCGTCCCCGGAGCGGTGCTCGTGAACGGCGGCGACGACGACGTGATCGCGACCGTCGAGCTCCTTCCTCGGGAGGGCGGCACGGCGGCCGCCCCCGTGACCGTGCGGGTCCCGGCGCACTCGGCGGCCGCCGTGCCGCCCGAGCTCTGGGCGACGGCGCCCGGGGCGGCGCTCCTGATCCGTGCGGACGGACCCCTCGTGGCCCTCGCCGCGTCTACGTCGGGGGGATCCCAGGAGGGTGACGCCCTCGCTCTCAGCACGGGGGTCCCCGTGCAGGATCGGCCGTAGGTCCGTCGGCGGAGGGGACGGGGTCGCCCCCTCGCGTATCATCTTCCTTCCGGGATCCCGATCCCGGAACACATCTCCCCATGGCCACAGGACGTCACGCAGAGCGCGCGGCCCGCAGACGCTGGCCGCTCATCGTCGGGCTCGTCGCCGGCGTGCTCGTGCTTGCCCTCGGGGGGGTCGCGTATTCGGCGTTCCGGTACGAGCAGGCGAACGCGCGCCGCCTCCTCCCGGGGACCACGATCAGTGGCGTGGACGTCTCCGGGATGACGCGGGCCGAAGCGGTGGCGGCGGTTCGCAGCCACACCCGCGCGGAGCTCAGGCGAGAGATCGTGGTCGTCGTCGGCGGCCAGCGGTTCACGACGACGCCGAAGCAGCTCGGACGCCGCGCGTGGGTCGGCCGAGCCGTCACCGAGGCGATGGCGGCCGCGAAACACGTCGGCTGGGTCGAGCGGGCGTGGCGGCGGTTGCGCGACGTCCCCCTCGGGCTCGATGTCCCGGTCGAGCTGGAGGGGAAGGTCGGCGTCGAGCGGTTCGTCCGCCGGACCGCGCGCGAAGTGGCCGTCGACCCTCGGAACGCCTCGATCGAGATGGCGGACGACGGAGGGTTGGTCTTCCGACGGGCGAAGGCTGGGAGGGCCCTGGACGTCCGCCGCGCCGAACGACTCCTGTCGAAGGCGCTCCGCGAGGCGTCGCCGACCGTCCGGCTGATGATGCACCCGGTCGAGGCGAAGCTCGACAGCGCGTCGATGCTGCCGACGATCGTGGTGCACGTCGAGACGAACCGGCTCGATCTCTACAACGGGTTCGAGGTCGTTCGGAGCTGGGACGTCGCCACGGCGAAGCCCGGATGGGTCACGCCGGTCGGCGAGTGGACGCTCTATCAGAAACGCGAGAACCCCCCCTGGTACAACCCGGCGCTGGACAGCTGGGGCGCGGGCCTGCCCGCGATCGTTCCCGGCGGGCCCGGCAACCCGATGGGCACGCGCGCGCTCTACATCACGGCTCCCGGCCTCATCCGGATCCACGGGACCACGTCGCCCGACTCGATCGGGCGCTACGCCTCCCACGGGTGCATCCGGATGCACAACGAGCAGGTCGAGGAGCTGTACGAGCTCGTCCCCGTCGGGGCGAAGGTCATCATCACCGGCGCTCGCCCCGCCTGGGCCTCGGAGGGAGACTTCCCCGACACGCCCGACGGATCCGACACGGTCGCCTGAGGTCGGGTGGCTGGTGGATGGCGCGGACGCCGCGGCCGTCCCCGCCGGCTGCAGCTGACTAGCCCGTTCGGGCCAGACGGATCGGCGTTCGGCGTCCCGCACCGCCCTGGAGCGGGGGACCGAAGAATGGCTCCGAGGTGTCTGAAGCTCGGACGGTCGACCCTGTAGCGTCCCCCCATCGAACGATTCGGAGCGTGGATGATGCCGAAGGCCGATACCTGCCCGGAGTGCCGGCAGGGCGACGTGATCTCGATCTCGATGAACGTCAGCGGGCGCGATCTCTCCTTCTCCACGTGCCACGCCTGCGAGGCGAAGTGGTGGCACCGCGACGGCGAGCAGATCGTGCTGTCCGACGTCATCAACACCGTCGTCCGCACCTAGCCTGACGCCCCTCACGACCCGTCCGTAGGATGGCGCGGGTGGACCTCTCGCGCGTCTTCAAGGCTTACGACGTCCGCGGCGTGGTCCCCGACGAGCTCGACGTCGACACGGTCCGGCGCATCGGCGCGGCGTTCGCGACGTGGAGCGGCGCATCGGAGATCCTGGTGGCGCGCGACTGCCGCCTGTCCTCGCCCGACCTCGCGGCGGCCCTGACCGAGGGCGCCACTTCACGAGGCGTCGACGTCGTCGATCTCGGTCTCGCCTCCACCGACCTCCTGTACTTCGCGTCCGGCTCCCTCGACCGGCCGGGCATCATGATCACCGCGAGCCACAACCCCAAGGAGTACAACGGTCTGAAGTTCTGCCTGGCGGGAGCGAAGCCGGTGGGCGAGGAGTCGGGACTCCGGGAGATCCGCGGGTTGACCGAGCAGGGCGATGCGGTCCTCGGTACCGCACGCGGCTCCGTCCGTCAGCGAGACGTCCTGGACGCCTACGTCGACCACGTGCTCACGTTCACCGACGTCACGCGGATACGCCCGCTGACGGTGGCGATCGACACCGCCAACGGCATGGGCGGGCTCGTCGTGCCGCCGGTCTTCGACGGGCTGCCGTTCGAGCTGACGATCCTGTACCCGGAGCTCGACGGCAGTTTCCCGAACCATCCCGCCGACCCGATCCAACCCGAGAACCTCGAGGACCTGGCCAAGGCGGTCCTGGATCTCGACGCCGACGTCGGGCTCGCCTTCGACGGCGATGCCGACCGCGTCTTCCTCGTGGACGACAAGGCGCAGCCCGTGTCGGGGAGCCTCACCACGGCGCTCGTTGCGAGACGGATCCTCGAGC
>JBOGVD010000120.1:0-6548 GCA_050696355.1 Actinomycetota bacterium
CCTTCGCGGACGCCCCGCGGACGAAGGCTCGGAGCGGGGCGAGGGTGTCGTTCGTGACCTCGCCCGCCCAGACGAGATCCCAGAGGGCGGCCAGCAGCAGCCGCTCGTCCGCGCTGCCGGCGGCGGCGACCAGCTCCGGCCAGAAGGACGCGCCACGGTCCCCGAGATGACGCCGAAGGGCGTCGTGGACCTCCCCCGACGGCGGCTCCGTAGGGGCCTCGGACAGCAGCGCGGCGGCGTCTGCACGGTAGAGGAGCGACACCCGGCCGTCGTCGGTCCCGAGCGGACCGGCCCCGACCCACACCACGTCGCCGCCGGCGACGAGCGCGTCGAGGTCGGCGGGGCGGTAGCTGCGGACCCTGGCCGGCAGGACGTCGGTCTCGAGGATCGAGGCGGGCACGGAGGTGCCCTGAAGCCGCGCGAGGGCGTCGGCGAGCGCATCCACGTCGCCGCGAGGGCGATCCGCGCCCTGCCACGCGGGCAGGAACCGGCCGAGCGCCGACGCGTCCACGGGCTCGACCTCCCGACGGAGCAGCGCCAGGGAGCGCCGACGCAGCCGGCGGAGCACGTCCGGGTCGCACCACTCCCGGCCCGAGGCACCCGGCCGGAATCCGCCGAGCACCACCTCGCCGGCCGCTTCCAGGGAGGTGAGGGCCTCCTGCACGCGATCGGCGGAGGCGCCCAGCCGGGCCGCGACCTCCGACGTGACGAAGGGACCGTGCGTCCGCGCGTAACGCCGGACGAGCCCCTCGAGGGGCCGGTCCGCCACGCCGGTGAACGCGCCGGGCAGGCCCATCGGGAGGGACGCCCCCAGTGCGTCGCGGAGCCGGGCGGCATCCTCGATCGCGGCGATCCGGTCCTCGCCGGCGACGCGGAGCCGGATCGCCCGTCCGTCCGCGAGGAGCTGCTCGGCGAGGGCACGCGGGTCCGCGTCCCGGACGCGGGCGGCGATCTCGTCCGCGGTCAGGTCGCCGAGGGTGCGGAGGAGATCGTGCAGGTGATCGGCAGACCTGGCGCCGCGACCGCCGAGCCGCTGGAGCTCGAGCTCGACCTCGTCGAGCGCCCGGGGGTCCAGCAGCTCGCGCAGCTCCTCGGAGCCGAGCAGCTCGCGCAGCAGGTCGCGATCCAGGGTGAGGGCCGCCGCTCGCCGCTCCGCGAGGGGCGCGTCCCCCTCGTACATGTAGACCCCGACCCATCGGAACAGCAGCGACTGCGCGAACGGCGACGCGTGCTCCGTGTCGACGGCCACGAGGCGGGTGCGTCGCGACCGCAGGTCCGTCATCACCTCTCGGAGCGCCGGGACGTCGAACACGTCGCGCAGGCATTCCCGCGTGGCCTCCAGGAGGATCGGGAAATCGGGGAACTTGGAGGCCTCCGCGAGCAGGTCCGCCGAGCGCTGCCGTTGCTGCCACAGCGGCGTGCGCTGGCCCGGGCGCCGCCGCGGGAGCAGGAGCGCCCGCGCCGCCGCCTCCCGGAACACGCTCGCGAACATCGCGGTCTGCGGCACGGCCTGGACGACGGCCCGTTCGATCCCCTCGGGGTCGAACAGGAGATCCTCGGCCGGGATGCGGTCGACGGCCTCGGGCAGGCGCACCACGATGCCGTCGTCGCTCCAGAGCACCTGGGCGCCGGGACCGAACCGCTCGAGCATCCTGGCCTCGATCGCCATGGCCCACGGCGCGTGGACCCGGGAGCCGAACGGGGAGAGCACGCACATGCGCCAGTCGCCGATCTCGTCGCGGAACCGTTCCACCACGACGGTGCGGTCGTCGGGGACCGCCCCGGTCGCCTCCATCTGCTCGTCGAGGTAGGACACGAGGTTGCGCGACGCGAGCTCGTCGAGACCGACGTCGCGGCGCAGCCGATCGAGCGCGGCGTCGCGCCGGGCCCCGCGCAACGTCCGCGTGAACGCGCCGATCGCTCGCCCGAGCTCGATCGGGCGGCCCGGCTTGTCGCCGTGCCAGAACGGCATCCGCCCCTGCTCGCCGGGCGCCGGCGAGACGATCACGCGGTCGCGCGTGATGTCCTCGATGCGCCAGGCCGAGGCGCCGAGCACGATCACGTCGCCTCGGCGGCTCTCGTAGACCATCTCCTCGTCGAGCTCGCCCACCCGGACGCCGTCGGCGAGGAAGACCGCGTACAGGCCACGATCGGGGATCGTGCCGCCCGACGTGATCGCGATGCGGCCCGCGCCGTCGCGCGCGCGCACCGTGCCGGCCGCCCGGTCCCAGACCAGACGGGGGCGCAGCTCCGCGAACCCGTCGCTCGGGTAGCGGCCGGCGAGCATGTCCAGGACGGCCACGAACACGTCCTTCGAGAGGTCCGCGAAGTTCGCGGCGCGTCGCACGACGTCGAACAGCTCCTCCACGCCGCGCTCCTCGACCGCGCACATCGCGACGAGCTGCTGGGCCACGACGTCGAGCGGATTCCGCGGGTACCGGGTGTGCTCGATCTCGCCCGCGAGCATCCGTTCCGCCACCACGGCGGCCTCGAGCAGGTCGCCGCGGAACTTCGGGAAGATCCGGCCACGCGACGGCTCGCCGACCGTATGACCCGCTCGCCCGATCCGCTGGAGGCCGCTCGCAACGGAGCCCGGCGACTCCACCTGGATCACGAGGTCGACGGCGCCCATGTCGATCCCGAGCTCGAGCGAGGACGTCGCGACGATCGCCTTGAGGCGCCCCTCTTTCAGCGCGTCCTCCACCTCGAGCCGCTGCTCGCGAGCGATGGATCCGTGGTGGGCTCGGACGAGGTCCTCCTCCGCCAGCTCGTTCAGGCTCGCGGCTAGGCGCTCCGCCAGGCGGCGAGCGTTCGTGAACACGATCGTCGACCGGTGGGCGCGGATCAGCTCCAGCAGGGCTGGATGGATCGACGGCCAGATCGAGGGCGCGGGCTGCCGGGTGCGACCACCGGGGTCTTCGGGCCCGCCATCGCCGCGGCGATCCGATCGCGGCGCGCGCGCGTCGAGCGCGATGCCTCCCCCCATGTCCTCGACCGGGACGACGACCTGAAGCTCCATCGGCTTGCGGTGCCCCGCGTCGACGATCGTGACCGGGCGCTCCTCGCCGTCGAGGGAGCCTCCGAGGAACCGAGCGATCTCCTCGAGCGGCCGCTGGGTTGCCGACAGTCCGATCCGCTGCGGCGGCTCGTCGCAGAGCTCCTCTAGTCGCTCGAGCGACAGGGCGAGGTGCGCGCCCCGCTTGGAGGCCGCCATCGCGTGGATCTCGTCGACGATCACGGTCCGGACGCTGCGGAGCGTCTCGCGGGCCGAGGAGGTGAGCATCAGGTAGAGGGACTCCGGCGTGGTGATCAGGATGTCCGGTGGCCGCCGGATCATCCGCTGGCGGTCCCGCGCTGGCGTGTCGCCGCTGCGGATCGCGACCTCGGGGGCATGGGCCAGCGGCGTGCCGAGCCGGTCGGCCGCGTGCTGGATCCCGGCGAGCGGCGACCGGAGGTTCTTCTCGATGTCCACGGCGAGTGCCCGCAGCGGCGACACGTAGAGGACCCGCGTCCGCGCCGTGGGGTCCTCGGGCGGGGGTTCCGAGGACAGCCGATCGATCGCCCACAGGAACGCGGCGAGGGTCTTGCCCGAGCCCGTGGGGGCGAGGATCAGCGCGTGGCTGCCTCCGGCGATCGCCGTCCATCCGCCGCGCTGCGCCGGCGTGGGGGCGTCGAAGGAGGTGCCGAACCACTCTCGAACCGCGGGGGAGAAGACCTCCAGGGTCACGCTCCCCAACCTACCGGGTGTTCCCGACACGCGGGGGGGCGCCGGTAGGATGCCGCCGCATGCGTCTCCGCTCCGCCCTGCTCGTCGCCGCGATCGCGACCTCGCTCTGGCCCTGGAGCGTCCGCGCCCAGGACGCGCGCCCGCTCCGGCCGGTGAACCAGATCGTGCTCTCTGGGTCGGTGACCGTGGCGCGCGGGGAGCGTGTCGGTGAGGTCCTCGTCCTCTCGGGGCGCGTGACCGTGCACGGCGTCGTGACCGGGGACGTGGTCGTCCTCGAGGGGCCGGTCGCGGTGACCGGCCAGGTGAACGGATCGGTGATCGTCGCCGACGGCATCGTGCGGCTCGCCGAGAGCGCTCGGGTGGGCGGTGACGTCTCCTCGAGCGAGGAGGTCGCTGCTCGGCCGGGAGCGGAGGTCGGGGGCGAGACGCGGGGTGACGTCCGCTTCTCGCTCCGTGCGCCCCTCGCGGCGCTGGGGGACCTGCTCGGACCCGTCGCGATCGCCGTCTCGGTCGGGCTGGCGGGCCTCGTCCTCCTGCTGCTCGCGCCGCGCGGAGCCGAGACCGTCGCCGCGGCGATGTCGGGCGCTCCGCTAGCCTCGCTCGGGTGGGGGTTCCTCGTCGCGATCGCCGTGCCGGTCGCCGCGATCGCGCTGGTCGTCTCCGTCCTCGGGCTCCCGCTCGGGCTCACGCTCTTCCTCTCCACCGGCCTGTGGTGGCTGATCGGGCTCGTGTGGGCGGCGTGGTGCGTCGGCCGAGGGCTCGTCCGTCCGCCGGGCGGCCGGGGCCGGGCGTTCGCGGCGGGATGGGCGATCGTGGCGGCCGTCGGGCTCGTGCCGATCCTGAACGTCGCCGTGTGGACGCTCGCCCCGATCCTGGGCCTCGGCGCGATGGTGGTGGCCGTGTGGCGAGCACGGCAGGGAGGCGGCAGGCACCGTCCGGGTGCACTGGTGTCCCACGACGAGGCGGTCCAGGTCGGATCCGCCTAAGGATGGCGCCGCTCAGTTCGCGGAGCCGGGAGCGGCCTCCACGCCGACGATCATCGCGGCGGCCTCCTCCCCGGAGGCGCCGCCCTGGCGCAGCACGAGCGCGACGAGCGCCAGCGCGAACAGCGTCAGCAGCAGCACCAACGTGGACATCGCGGCGATGCCCGGTCGCAGGACGCTGCGCAGGGAGCTGAACACGTAGACCGGCCAGGGTGACGCGTCCGCGGTCGAGACGAACGACGAGATGATGGTGTTGTCCAGGCTCAGGCTGAAGGCGAGCAGCCCGCTCGCGAGCACCGCGGGCATCATGAGCGGGAGGGTGATCTTCCGGAACGTCTGCGCCGGCGAGGCGTAGAGATCGGCGGACGCCTCCTCCAGCGTCTCGTCGAGACCCGCCAGACGCGCGCGGACGATGAGCGTGACGACCGCCGAGGCGAAGATCGCGTGCCCGATGAACAGCCGGATCAGCCCGAAGTTGAAGAAGAAGTCGGGTGAGAACGGTCCCCCGACGAGCTCGTCGAGCCTGACGAACCAGATCAACAGTGCGATCGCGTCGACGATCTCGGGGGTCACGAGCACGAGGAACACCAGGGCGAGGAAGCCGATCGTCCACTTGCCGGGCCTGCGCGCGAGGGCGATCCCGGCGAGCGACCCGATGATCGTGGCGATGACGGCGGCGCCCGCGGCGGCCCGGATCGAGGTGAAGATCGCGTTGCGGATCGTGGGGTTGTCGATCGCGTCGGTGTAGGGTCGCACGCCGAACTCGTTCCAGACCACGAGTGCCCGGCCGTCGTTGAACGAGTAGATCACGATCATCGCGATCGGCAGGAACAGGAAGACGAACACGACGATGCCCCAGACCGACAGGAGCCCGTTGGTCACGTCGCGCCTCCGCCCGACCGTGGCGGCCGCGGCGGCGCTCACGCGGGCTCCTCCGCGAGCCTTGGGGCGAGGTCCACGCGTCGCCGACGCCGGATGAGGGCCCGCGTGATCAGCCCGAGAGCCGCGAACACGGCGACGGCCCCGAGGATCATCAGGATCAGGATCACCGCCATCGCCGAGCCGAGAGCCCAGTTCTGCGCGGTGTTGAACTGGCTCGCCACCAGCGCGCCCACCATGTTGCCCTTCGCGCCGCCCAGTACGGCCGCGGTGATGTAGTCGCCGGTGAGCGGGATGAACACGAGGAGCAGCCCGGCCACCACGCCGGGCATCGCGAGGGGCAGCGTGACCTGTCGGAACGTCCTCCACCGGTTCGCGCCGAGGTCCTTCGACGCCTCGCGGAGCGCGGGATCGAGCCGGTCCAGGGCGACGAAGAGCGGGAAGATCATCAGCGGGAGGTAGTTGTAGACGACGCCCAGCTGCACCGCCTCGCGCGTGTCGAGGACGTCGAGCGGATCGGCGATCAGCCGGAGGTCCTGGAGGACTCCCGAGAGGGGGCCGTTCGGCTGCAGGAGGATCAGCCAGCCGAGCGTTCGGACGAGGAAGTTCGTCCAGAACGGCACGATCGTCAGCCCGAGCAGGAGCCCGCGCCAGCGGGGTGGGACCTTCACCGCGAGCCAGTACGCGAACGGGAACCCGATCAGCAGGCAGAGGATCGTGCCGGTGATCGAGATCTGGAGCGTGCCGCTGAACACGTCGCGGAACGTCGCGGAGAACGACTCGGCGTAGCGGTCGAAGGACGGCTGGTCCGTCGCGATCGTCCGGAAGATGTCCGGCTTGTAGCCGAACGAGTACCACACGATCAGGAGAACGGGGATCGCGAAGAACAGCAGGAAGAAGAGCCACGCCGGGATCGCCAGGGCGAACCGCGGCGCGCGTCGGCGCGGGCGCTCCGCGCC
>JBOGVD010000121.1:0-27647 GCA_050696355.1 Actinomycetota bacterium
GTCCGAGGACGGTGAACTGCTGCGTGAGCTCGTGCTCGATCCGAGCCGTGACTACCAGCCGATGGGATCGAGGTGAACGTGGAAGGATGTCCCGGGACACGTGTGAACGATGTCCCGAGACATCACAGATGAGCCGGAGAGGGGAATCGAACCCCTGACCTCCTCCTTACCATGGAGGCGCTCTGCCGACTGAGCTACTCCGGCGGCCGGCCCGATGATAGCAACGGCCCGCCGGCGGACCGTGGCACGATGAGGAGATGCGGAACCTCGTCCCTGCGCTCGTCGCGTTGATGGTGCTCGGAGCCTGCACCGGCGACGGCGACGAGACAGCTCCGCCGCGCCCGGCGGCCATGGTGGCGTTCGAGGGCACGGACGAGAGGCTCTTCGTCGAGGTCGCCGACGACCCCGACGAGCGGCGACGTGGCCTGATGGGGGTCGAGGAGCTGGCGGCCGACCAGGGGATGGCCTTCGTGTTCGACGAACCCGTCGGAGGCACGTTCTGGATGAAGGGCACGCTGATCCCGCTCTCGATCGCCTTCGTCGGGGAAGGGGGAAGGGTGGTCGGCATGCGGAACATGGACCCGTGCGAGGCGGACCCGTGCCCGCACTACGGGATCGACGAGCCGTACGTCCTCGCGATCGAGGCGAACCTCGGGTGGTTCGACGAGCACGGCGTCGACGTCGGCGCCCGGGCCGAGCTCGGAGCGAGCCCCGATGGATGAATGCCCGCTCTGCACCGCCGATCGCGTGACGCCCTGGCTCCATGAGGACGCGGAGTGCTGGGTCGCGGAGTGCCTGGTGTGCCGGACCCCGATGGTCGTCTGGCGCTCGCACGGGCTCCCGGACGAGGACCTCGAGGCCACGCTGCTGGAGCAGCTCGAGCGCCTCGCTGGCGAGCGCTACGGGCCGGAGGGATACTGGGTCGACCCCGAGCGGCGACGCATCCCGGACCACTGGCACGCGCACGCACGGCCCGTGGGCGGGTTCTTCGACCCGGCGAGCGACCTCTACGGCAGGTACTGACCGACGAGGTTGGGCTCACGCCGACTCCGGGAGCTCTCCTCCCATCCCCGTCCTCGGCGTGCTTGAATACGCGCCCCGCCCGGAAGGAGACCCGATGCGCCGCTCGTCCCGCTCGTTCCGCCAGTCAGTAGCCGTGATCGCGCTGGCTGCGGCGACCGGCCTCCTCGCCCCCGGCGCCGGGGCGACGGAGCACAATCCCGTGATCGTCGCCGTCGGCGACGTCGCTTGCCAAGCGCTGACGCAGGGACAGGGGATGGGTGCCTGTCGATCGGGAGACGTTGCGGACCTGATCCGCGAGATCGACCCCGACCGGTTCCTCGCACTCGGCGATCTGCAGTACAACAACGGGAAGCTCTCGGAGTTCCTCCGCGTCTGGGACGTGCAGTTCGGCGACCTCCGGGGGATCACCATGCCGGCCCCGGGGAACCACGAGTACGGGACGACCGACGCCGCCGGCTACTTCGCCTACTTCGGCGCGGTGGCCAACCCTCCGCTCGGGTACTACTCCTTCGACCTCGGCGACTGGCACATCGTGTCGCTCAACTCCGACATCTGCGGCGACGACCCCGGCTGCGGCCCCGGCACGCCCCAAGGTGACTGGCTCCGGGCGGACCTCGAGGCGAACGCGGAGGCCACCTGCACGCTCGCGTTCATGCATCACCCTCGCTACGACTGGCGGCCGTTCCAGAAGTGGATCGAGGACGACGGGACCACGCAGTTCGGCGGCTCGGAGACCGAGCCGCTCGTCCCGCTCTGGGACGTGTTCACCGACGAAGACGTCGATGTCGTGCTCGTGGGGCACAACCATCTCTACCAGCGGTGGGCTCCGCAGGATGCCCACGGCAACTCCCTCCCGGGCGGCACGATCCAGTTCACGGTGGGAACGGGCGGGCGGCAGCTCTACCCCTTCGGTCCCCCTCCGATGCCCGAGAACCTCGAGGTCACCCAGAACAAGGCCTTCGGCGTGCTGCGGATGACGCTGCACGAGGACTCGTACGACTACGGATGGGTCTCTGTGCCCGGCGAGCCGGCCTTCCAGGACGCGGGGACGGTCGCCTGCACCTGATCCGGACTCGATCCCTCTTCGCTCATCGCATGAGGCGTGTCGGCCGCCTCGGATAGGCTCTCGACCCGGCGACGAGGGTCGAGGAGGTCGGATCCGATGGCGTTCCACGGATGGAAGGTGGAGGCGCTCGAGTTCTTCGAAGGCCTGGAGGCCGACAACTCGAAGGCGTACTGGCAGCGCCACAAGGGCGTGTACGACACGATCGTGCGCGCACCGATGGAGGAGCTGCTCGCCGAGCTGGGGCCCGAGTTCGGCGAAGGCCGGATCTTCCGCCCGTATCGCGACGTTCGCTTCAGTCGCGACAAGTCACCGTACAAGACCGCGATCGGGGCGACGCTCGGCGACGGATACATCCAGGTGGATGCGCGCGGCCTCGCCGTCGGGAGCGGGAAGTGGGAGATGGCGCCCGACCAGCTCGAGCGGTACCGGGAGGCCGTCGCGGATGACCGGTCAGGTGAGGATCTGACGCGGATCGTGTCGGACGCGCGAAGCCAGGGACTGGACGTCCACGGGCACGATGTGTTGAAGACGGCGCCGAAGGGCTACCCGAAGGACCACCCTCGGATCGAGCTCCTGCGGTTCAAGGGATTGATCGCCTGGCAGGAATGGCCGGCCGGGGCATGGCTCGGGACGAAGCGAGCGAAGGATCGGATCGAGAGGTTCCTGGAGCGGTCGAAGCCGCTCGTCGATTGGCTCACGACGAAAGTCAGCGACTCAACCTTGCCGGACCGCGCCCGGCGCTAGCTGCCCGCGTCGGCCCTCGATCACGCGATCCTGACCCTCCTCGTCCGCGTGCACACGGATTTCCGTGAAGCCGAGATCCGTGAGGATCGCGGTCATCTCTGCCGCTTGGTCGCCTCCGAGCTCCAGGAGCACGCTCCCGCCTGGGCGGAGCCACCGGTTCGCCACACCTGCTGCGCGCACGAGCACGCGGGTTCCGCCCGATCCCCCGTCGAGCGCGTGGCGTGGCTCGTGTGCGAGCACGTCTCTCGGCAGGAGGTGGAGCTCCTCGGTGGGCACGTAGGGCACCACGGCGGTCATCAGGTCGACCCGCCCGCGGAGCGTGGAGCGCAAGGGCCCGTCGAGATCGCCCGCGGTTGCCGGCACCCCGTTCCGGCCCGCGCACGCGACCGCCAAGGGGTCGACGTCCGTGCCCACCACGATGGCTCGTGGACGGGCGGCGGCGAGCACCAACGCCACCGCCCCGCTCCCCGTGCAGAGGTCGACGGCCATGCCCTCGTCCGGCAGGAGCTCGATCGCCCGCCGCGCCAGCGCCTCCGTGTGCGGACGCGGCACGAACACGCCGGGGTCGATCCGGACGCGAAGACCGCAGAACGTCACCGATCCCGTGATCCACGCGAGCGGTTCCCCCCGAAGCCGTCGGCGAACCAGCTCTTCGATCTGACCGACGCCCTCTCGCGCCGCGATCAGCAGGCTGTCGGCCTCGGCCTCGGGTGCGACGCAGCCACCCCCGGCGAGCTCGCGGGTGACGCGCGTCCGTTCCTCGCTCATCGGGTCTCCCATCCCTCCCTAGGTCGGGAGAGCCGGGCAATCGTGCGCGAGCGCAGCTTCCAGGAGTTCAGCACAGTGGAGGAGATGCTCATCCCGCCCGGTCGGGGCCACGAGCTGGATGCCGAGCGGCATGCCATCCGGCCCGTCGAAGACCGGCAGCGTGATCGAGGGGAATCCCGCGTAGGACCAGAAGGCCGTCATCGTGCCGTCGCCGGTCTCCTGGTAGCCGATCGGGGCCACGCCGCCGGTCGCCGGGCAGATCCACGCGTCGATGCTGGATGCCGACGCGCTCTCCTGCAAGAGGGCGGCGAGATCGCCCCTCGCTCGCCGACTCTCGAGGACCCGCTCGGGCGGGATGGTTCGTCCATGACGGACGGCCTTCGCGGTGCGCGGCCGGTAGAGGTGGGCGAAGCGATCGAACCATCCGGCGTGAGCAAGGGCCATCTCCCCGTGAAGGAGATCCCCGATGCGCCGACCCCAGTCGCGAAGGCCTTCGGGGTCGTTCCAGGGCACGTCCACCGGTCGAAGCTCGACGCCTCGACCCCGGAGGGTCTCGAGGTGCCGTCGGTGAGCGCTCCAGCCATCGGCCACCATCTCGGGAGCTCCCCACGCTTCGAGAACCCCGAGGACCGGTGGCGCGGACGGCCGCGTATCGCGCCAGTCCGGGACGAGTGAAGCGACGTCCGCTCGCAAACCGGCGACGGACGGCGCGAGGAAGCCGACCGTGTCCATCGACGGAGACAGCGGGATACCGTCGAACGGCATGCGCCCGAAGGTGGCCTTGTACCCGACGACCCCGCAGTAGGCCGCCGGGACGACCACGGATTGGAGTGTCTGCGACCCGACGGCGAGCCGACAGATCCCGGACGCGACCGCGGCGGCGGAACCGCCGCTGGATCCGCCCGGCGTGCGTTCCGGACCGCGTGGATTCCTCGTCGGAGGCGGCTCACAGTAGGCGAACTCGTCCATGGCGGTCTTGCCGAGCACGGCGGCCCCGGCGTCTCTCAGCGCCGTCACGATCGACGACTGTTCAGCCTCGAAGACCTCAGCCGGCAGCTGGGAGCCGGCTCTCGTCGGGATCCCGTCGACGCGAAAGAGGTCCTTCACCCCCACGGCCACGCCGTGGAGGGGACCGTCGCCGGGTGGGCTGGACTCGAGTCGGCTGCGGCGGGTCGGCTCGGACACGAACGCCTCGATGCTCGGGTCGACCGACTCGAGCCGCTGGAGCGCGGCCCCCACCTCGTCGTCGATCCCTCTCCCCTCCCGTCTCGATGCGGCGCTGCGTTGCCCACCCGTTCCCTCTACGCGGAGGTTCGGGCGATCAGGCGATGTGGGATGACCACCTCGCGGCGGCCCTCGTGGTACGCCCCCGACATCTTCTCCAGCAGGAGTCGGCCACACTCGCGTCCCATGTCGCCGGCGGGATTCACCACCGTCGTGAGGTCCGGCGTCACGAGTGAGGCCGCCTCGATGTCGTCGTAGCCCATCACGGCGACGTCGCGGGGCACTCGGAGCCCGGCCTCGCGTGTCGCGTCCATCGCACCGATCGCCATCAGGTCGTTGGCGCAGAAAACCGCCCTCGGCGGACGGTCCCCGCGCGCGAGGAGCTCGCGCATGGCGACGGCACCTCCCGCCCGGGTGAAGTCACCGACCGCGAGGAGCGAGGACTCGGACCGGATGCCTGCCTCACCGAGCGCCGCACGATAGCCCGTCAGCCGGTGGTCGCTCGGCGAGATCCCAGGGGGGCCGCCGATCATGGCGATCGTCTCGTACCCCTTCTCGATCAGGTACGTGGTGGCGTCGCGCGCCCCCTCGACATCGTCGGTTCGGACGCAGTCCACGTCGGCATGTCGGATCTTGTCGCCGATCGACACGACCGGGATGTTCGCACGGAGGACCGAGCCGAGTGATCGCGCCGACGTGGCGAACGACGCGATGGCGATCCCGTCGACCCTCCTCTGGAGCGAATCGTGGAGGAACGTCAGCTCCTGCGCCCGCTCGCCGTCGGTGCTGCCGACGAGCGTCTGGTATCCACCGGCGAGCAAGGCGTCCTGCATCCCCCTAGCGAGCGTGGGGTAGTAGGGGTTGGTGATGTCCGGGATGATCAGCGCGACCATCTGGGATCGTTCCGTTCGGAGTCCGCGGGCGAACGCGTTGGGCCGATAGCCGAGCACCTGGATCGAATCCTCGATGCGAGCGCGCGTCGCCTCCGCGACCCGGCGTTTCCCGGAGATCGCGTGCGAGACGGTCGTGATGCTGACGCCGGCGTGGTGGGCCACATCGACGATGGTCACGTCGCTCATGGCGGCTGGGTTCCTTGTCGAGTCATTGACGCGGAAAAACGTTTTGCTCTAGCGTAGCAACCCGGCCGACGCGGGTCTCGAACGGGAGGGCACGGTGCACGACGTCCTGGATCTCGGCGACATCCTCTCGGACGAGTTCGCGCAACGGGCCGAGTCCGGCTTCGACGTCGCCGATCTCGAGGCCGACGTGCGGGCAGCTGCCAAGAACGGATCGACCTCGGAGCAAGTGAAGCTCCTCGAGACCCTCGAAGGGCGAGCCATCCGATCCGACTGGAGCTACGAGGAACCTTCGGAGTGGAGCGGCATCCACGCCGCGCTCGATCGACCCGACCTGCCGGTGCAAGATCTGGACGAGGCGCACCTGCGCGAGCGGCTCGAGGGGGCGTGGCTCGGACGATGCGCCGGCTGCAACCTCGGCAAGCCCGTGGAGGGGTGGAGCCGCGAGCGCATCAGGAAGTACCTCGATCTGGCGGACGCGTACCCGATCGACGACTACCTCCCGCGCCTGGACCCGTTCCCCGAAGGCCTCGAGCTGAACTGGTGCTGGCCCGAGACGACCCGGGGGAACATCCGGTTCATGGCCCGCGACGACGACACGGACTACACGATCCTCGGCCTGCACATCCTCGAGGAACATGGCTTAGATTTCGGACCGCTGCACGTGGGTGGTGAATGGCTGCACCACCTCCCCTTCGCCCAGACCTACACGGCGGAGCGGGCCGCGTACCGGAACATGATCGAGGGACGTCGACCCCCGGAGACAGCGACGGTTCGCAACCCCTACCGAGAGTGGATCGGGGCCCAGATCCGCGGCGACATGTGGGGTTACGTCTCGCCCGGCGACCCCGCCGCCGCCGCCGAGCTCGCGTTCCGTGACGCCTCGTTGTCGCATACGCAGAACGGCATCTACGGGGAGATGTGGGCGTCGGCTCTCATCGCCTCGTGTTTCGTCGCACCCGATCTCCGGTCGGCGACCGAGTCGGCGCTCGGGTTCGTCCCGCCTCGATCGCGGCTCGCCGAGGCCGTCCGCCACGTGCTCGAGCTGTTCGATGAGGGGCGTTCGTGGGAGGAGACCCGCGACGAGATCGAGGCCCGCTATGGCCACTACAGCTTCGTGCACACGATCAACAACTCCGCGATCGTCACTGCCGCCCTCCTGTGGGGAAAGGACGACTTCAGCAGGACGATCGGTCTCGCGGTCGAGGGGGGCTGGGACACCGACTGCACCGGCGCGACCACGGGTTCGATCTTCGGAGCGAAGTTCGGAGCAGGAGCCCTCCCTGCGCGGTGGGTCGAGCCGCTCAGCGATCGCATCAGTAGCGCCATCGCAGGGTTCGACAACTCACGGATCTCCGACCTCGTCCAACGCACGGAGGCGCTCGTCCACAGCCATCGCGAGACCAAGCCGGCCGGTCCCGGCGGAGGCTGAACCGTGGCTAGGATCGTGCTCGACGGGGTCTCCAAGGTCTATCCCGACGGCACGTCGGCGGTGGAGACACTCAATCTGGAGATCCCCGACGGCCAACTGACCGTGCTGGTTGGCCCGTCCGGTTGCGGCAAGACCAC
Source organism: Actinomycetota bacterium (assembly GCA_050696355.1). GTDB lineage: Bacteria > Actinomycetota > UBA4738 > UBA4738 > HRBIN12 > JAJNBA01. The sequence continues at coordinate 7,471 of JBOGVD010000121.1, forward strand.
CGTGCTGATGATGGTGGCCGGGCTCGAGGAGCTCACCGGCGGCACGATCCGGATCGGCGAGCAGGTCGTGAACGACGTGCTGCCGAAGGACCGCGACATCGCGATGGTCTTCCAGAACTACGCCCTGTACCCGCACATGTCGGTGTACCGGAACCTGGCCTTCGGCCTGCGGATGCGCAAGGTGGAGCGTGGCGAGATCGATCGCCGCGTCCGTGAGGCCGCCCGCATCCTCAGCCTGACGGACGACCTGCTGCAGAAGCGACCGAAGCAGCTCTCCGGCGGCCAGCGCCAGCGGGTCGCGATGGGCCGAGCCATGGTCCGCGATCCGCAAGCGTTCCTGATGGACGAGCCGCTGTCGAACCTCGACGCGAAGCTCCGGGTCGAGATGCGAGCGGAGATCGCGGAGCTCCAGCGCGAGCTCGGCGTGACGACGATCTACGTCACGCACGACCAGACGGAAGCCATGGTGCTCGGCCACAACCTGGCGCTGATGAACGGCGGCACGTTGCAACAGGTCGGGGCGCCGCAGGACGTCTACGACGCTCCCGCGAACCTGTTCGTCGCGAGCTTCATCGGGTCCCCCGCGATGAATCTCGCCGAGGCAGATCTCGTGTCGTCGAACGGCAGCACGACGATCGCGTTCGGCGATCAACGCCTGCGAGCTTCGGAGCACGTGTTCGAGACGCGGCCGGCACTTCGGTCCTATGCCGGGAAGAAGGTGATCGTCGGCATCCGGCCCGAGGACCTCGAGGACGCGAGCCTCGCTCCGGGAGCACCGGCCGACCGACGACTGCGCGTGTCGGTCTCGCTCCGCGAGTCGATGGGCCCCGAGGCGTTCCTGCATTTCCCAGTCAAGACGAACCGTGTGCCGGTCACGACCGATGGACGCGCCGGCGCGAGCAGTGACGACACGCCGATCGATCCAACCGAGACGACGTTCGTCGCGAGGGTCACCGCTCGGACGAAGGCGGGCGACGGCGACGACGTGGAGCTGGTCGTCGACATGGACGCGCTTCACTTCTTCGATCCGGCGACCGGCGAAAGGATCTCGACTTGAGCTCGAAGGGGGTTCGCGATGAAGCTTCATAGGCACAGGGCGGCGCTGGTGACGATCGTCGTGGGGGCGCTCGTCGCCGCGGCGTGCACGAGCAACGAGCCGGAACCGCCGGAGAACCAAGCGGCGGTCGATGAGCCCCAGACGATCGACATCTGGGCCTTCGAGGGCGAGGCGGACTTCCTGCCGAAGCTGATCGCGGCGTTCGAGAAGGAGCACCCGAACATCACGGTGAAGCTCACGAACATCCCGGAGGACAACTACGTCACGAAGATCGATACGGCGCTCGCCGCGGGCAGTCCTCCGGACCTCGGCTACCTGTACGAAACACGATGGATCACGGCCGGCAGGATCCTGCCGATCGACGATGTCATCGCCTCCGAGAACATCGACGTCTCCCAGTTCAACCAGAACGCGTTCTCCGGTTGCGTGGTGAACGGCGAGACGTACTGTCTCGGGTCGTACACGGGCGCGATCCTGATGTTCTACAACAAGGACCTGTTCGACGAGGCCGGTGAGCCCTACCCGTCGGCGACCGAGCCGATGACGGTCGACGAATACGCGGCCCTCGCCGAGAGGCTCACGCAGCAGAGCGACGACCGTTCCGACTACGTCTGGGGTGGCTTCGCGGAGCCGACCGATTGGTGGATGGACTGGAGGGTCCTCTTCAGCGAGGACGGACGGTCGGTCGAGGGATACCTGAACGACGCGCCGACGGTGCACATGTACGACGTGCTTGCGACGATGGTGCGCGACGGCACCAGCCCGACCGAGACGGACTTCGAATTCTTCGGTGACACCGATCCGCTTGCGACCGGCCAGATGGCGATGACGTTCATCGACAACGTCGTTGCCATCCCGACGCTCGAGAAGGCGGAGATCCCCTGGGGCGCGGCGCCGACCCCCGTCGAAAAGGAGGGCGACCTCCCCTGGGTCGGCTCATGGACCGACTCCTGGAGCGTCTTCTCGGACACCGACCAAGCCGAGGCGGCCAAGGCGTTCATCGGGTTCGTGGCCACGGAGGGGAATCGCCTGCGGGCACGGGCCGGGCAGCAGCCGCTCAACAACGTCATCGCCGAAGAGGAGGATTGGGCGGGCGAGAGCCCCGGCCGCGCCGACGTGCTCGAGGTCGCGAATCTCGCCCGCCCCAACATCTTCTTGCCAGCCAACATCTTCACGCTCGACGGTCCGCTCTGGGACGCGTTCAGCCTGATGGTCGAGGAGAACATGAGCGCCCAGGAGGCCATGGACCAAGCCGCGACGGACATCCAGAGCAACCTCGATCGAGCATGGTCGACCTACGAACAGATCTGACGCGCGGGCCGTCCGGCGTCGCGGAAACGACGCCGAAGCGTCGTCGGGGGAAGCCGCGTCGCGGCCGCATAGCCAAGAAGGAGGAGCGCGCGGCGTTCCTGTTCGCAACGCCGTGGCTCCTCGGCACGATCCTGTTCGTCGTCGGGCCGATCCTGGCGTCGGTGGCCTTGTCACTCACGAACTGGAACCTGATCTCCTCGCCGCGGTTCATCGGTACGGAGAACTACCGCGACATGATCGACGATCACAACTTCTGGCAGTCGATCCGAGTGACGTTGACGTATACGGTCCTCGCCGTGCCGCTGTATCAGGTCGCCGGGCTCGCGTTGGCTCTCCTGCTCAACCAGCGGGTGCGAGGCATGTACCTGTTCCGGACGATCCTGTTCCTGCCGTCGGTGCTGAGCGGCGTGGCGGTGGCGGCCTTGTGGGTGTCACTCCTCAACCCGGACCTCGGCATCGTGAACCAGGGCCTGCGGGCCGTCGGCGTCGACGACCCGCCGCGATGGCTCTCCAGTCCCGATTGGGCCGTGCCGGCCATCGTGCTCATGGGCCTCTGGGGAGTGGGCGGCAGCGCGATCATCTACCTCGCGGGGCTCCAGAACATCCCTCCCGCCCTGTACAACGCGGCTCGGATCGACGGGGCCGGGGCATGGCAGACGTTCCGGACCATCACGCTCCCGCTCCTCACGCCCACGTTGCTGTTCACGCTGCTGATCGGTCTGATCGAGGCGTTCCAGGTATTCGACACCGCCTTCGTCCTCGGCGGGAGCCGCGGCGGCACGCGGGGATCGATGCTGTTCTACGTGCTGAACATCTGGAACGAGGGATTCCGGAGCGGCCGTTTCGGCTACGCCTCGGCGCTCGCATGGGTGTTGGTGCTCGCCGCCGCGGTGGTCATCGTCCTGATCTTCGTCACGTCGCGCCGGTGGGTCTACTACGAGTCGGAGGAGGCGTAGCGCGTGACGGTCCGGGCCGAGGTCAGCGACACGATCGAGCGGCCGGTCCGTCGCGCTCGGAGGCCTAGGTACCGGCGGGCGGCGAGGTTCGCCGTGCTCTATGCCGCGCTGTTCGGGCTCTGCGCCGTGATCCTGCTGCCGCTGGGGTGGATGATCACGGTCGCGCTCAAGCCCGACTTCGAACCGGTGTTCACGTTCCCCCCGCAGTGGTTCCCGACGGAGCACTGGCACTGGGAGAACTTCTCCCGAGCCCTGCTCGGTCAGGAGCGAACGACCGGTTCGGGAGCGGCAGCGCCTGGTACAGCACCGTTCCTGCGCTACACGATCAACACGTTGATCATCGTCGCGGGCAACATCGTCGGGACCGTGTTCTCATGCGCGCTCGTCGCCTACGCGTTCGCGCGGCTGCGGTTCCGCGGGCGGGAGTTCCTTTTCAACCTGCTGATCATCACGCTGCTGATCCCGTGGCAGACGCTGATGATCCCGCAGTTCCTGATGTTCTTCCAGATCGGATGGTACGGGTCCTACCTGCCGCTGATCGTCCCCGCGTTCTTCGGCAATGCGTTCTTCATCTTCCTGATCCGTCAGTACATGCGAACGATCCCGCGCGACTTGGAGAACGCCGCCCGGATCGACGGCGCCAACCACTTCCAGGTCTTCTGGCACATCGTGTTGCCCCTGTGCAAGCCGGTCCTCGCCGTCTGCGTGGTGTTCGTGTTCCTCGGAGAGTGGAACGACCTGCTCGGTCCGCTCATCTACCTGGACAGCAACGAAGAGTTCACCGTGGCGATCGGGATGGCGAACCTGGTGACGTCAGGCTTCCCCGCCCTCAACCTCTTGATGGCCGCGAACCTCGTCATGATGTTGCCTGCTGTGCTGCTCTACTTCTTCGCCCAGGAGAAATTGATCGGCGGGATCGCCTCGGTTGGGCTGAAGGGATAGACCAAAGAAGGAACGCGGCTACGCTCCGATGACGCCCGCCCGCGAGGCGGCCGGGAAGTCCTCGGGGAGCGGCACCTTCGGGACCACGTGACCGGTGGCCTCGCCCGCGTCCTCGTGTTGATGTCCGATCGTCCCGCCCTCGGAGAGCGGCTCCTCGAGATAGAAGCCCTCGAGCTCTTCGTAGATCTCCACGATGTCGTGGGAGGAGCCGGCCGGGGTGCAGACGACGTCGCCGGCTTGCACGTAGTACATCTCTGCGCCGACCGTCACCTTCCCCTTCCCCTCGTAGAAGAGCCAGTACTCGGGAGAGTCGTGGAAGTGGCGGTCGAACGTCGCATCGGGGCGGATCCGGAACACACCCATGCCCACGAGGTCACACCATTCCGGTCGATTCTCCGCACCGAGGGTCCGGTCGCCCAGCCGAACCACGTTCATCCTCTGTCTCCTTCCATGACGACGACGGCCTTGATGAATCCGTCGGGCTTGTCGGCCAGGGCGCCGAACGCCTCACCGACACGCTCCAGGTCGTAGCGGTGCGTGACGAGGTCGCCCGGCGAGATCCTCCCCAACCGGATGAGGTCCAGGCCGCGGAGGATCGCGTCGTTGAGCAGGTCGCGGCGCCGGACGTGGGCGTTGACGACCTCGAGCGCCTTCCAGTTCCACGCCTGCATGTCGACGGACCGCGTCCCCTGGTGGTACCCGAGGATCGAAAGGACTCCGTGTTGGACCACGAGGCGGGTCGCGAGATCGAGGCCGCCCTGGGTGCCGGTCGCCTCGATCACGACGTCGAAGGACTCGTCGGCTTCACCCGACGAGAGATCGTCGGGGTCGACGGCTTCCGTGGCGCCCAGCGCGCGAGTGGTGTCCCGTGCGTCCGCACGAGGTTCGATGACGGTGACGTGCCCCGCGCCCGTCGTGAGCAACACCTGGAGCATCATCGCTCCCATGTACCCGGCACCGACGAGCGCGATCCGGTCCCCGGCCGTGATGGGCGTCCTCCTGCGTGCCTCGACCACGCAGCCGAGCGGTTCGCCGATCGCGTCGATGGTGGCCAGGCCATCCGGCACCGGCACCACGTGCCCGGCATCGGCGACGACGCGATCGGCGAAGGAAGGGCCGAACCCTCCGGTCACCCGCGTTCCTTCGGTGAAGCCGTCCACGCCGAGACCGGTCGCCTCGATCACACCGACAGGCTCGTGCCCGATCTCGACGGGATAGGAGGAGAGGGTCTCCTCGACCGCGTGCCGCTCGCTCGCACACACCCCACAGACGAGGACCCTCACGAGGACGTGGCCCGGTGGTGGATCTGGCAGGAGCTGCGTCCCCACGTCGAAGGAACGAGGAGCCACGAGCCGCGCGATCCGCGACTCGGCCGTCCTCCCGAGGTGCACGGATCCCATGTCGAACCTCCTTGTGCGGATCAGGCGCCCTGCAGATCCACGAGTGGGGCGACGGTCTCGGCGAAGAACCGGCGAAGGCCGCCGTCCGGCGGTCTCCACGGGAGCATCAGGTTGATGCGAGACACGCCGAGCTCTTCGTAGCGCCTGGCCTCGCTCGCGTCGATGTCTCCCGGAGGCGTGATCGTGATCTCGAGCGGCCCGAGTCCCTCACCCCTCGCCACGCGCGTGCTCGTCTCCCGAAGGGCCTCGACCCGCTCCGCCGCCTCCTCGAGGTCGAAACCCCAGCCGTACCACCCGTCGGCCTCGCGGATCGTCCGGCGCATCACCGGAGGCGCGTCGCCACCCATCACGATCGGGGGGTGGGGATGCTGGACGGGATGCGGGTGCGCTTGCACGCCTCCCACCTTCGCGGTCCGGCCATCGAAGGACGGGTGCGTCTCCGTCCAGACCGCGCGGATCGCTGCCAGGTACTCCTCGGTTCGAGGACCGCGATCGTCGAACGGCACGCCGAGCGCCTCGAACTCCTGCTCGACGTAGCCGACGCCCACTCCGAAGAGCAGCCGGCCACCGGAGAGGACGTCGACCGTGGCGAGCTCCTTGGCCAGGATCAGCGGGTTCCGGAGCGGGAGGACGACCACGCCGGTGCCGAGCAGCACGGAGCGCGTCGTACCCGCCAGGAACGCCAGCGTGGCGACCGGATCGAGGATCGGATCCTCCGGGTCCATCTGGGACGGCGGCTCACGCGGGTCGGCGACCACGAGGTGCTCGGAGACCCAGATCGACTCGATCCCGACGGCCTCCGACTGGGCGGCGACCTCGAGCAGCGCCTCGCGCGTCGTGTACGGGCCGGAGTTCGCGGAGCAGACGCCGATCTTCACCGATCGGGCTCCGACCCGGTCTCCATCGACCCGGTCTCGATGCGGGCTCGAACCCGATCAAGGGCCTCGAGGAAGGGGCGTTCCAGGAACGCCCCGTGGTCGGCTTCGGTGTGGTGATGCGTGATCCGCTCCTCCGGGTAGCGGCGACCGCGTCGGATCCGGGCGAGACCGGACTCGATCAGGACGCGCATCCGCTCGTCGTTCGCGGGGTCGGCGCGCGACCACGGATCCTCCGTACAGGCGACGTAGATCGGAGACGTGTGCGCGAAGATCCCCCGCCCCCAGACGTCTCGATGCCGTTCCGCGTCGAAGTACGCCGGTCCACCGCATCGAGCGGCGATCCAGGAATCGCCGTCGATGCGCACCGCGGCCGATAGCGCGAGCCGTCGTGCCGGCGATGGCTCCGCGACGGCGTCCACGACCTCACCGTTCACGACGAGCTGGAGCGAGACCATCGGAAGGACGCTCTCCGCGACCGCCTCCACCGACACCGTGCCCGGCCCCGACAACCGAACGAGATCGCCGATCCCGTGCCTGTCCACCGACAGTCGGAGGATCGGCCCTGCACTCACGAACGTGCGGCCGGCACGGACCGCGGCGGTCCAGGCCTCGAAGGAGAACGCCTCGTCGCCGAGGTACGCGTACGTTCGGTATAGGCCGACCGGAACCTCCGACGACATCTTGTCGGTCCCACCGACCAGCGGGAGCGGGTACCCACCGTTCAGGTAGCGGTACCACTCGAGCGTCTGGGCCGGGCGCTGGACGATCATCTCGACCGCGTCGGCACGACCCGTCGCGATCAGCGTGGCAGGCTCGCCGTTCGGCTGGGGGAAGTGCGGGATCACGACGGTCGCCCCCTGCTCATGGGCGACGTCGGCCCAGTGGCTCAGGGTCGTCTCCTGCCATGAGCCCAGCTCGGCCTCGAACGGGCCGTCGGTGCACCACGGCATCACCGGCAACTGCAGACCCCAGAGCACCATGTGACCGAAGAAGGGCTGCCGGTTCTCCTGGCTCACCCACGTGACGTACCGACCGTCCGATGCCTCGACGGGACCGCCCGTGAAGTCCTCGGTGTTGGTGAACAGGCTCCCCCACTGGCTCTGGAGGAGGTTCACCACGTTCAGGTCTTCGCCCTGCTGTTCCAGCAGGGACCCCTGCGCCGACAGGAAGTGGACGTGCGAGTCGCCCGAATACCAGCCCTCCTCGTTCATCCGCACCCATCGCCGGAGGTGGAGCGTGAGCTCCCGTCTGCCCGGCTCGATGTGGACGACCTGGCGGAGCGGCTCGTACTCGTAGCCTCGAACCGCGTCGACGATCACGTCGCCTCGGGGGAGCCATCCCTGGCAGGTCCCGTCGATGTACGCGAACGTGGTGCGGCCGAGTCGGAGGTCCCCCCCGACGTCGATGTGCCAGGTCCCCAGGTCGGAGTTCACGTGATCGTGGTGGCCGTGCGGCTGATATGGAACGCCTTCCGGTGAGCGGAAATGCACCCGACACGGCACCGGCTTGCCGGTGTCCTCGTCGAGGACCGTCACATGGACCCAGTTGCGGCCTGTCTCGATCACCTCCGCCCGGATCCCGTCGCGATCGAGGGGGTCACCGTCCTCGGACAGGTCCCCCCACCGGAAGCGACCGACTGCGTCCGCGCCGTCATGGACCGCCACGGTCGCCGAGGGCGCCGCCGCGACACGTACGTACGCACTCGAGCTCTCCGGGTCGGCATCCTCTCCGAAGCCACGTCGTGGGTCGTCGAGGTACTCCTGCACGCTCCGAGCGGGGAGGCGGAAGGCATACCCGGCTTCCCCTCGATCCACCTCGACGACGGGCTCGGACAGCGGGCCGTGTGCGCCGGTCGCCGTCACGCGCATGGTCCGGGCGGCCTCCGTCGGGAAGGGGTCTTCGTTCGCCGTTCCGAGGGTGATCGCGGCGACGATGACCGAACCGTCTCCGGGCGCGAGCTCGATCCGGCTGATCGGGACCTCGGGGAGAAGATGCTGCCACACCCACAGGAAGTAGCCGGACGTGTTCGAGTAGCCGATCTCGGTCTGCCGCACACCGAGCTCATCCCATCCCCCGTGATGCCGATCGGGAAGCTGGAACTCGCCGCTCCCGACGGCCGCGAACGGCCCGGTCGCGTCCCATCCTTCGTCGGCCGCCGCCACGATCTCGATGCGCTCGCGGATCGGGACGGTCTCCGAGGTTCCGTCTCCCATGTGGAACGTGTACGTCGCCTGGACGGATCCGGGCGGTGGGTCGAGCTCGGCCCCTCCGTGCCGCAGCCTGCGGTGCGCGACGATCAGGCGGTCAGCACGACCATCGACCGGAACGTCCACGGTCGCGCCCCCGGGCTCCAGGAGCACGAATCTGGGCTCGTCACCGCCGGCGACCCGGAAGGGGATCCCGTGGAACGACACCTCATCCGTTGGCGGGGAACTCCGCGTGTCGAGCGCATCGAGCCCCGCGTCCGCCACTCGGGAGAGGTCGAGAGGTCGGTACCCGTCGTCACGCGAGCCTTCGTCCATCCCACGCTCCTTCCTGTGACAGGGCCTGGCCCGTGACAGGCCGGTTACTGGAGGTGCACGACGAAATACAGCGGAACGTTCTTCAGCTCGATCCGATGCATCTCCCGGCGCTCCCGGCTGAACGTGATGCGGGCCTTCACCTCTCCTCCGGGGCTCAACGCTCTCACCGATCGGAACGGGCGAGACATCCGCACGTCGAGATCCATCCGATCGAGGACCGGCACCTCGTCGCGCTCCTCGTCGTAGTCGTAGCGGATCACGTGGACCGCCGCCTCCTTGTCCCCCACCCGATGGATGTTGACGGCCAGGTCGACGCCAGGGTTCACGACCACCTGCGGACCGCCCATGAAGTCCTGCGCCCCGACCGCGGTCGATCGCACGAGATGCGGGTGCCCGAAGAGCGAGGCTCGATCCGACGGATCGAGGTTCGACCCGAGCTCCCCCGTCGCGATCACGTGACCGCCGTGCTCGAGGTACCCACGGAGGGCCTCCACCTGCGCGGGCGTCAGGAAGGTGCACTCGGGGAGCACGAGGGTTCGATACCGGGAGAGGTCGCCGGACGTGATCCAGTCCTCTCGAAGCTTCCCCTCGGGAAGCACCACGACATCGAACGGCTGGTGCTGCTCGACGAGGCCGTCCACCGTCGACCAGAACGGGAACCGCTGCTTCCATCCCTCGTGCTCCTCCCAGTCGAAGGCACTCTGGATGCTGAAGAGCACGGCCACCTCCGAGAACGTTTCCGTCGAATAGAGGCGCTCGTTGTCGGTGATGAAGTCCTGGATCTCGACGTTCAGGTCGTGCGGCGCCCAGAAGGAGTCCTCGATCACGCTGCCCATCCACGCTCCGTAGGGCACGCTCATGTTGATCCCGAGCGCCGAGGCCTCGTACTGCATCATCCGGAACAGGTCGTACCCCTTGCCCTCCTGCAGCTTCGGGAGCAGCTCGGGCCCGACGCCGCCGTAGGGATTCTCCACGACGATCACGGGCTTGCCTCTCGCGAACCCGGCGGCGTAGCGGCACCACGAAGGCTGACGGTAGCTCGTCGCGTTCATCTCGGTGACGAGGATGTCCGCCTTCGGCTCGAACGGGTAATAGTGCGGGGAGAGGTAGTAGTAGTTGCCGCACACGAGGACGTCGCGTCCCTTCGACCGCCCGTACTCCTTGATGTAGTCGGCCAGCTCCGCGAAATATCCGACGATCGTCTCGCGCTGGAAATGGATGTAGTCCCAGTACAACGGGGTCGTCTCCCGGTCCGACTTGAAGTCGAACCCGCGCTCGAGCAACCACGAGCCGTAGTGGAAGGTCTCGAGGTCCGTATCCTTCAGGTCCTTCGGCAGCTCGTCGGCGGGAAGCGCCTGCAGCCAGGCACGGAACAGCTTCATGCAGTCCTTGCAGAAGCAGCCGCCGTAGCCGGTCGCGAAGATCGGCAGATCGGCCTCGTCGAGGTGGACGCCTGCGACGCCCGCGTCGATCTGGATCCGGATGATCGCCTTCAGGTATTCGCGCCAGACCGGGTTGTTGCGGTCCATCAGGTAGGCGTAGTGATCGTTCTCGGGGACTTCCACCCATGTGGAGTGGCAGGCCTCGCCGTAGATGTCCCGAGACGTGCACTCCTCGAGGATGTCGGTGACTTTCTCGCCGTCGCTGTTGACCAGCCCGTCGGGGAAGTAGTCCTCGAGCGGCTTCCAGATCTTCGGATACGTGTTCTGCGTGAACTCGCGGAGTCCGAGCCACCCGCGCTTCCCGACGCCGCGGAGCTCGTTCATCGAAAGGACCGTCGACTCGTCCTCGTTCAGCTCGACCGGGAACTCCCAGCCCTGCACCTCGAAGACACAGCCGAACACCTTGATGCCTCGCTCCTGACAGGCCGCGATGAACTCCGCGTCATTCATGAATCCGTAGAAGCGGAACCGTTCGTCGACCTCGCCCCATGCCTCCTGTTCGAGGTACGGAAGCGAGATCGAGCCGCCGCCGAGAGATGCCCAGACGAGCGAGGTCGCGTGATACGCCTCGAGGTCCTCGACCATCTTGAGCCGACGAGGTGGCAGGCTGGGGTGATAGCAGTGCTGACGAGGGAACCATCCGTCGAAGTAGACACCGCGTTCCATCCGCTCAGGTCCTCCTTCTGCGTTCAGGGTCAGGCGGTGCTAGGCGACGCCCCATTCCAACACCATGGCGAGCGACCGTTCCGGGTGCTCGACCACCAGCTTGTAGGCCTCGGCCGCATCCCGGTACCCGATCCGGTGCGTGATGAGCGGCTCGATGGCGATCCGCCCGGTGGCCATGTCCTCGGCCAGCTCGTCGTTGAACTCGTCGTCCCAGCCGCACGGGAAGATCACCGTAGGCCGCTGGATGTGGGTCGGATGGAAGTCGATCGAGATCGGGTCGGGGTAGTAGCCCTGCATCGTGATCCGTCCCTCGCGATGGATCAGACCGAGACAACGATCGAAGATCCGATGGTCCCCCGTGGTGTCGATCACCACGTCCGCTCCGTCCGGGGCTTCGTCTCGGACGACGTCTTCCAAGCTCTCGGTGTTGGCGTCCACGACCCGATCGGCGGAATGCTTCGTCGCGAGCTCGACGCGGAGGGGGATCAGGTCGGCCCCGATGACCCTCGCTCCCGCCCGACGCGCGGCCTGCGCGGACATCTGCCCGATCATCCCGAGGCCGATCACGACGACGAGCTCGCCGGGTTGCACCTTGGTGAGCCGCACCCCGTGCCGGGACACGCCCGCCATGTGATACAGCGACGCGGCCGCGAGGTCGACCTCGGGCTTCACGCGAGTGACGTCGGATCGAGGAGTGACCAGATAGCCGGAGTGGGAGGCCTGGCACGGACCCGGATACTTGTGATCCGGGTCGACGAAATGCGTGCCCATGGTGAACGCGTGATCACCGACCTCGAGGTCCTCGACCCCCGGACCCAACGCATGGACGACGCCGGCGGCCTGATAGCCCGGTGAGCAGGGGTAGTAGGCGGAGTAATCCCGGTCGAAGTGACCGTAGCGTCCGGTGATGGCCCACCGCTCGGTTCCCTGGCTGATCCCCGAGCAGACCGTCCTGATCCCCACCTCACCCGGGCCCGGTTCGGGGAGCTCCATCTCTCGGATCTCGACCCGCTTGGGCTCGGGGAACACCACCGCAGGCGCCTTCATCGTCCCGCTCCTTTCGTCGTTCGCCGAGCGGGTCGGAAGCGTGTCCAGACCTCGGCGCGGTCGCGGATGTGAGAACGATATCATAGGGTTCTCCTCGGGCCGCGCGGTCGTCTCCGCGCGGAGACAGGAGAGCCCATCGTGGTGGATTGGTATCGACAGGTCCAGTTCGTCTCGGCCGTCCCCATGCCGCCCGACCTGGCCGACGCGTTCGGCACCACGGTCAACGGCATGTGGGCGGATCCCGAACGGAGCTCGCCGGAGTCCGTCGAGGAGGCTCATCTGAAAGGCCAGCGGACGCTTTTCTCGGTGCCGATGATCGCGCTGACGCCGCGGGTGTACGAGGACCCGGCGGCGGCATACCTGCTGAACGAGGTGTGCCGGGACATCGAGGACGGATCCGCGGAGTGCGGGTGGTACTACTGGGAGTCGAAGCCCGTCTACTCGGTCTGCATCTACAGCGACGCGTTCCGTGCCTACCTGATGGAGCGCTGCGAGGCCGGCGTCGACATCGGCATGGACGTCGTGAACCTCGACGAGATCATGACCAGCGTCGGGCTGATGAACCGGGAGTCGCGAGGATCGGGGTTCTGCAGCCGGTGCCTGGACCGCTTCCGGGGCGAGCTCCGTGTAGGCGAAGCCGACACGGAGCTCGCAAAGTCGGACGACGAGGCCCTGCGGAGCGCGATCCGCGCCGACGACGGCTTGTACGAGCGCTACCGCCGCTTCCATGAAGCCGAGGCGTTCGCGGTGATGACCGGATTCATCCAGGAGCTGCGCGCCTTCGCCGCAGAGCACAACCCGGCGTTCGCCGTGAGCGCGAATGTCGGCTACCTGGGGAATCTCGTGAGCCGGTTCGGGGCCCTCTGGGGTTGCCTGTGGGGGCCGCACGTCGACTTCGTACTCATGGAGAACGACTATCGGGTCGGGCATCCATCGCCGCACCTGCTCCTCCCCCGCGGGTCGTTCGCACCCTGGTACCGCCTGGGCTCGTCTTTCAACGGCGCGCCGACGTGGATCTGTCCCAGCATCAACGTTCCCAAGCAGCTCGCCGGGGAGGACCGCCGGCGCTACTACGAGCTGATGTTCCTGGAGGCCTTCGCCTACGGCGGGCGCTGGGGCTACTACTGGTGGCCGGGCGTCGACGTGCAGACGCGCCTCGAAGCGACGGCGCCGGAGGTGTTGAGGGGACACATCCGCTTCATCGCAGGGCACCGAGATCTGTACGAAGGCTCCGTCTCGATGAACGACGTCGCGATCCTCTACGCAGACGGTCCGATCCTCCGGTGGTCCGACGGCCACGTGAAGTACCTGGCGCTGGCGCAGGCCCTGGCCGAGGCCGGCATCCAGTTCGACGTCGTGTTCTCGGGGGACGGACGCTTCAACCCCGAGGGCGTCGACCGTGCCTCGCTCGAGCGCTACCGAACGGTCCTGATCCCGGAGGCTCGCGGGCTCGGAGAGGCATCCACCGCGGCCCTCACGTCGTTCGCTCGAGCCGGCGGCGAGCTCGTGGTCTTCTCCGAGAGCCCCCTCAACCCGCTGCTGACGCGCACGGTGGACGGACAGATGTTGATCGACTTCTGGCGGACCTACCTGGACGAGGATCGTCAGCGCATCGTCACGAGCGTCGGCTCTCGGACGTCCGCGAGGATCGAGTGCTCCGAACCCGGCGTCGGGGTGATCCGGTACGCCCACGGCACCCGACAGGTGTTCCATCTGCTCAACTACCGGTACGACGAGCCGACCGACTCGGTCGATCCGGTTCGAGACTTCCACGTCCGCATCCCGTGGACGGAGCCAACCGCCTCGTGCACGCTCCTCACGCTCGCGGATGAGCGATCACTGGCCTCGCGGATCGACGACGGCGAGCTGATCGTGGACGTCCCGGAGCTCGATCCCTACGCCGTCTTGGTCGCTGCAGCTGGCCCGATCGCGGCGATCCCGACCGAGGGAGGCACGCCGTGACGATGACTCCCGACGTACTGGTCGGCGCTCGATCCGTCCGGACATCTGACATAGCGGACGCGCTCGACTCGCTGGGACTGCAGGAGCAGTTCCAGATGGACCCGGCGATGCGTCCGATGTTCCCGGGGATCCGCTTCGCTGGACTCGCGCACCCGATGGCGTACGACGTGACCGACCGGTCGCTCGAGGAGATGACCTATGACGAGTTCGCCCGACGACAGTACGCCCCGGGGCCGGACGGCCTGTGGAGGGAAGCCGGACCGTGGGGCGCACCTGACGAGGTCCTCGTGATCGACGCGAAGCGAACTGCGGCGGGGATCCTCGGCTCCGCGAACACGCTCGGCGGCAGGGCGAGAGGCACCGTCGGCTTCGTGATCGACGGGGCCTGCCGCGATTCGTACGAATGCACGATCCAGGGCACTCCGGTGTTCTCGACCGTTCGGACTCCCGCGCATCCGATGGGACGGATCCGTCCGGTCTCGGACGGAGAGCCGATCGTCTGCGCGGGAGCGCCCGTCAGCTCCGGGGACCTGATCGTCGCCGACGACGACGGCGTGGTGGTGGTCCCGCAGGAGCTGGCAGCGGAGGTCGTGGACCGGGCTCGCAGGATCCAGAACGTCGATCGGCCCGACCGCCGGAGGGGCTACGAGGCGCTGGGCCTGCCGTTCGACGACACCGTGGCCTGATCCCGCGGCGGCTTCAAGCCTCGGTCACGATCTCCTCGATCCAGTCGGGGATGTCGCGTCCGGGTACGCGCACGAAGGGCGGTTCCATCTCCGGGACACGGGAGAGCACGTCGGCTGCTTCCTCGACCGACGCGCCGGCGGCCCCGCGCTCCGCCTCGATCAGCAGCGGCAACAGGCGGACATCGCCTGGGGTCGCGATCCCGGTCACCGTGGATCGCGAGAGTGCGAAGGCGACGGCCGCGTCGATGTGCGGCTGCTCGTCGAGCGGCTCGTACCAGGTGGCGAAGGCATGCTCGCCGGGACGCCAGTGGTTGCGGGCAACGGCCTTGATGAACATCAGACCGGCATCTTGCGCTCGGATCTCTTCCTCGAGAGCCTCCAGATCGCGCCGGTACGCGCCCTCGATCGACAGCCGGTGGTTCCACGGGGTCAGCACGGTGTCGAACGGGAAGCGCCTGAGCGCCTCGAGGTGCACCGCCGGTGCCATCATGCCGTGGCCGGTGATGCCGATCGCGCCGACCAGCCCCTCGTCTCGGGCCCGCAGCGCCCCCTCGAGCGCGCCGCCGGTCCCCGTGGCGCGTCCAAGGTCCTCGAGGTCGCAGACCGCGTGGAGCTGCAGCAGGTCGAGGCGCTCGACCTGCAGTCGTTCGAGCGATCGCCGGATCGAGTCGTAGGCAGCGTCGGCGGTCCGATCGCCCGTCTTGCTGGCCAGGAAGATCCGGTCGCGGATGCGCGGCATCCACTCGCCGAGCCGGAGCTCCGAGTCGCCGTATCCGGCGGCCGTGTCGAAGTGGTTGATCCCGGCATCCAGTGCCTGCTGGATCGAGGTGTCGGCCACCTCCTGGCTGACGTCACCCAGCGCGGCGCCGCCGTAGATCAGCACGCTGCTCATGTGGCCGATGCGACCGAGCCTCCGCTGCTCCATCTCGTTCCTCCCTCTTCAGCTGATGAAGTCCAGCTCGCGCCGATCCTCGATCTTCGCAGGATCGAGGTCGATCCCGAGGCCCGGCCCCTTCGGCAGCTCGAGCGCTCCGTCCACCGGTCGGAGGATCGTCCGGTGGAAGAACTGGTTCCGCTCCTGGATCCGGACCAGGTACTCGATCATCGGCACGACCTGCGGCGATTGCGATGCCGCGAGATGCAGCGGAACCGGGATCGCGTGTCCGTGCGCCACGACAGGGACGTCGTACGCCGAGCAGAGCGAGCAGATGTGTCGCTGCTCGGTGATCCCACCGGCCCAATCCGGATCGGCCTGGATCACGCGGACCCCGGCGTCGAGCAGCTCCTTGACCTGCCAGCGTGTGGCGGCGTGCTCGCCGGTGGCGAGTCGGATCGAGGTCGTTCGCGCGAGACGCCGGAACACATCCAGGCGCTCCGGCGGCACCGGCTCCTCCACCCAGTGTGGCTCGACCGGCGCCAGGCCCCGGAGCATGTCCTCTGCGTAGGTGGCGTCCCAGCCCATGAACGCGTCGAACATCAACGGATAGCCGGGACCGACGGCGTCACGGACCGCCGTCGCCATGGCGAGGTTCCGTCGGAGCCCGTCCCGACCGGCAGCGGGTCCGTGGGCGAAGAACCACTTCTGCGCATCGAACCCGAGGTCCACATGCTCGGCGGCGGCGACGGCCGCTCGCTCCGGCTCGACCGAGTGGCCGAGCATGCTCGCGTAGACGGGCACCCGGTCGCGCGTCGGCCCACCGAGCAACCGGTAGACGGGCTCCCCCGCCGCCTTCCCGCGGAGGTCCCACAGCGCGTTGTCGACCGCGCTCACGGCTGTGACGAACAGACCGGAGCGACCGTGGCGGTGCAGGCGGAGAATCTGGTCGTGGAGCAGCTCCGTCGCGAGCGGATCGGCGCCGAGGAGGAAGGGCCGAAGGTCGGTGGCGATCAGGAACGCCTGGCGGATATCGATCGGACCGTAGATGCCCGACAGGCTCTCGTCGGTCTCGATCTCGACGTACGAGGCGCTGACGTGCGTCAGTGCGTCGCGGGCGCCGGCGGCGCCCTGGACGTGGCCCGGGTAGCGATCGAGCGACTCGACCGACCGGTCCTCGAGGACCCAGGCGGGCCCCTCGCCGGCGAGGCGGAACGAGCGGACTTCGGTGATCTTCATGCACTCATCTCTGCGGTGCGACCGGACACGACGGCACATCCTCGAGCTCGACCCGGCGGATGATAACGTTCCCACACCATCTTGGCGCCGCCAGGAATCTGAGCGAGGCCTTTGAATTGGTCACCTCTAGCGAAGCGAGTGCGCGACTGCGACGTCGGTTGGTCCACGAACTCGAAGAGTGGTCGGCGATAAGAAGCGGCCCGGTTCGCGATGCTTTCCTCGCCACTCCCCGCGAACGATTCATCCCGGATGTCCTCGAGACTCGCGGGATCCGAGCTGTCTATCGCAATGAGGCCTTCCCGACGATGACCGATTCGGTCGGCAACCCCATCAGCTCCTCATCGGAACCGGGCGTCATGGCCTCGATGCTGGAGGAGATGAGACTCGAACCTGGTCATCGAGTCCTCGAGATCGGCACAGGCACGGGCTACAACGCCGCCCTACTGAGTCATATCGTGGGTAGCCGAGGCCGAGTCACATCGATCGAGCTCCATCCGCACGCCGCGGCCGCCGCGCGAACCGCGCTCACTGGATCGCGCGTACGCGTTGCGACCGGAGATGGTCGACATGGGTGGCCACGAACCAGCCCATATGATCGGATCATCGCAACGGCGAGCTCTCTCGACGTGCCGCGAGCATTGCTCGATCAACTCGTGGACGACGGTCTGCTCGTGCTGCCCCTGCGACTCACCGATGCACTCCCGTTCCGACAGATCATCGTGACTCTCGAGCGAAAGGGAAATGAGTTCTCGTCCCGTTCCGTGACCCGAGGTGGATTCATGCGATTGCGCGATCATCCCGATGATCCTTCTCTCCCCTGGCCCGAACTGAGGGCCGAGGAGACGCCCGATGCAGACGCTCCGGCGACCGCCATCATTTCTGGGTCGTCGCTGGGAACCCTGTCCAGTGAAGCCCGGACGCGACTTCTTCGAACGATGCTCCGTTCATCGCGAACACGCCCGCTGGGCATCCGCGCCACCTATTGGAGGCAGTACGAGCTCGAGGCGTTCATCGCGCTGGCTGCTCCCGAGGATCGACTCGTCGGATACGTCCGAGAGGACCTCGAGCCACTGCTGTTCATCAGCAGCGCACTGCCCGGGATCATCGAGCGGGACGGGAGCAGCCTCGCCCACGTGTCGGGGAGGAAGAGCATGTCCCGCATCGAGGTCTACGGCCGGGCCTCCTCCGGGTCGCTCCTGGCCTCGATCGTCGATGGCTGGAAGCGCAGAGGACGACCCGGCGTCGATCGCCTCCGGATCCACGTCACATACGGAACTCGTCGGAACTCGACAGCCTGGAGAACCAAGAGACGCGGGCAGTCCACGATCTCGTTCGATTGGAGAGACGCGCATCCGACTGGCCCCCGTGCGCGAGTTTCTCCACCGGAGACACGTTGACGTAGCATCCCTCGATATCCCAAGGGAGCCAAGGAGGCGACGATGGAGTATCGAACGCTCGGTGGGACCGGCATCCGAGTGAGCACCCACTGCCTCGGCGCGATGATGTTCGGCTCGTGGGGGAACACCGACGTCGACGACGGCGTCCGGGTCATCCACGCGGCGCTCGACGCCGGGATCAACTTCGTCGACACCGCCGACGTGTACTCGACCGGTGAGTCCGAGGAGATCGTCGGGAAGGCGCTGCAGGGACGTCGCGACGACGTCGTCCTCGCGACGAAGGTCCACGGTGGGATGGGGCCCGGGATCAACGAGAAGGGCAACTCCCGGATGTGGATCGCGCGAGAGGTCGAGAACAGCCTCCGCCGGCTCGGGACCGACCACATCGACCTGTATCAGATCCACCGCCCCGAGGCCGATACGGACGTCGAGGAGACGCTCGGTGCGCTCACCGACCTCCAACGGCAGGGGAAGATCCGCTACTTCGGGTCTTCGACCTACCCCGGCTGGCAGATCGTGGAGGCGCAGTGGACCGCGGAGCGTCGCGGCCTGTCGCGCTTCCGGACCGAGCAGCCTCCGTATTCGATCTTCGTGCGTCACATCGAGCTCGACGTCCTGCCGGTCGCCGAGCGGTACGGGATGGGCGTGCTCGTCTGGAGCCCGCTCTGCCGAGGATGGCTGACCGGTCGCTACCGGCGGGGAGCCTTCGACCGGTCGCCGGAGTCTCGAGCCGGGCGGGCCGAAGGGCGACAGGTCGCCGCGCAGTTCGACGAGTCCCGTCCCGCGATCCAGCGGAAGCTCGACCTCGTGGAGGACCTCGACAAGATCGCCGCAGACGCGGGCGTGCCGATGCAGCACATGGCGATCGCGTTCACCCTCGCGCACCCTGTGGTGACGTCGGCGATCATCGGCCCCAGGACGATGGAGCAGCTCGAGGACCTGGTGTCGGCAGCGGACGTGCGGCTCGACGAGGAGACCCTCGATGCGATCGACGCCGTCGTGCCTCCGGGAACCGTGGTCGATGAGAACGACCGCGGCTTCGACCCGTGGTGGCTGGATGCGCGGTCCCGGCGTCGACGCTAGGCACGTTGAGACGCTCGGGCATGCCAGAGACGATCTAGAAGTTCTTCCGCGACCTCCACTTCGGAGGCGAGATATCTTCGAGGCTCGGGAGCCATGGGGGTGGTCCCGCCCTCGTTCTCTTGCTGCCGGAGGACCTGTGACATGCCGAAGCGGCTCAAAGAACTCGCCCTGGGAGCGCTGATCGTCCTCGCCCTCATCGGGATGCTCTTCGCCGCGAACGGAGTGCTCTCGTTCCTGCGGAACGTCTCATGCAACCGCCTCGATGCGGCGAGGGTCGAGCACCTCGAGCCGGGACACGACACACCCGGCCCCGACAGCATCTACGTCATCGGCGTCGGTCCCGGCCCCCCGCCATCCCACATCGTGCCGTACCTCGAAGCCGAGGCGGAGATGACGCGAGGGGGCTGCTCCCTGCCGGCCACGGTCGGCTCCGAGTCCTAGCTCCCCTTCTGCCTCGACTCAAAGGCATCGACGAAGGCGTCGGAAATCGTTGCCTTGTCGCCGCTCCGCAGTGCGGCGACGAGATGCGCGTAGATCTCCCCGGACGGCTGACCGAAGCCATCCGTGTCGATGATGCGATGGTTGACGAAGTCGTAGTTGTAGAGACCCAGGCGTGGCGGCTGCACGTCGTCGACCAGCGTCCAGTAGAGATATCCCTCGATCGGAACGCCTTCCTTCATGCAGCGGATCATCTCCATCAGGTACGTCTTCAGGT
>JBOGVD010000122.1:0-3351 GCA_050696355.1 Actinomycetota bacterium
CCCGGACGGCCGCTCCATCACGGTCTATGCGGACGAAGCCGATCGGTCCTACGACTCGATCGCGCAGTTCTCGAAGAAGGACGCCGATGCGCTCCCCGAGTGGGAGGCATGGCTCAAGGGCGTCGCGGACATCCTGGGACCACTGCTCCTGCAGAGTCCCCCCCGCGCCGGCTCGCTCGCGATCGGTGACCTGCTCGACACGGCGCGGACCGCCTGGAAGGTGCGCAAGCTCGGCGTCCGGGGAGTGGGCGACGTCACGCGGCTCTTCACGATGAGCATCACGGATCTGCTGGACGACTGGTTCGAGTCCGACGCGATCAAGGGCATGCTCGCGGTGAACGGGATCATCGGGACCTGGGCGGGGCCGGACGAGCCGGGGACCGCCTACGTGATGCTCCATCACTCGATCGGCGACGTCGGCGACGGCCACTTGGGCTCGTGGGGGTACCAGCAGGGCGGCATGGGCGGGGTCTCCGATTCGATCCGGCGATCCGCGGAGTCCTTCGGCGCCGAGGTCCGCACGAACGCGCCCGTGAAGAAGATCCTCACGTCGAACGGGCGCTTCCGCGGGGTCGTGCTCGAGGACGGCACCGAGCTGCGCGCGCCGATCGGCGTGACGTGCGTCCACCCGAAGATCGGCTTCCTCGACCTGATCCCGTCCGCGGAGCTCCCCGCCGACTTCGTCAAGGACATCGAACGATGGAAGACGCGCTCGGGCGTCGTGAAGATCAACGTCGCGATGTCGGAGCTGCCCGACTTCACCGCGATGCCCGGCAAGGAGATGCAGGAGCACCACACGGGCTCCGTGGAGCTGTGCTTCTCGCCCCAGTACGCCGAGCGGGCGTTCCAGGACGCGCACATGGACCGGAAGGCATCCATCGCCCCGTTCGTGGACGGCGTGATCCCGACGACGCTGGACAAGAAGCTCGCCCCGGAGGGGACGCACGTCTTCTCGATGTTCACCCAGTGGGTACCGGACGACTGGGTCCAGGAGCCGCACCGCGACGAGCTCGATGCCTACGCGAAGCGCATCTTCGACCTCTACGACGAGCTCGCCCCGAACTTCAAGGACGCGATCCTCGACTATCAGGTGATCGGGCCCTACGACATGGAGCAGGACCTCGGGCTGATCGGCGGGAACATCTTCCACGGGGAGCTGTCGGTGGATCAGCTGTTCCACATGCGCCCGGCGCCGGGGTACGCGGACTTCCGCACGCCGATCACGGGCCTGTACCACGGGTCGTCGGCGACCCACGCGGGTGGCGGCGTGAACGGCATACCCGGCTGGAAGGCGTACCGTGCGGCGGTGAAGGACAGGGCACTCAAGAAGCGATCGTGACCCCCGCGGACGACATCGAGCGGTCGCCGCTCGAACGGATGCTGTCGGCGCGCTCGGTGGCCGTCGTCGGCGCCTCCGTGAAGGAGGGCTCGCTCGGGCTCCAGATGATGCTCGAGTTGCAGCGAGGCGGCTTCGACGGCGCGATCCATCCCGTGAACCCCGGCTACGACGAGGTGCTCGGGCATCGCTGCTTCCCCTCGCTCGCGGAGGTCCCGCAGCCCGTGGACCTCGCGATCCTCGGTGTCGCGAACCAACGGATCGAGCAGGCGATGCGGGACGCGGGCGAGGCCGGCGCCGGAGGCGCCGTCACGTTCTCCTCCCTGTTCGAGGAGGCGCCGCCGGAGCCGGAGATGCCGCCGCTCGCGGAGCGGGTGGCGGCGATCGCGCGCGAGCACGGGATGGCCCTCTGCGGCGGCAACGGGATGGGCTTCGTGCACGCGGAGGCGAAGCTCCGGGCGACGGGGTTCCTCACGCCCGACGCGCTGCCGGCCGGACCGGTGACGTTCCTGTCGCATTCCGGATCGGCCTGGGCCGCGTTCCTCTTCAACGACCGCGGGATCGGATTCAACCTGCTCGTGTCGAGCGGTCAGGAGATCGTCACGACGATGGACGAGTACCTGTCGTACGCGCTCGACCTCGAGTCGACGAAGGTCGTCGGGCTCTTCCTCGAGACCGTGCGGCGCCCCGGCCGGTTCCTCGCGGCGCTCGGGAAGGCGGCCGAGCGGGACGTGCCGATCTTCGCCCTGAAGGTGGGGCGCACCGAAGGGTCGAAGCAGATGGTCGTGGCGCACTCCGGTGCGCTGGCGGGGGAGCACGGTGCGTACGAAGCCGTCTTCGACGCCTACGGCGTGCACGAGTGCCGCGACCTCGAGGAGATGGCGGACGCGCTCGAGCTGTTCTCCAACCCGCGCCGGGTGAGCGGAGGCCGTGGGATCGCGTCGCTCCACGACTCGGGTGGGGAACGGGCGCTCTTCGTCGACCTCGCCGAGGACCTCGGGGTTCCGTTCGCGAAGATCTCGGACGCGACGCGGGATCGGATCGACGCGGTGCTCGACCCGGGCCTGATCGCCGAGAACCCGCTCGATGCCTGGGGGACCGGGATCGACGCCGACCGGATCTACGTGGAGAGCTTCCGGGCGCTCCACGACGACCCCGCGACCGCCGCCGTGGCGTTCGTGGTGGACCTCACCAGGCAGGGGGAACCCTTCGAGGAGGGCTATCTCCAGGTCGCGCGGGACGTGTACTCGGGCACCACGAAGCCGTTCTGCGTGATCTCCAACCTGCCGGCGACGATCGCCCGCGACGAGGTCGGCGTCCTCCGCGACGCGGGGATCCCGGTGCTCGAGGGCACCGCGACGGGCTTACGGACGCTCAAGCATCTCCTCGACGATCGCGAGCGTCCGACGCCGCCTGAGCCGGCCCCGCCGGCGAACGCAGCCGATCCCTGGCGGGACCGGCTCTCCTCCGGCGGAGTTGACGAGCTCACCGCGCTCCGGTTGCTCGCCGACCACGGCATCCCCGTCGTGGCCGCGAAGCGGGCCGCCTCCGGCGACGGCGCGGTCGCCGTGGCCGAGGAGATCGGGTATCCCGTCGCGCTGAAGACCGCGGCGCCCGGCGTGCTGCACAAGACGGATGCGGACGGGGTCCGGCTCGGCCTCGCCGACGCCGGTGCCGTCCGCGCGGCGTACGAGGACGTCGCGAGCCGGCTCGGCCCCGAGGTGATCGTCGCCGCGATGGCCCCGCCGGGCGTGGAGGTGGCGCTCGGTGTGGTGCGCGACCCGACGTTCGGGCCACTCGTGCTGGTGGCTGCGGGCGGCGTCCTGGTGGAGCTCGTCCACGATCGCAAGCTCGCGCTCCCTCCGATCGACGAGGAGGCCGCCCGCCGCCTGATCGACGGCCTGGCGATCCGTCCACTGCTCGAAGGCGTGCGCGGCGCGCCGCCGTGCGACGTCGGCGCGCGCGCGAGCGCGGTCTCCCGCCTCTCGGTCCTCGCCGCCGAGCTCGGCGACGTG
>JBOGVD010000123.1:0-15890 GCA_050696355.1 Actinomycetota bacterium
ACGTTCCTCCACGTCCCACGCGACACCGCGATCGAGCTCCCGATCCAGACCCTCACGTACCTGGACGCCGACGGCGCCGCCGTCTTCCCGCATACGCTTCTCGTGGTGGAGCCGGGCTCCGAGGTCACGTTCATCGACCGTTTCGCGGGCCCCGACCTCCGGCGCGCCTTCAGCGACGCGATCACCGAGATCCACGTCGGGGACGGCGCCCACGTGCGCTACGTCTCGATCCAGGAGTGGGGGGGCGGCGTGACGCACCTCGGGATCCAGCGCGCCACCGTCGGGCGCGACGCCACCCTCCGAACGCTGAACATCGGGTTCGGGGCGTCGCTGGCTCGCGCGGAGGCCGAGACGATCCTCGCCGAGCCCGGTGGGTTCTCCGAGATGCTCGGGGTCTTCTTCGCCGACGAGGAACAGCACTTCGACCATCGTTCGATCCAGGACCACGTCGCGCCGAACTGCACCAGCGACCTCCTGTACAAGGGCGCGCTCCGCGACCACAGCAGAGCCGTGTACAGCGGTTGGGTCCACGTCCGACCCGACGCCCAGAAGACGAACGCGATGCAGACCTCGCGCAACATCGTGCTGTCCGAGCACGCGAAAGCCGACGCGATCCCCAACCTGGAGATCGAGGCGAACGACGTCCGGTGCGGCCACGCGGCGAGCGTCGGCCCGGTGGACGAGGACGCGATCTTCTACCTGACCAGCCGCGGCATCCCGCGCCCCGAGGCCGAGCGGCTCATCGTCTCCGGCTTCTTCCAGGAGGTGCTCGACCGCGTGAAGATCGACGAGGTGCGCGAGGGAGCCGAGCAGGCGATCCAGGACGAGCTGGACCGAAGCCAGCAGGACCGGTCCGTGTGATGACCCGCGTGAAGGTCTGCGACGCGGCCGACGTGCCGGAGCCCGGCGAGGCGAAGCGCTTCCCCGTCGACGGCCGTCTCGTGGCGGTGGTGAACCTCGGCGAGGAGGGCCTCCGGGCGATCGACGCGATCTGCAGCCACGCCCACTACTACCTGGACGAGGGGGACGTGGACACCGACTTCGAGACGATCGAATGCCCGAAGCACGGGTCCTCGTTCGACCTGAACAGCGGGAAGCCCAGGAGCCTGCCGGCGACCACGCCGGTGGACGTCTTCCCGATCACGACCGAGGACGACGACATCTACATCGAGGTGTGAAGACCATGAGCGAGGAGAACGGCCGCGCGACGCTCGAGATCCGAGATCTCCGGGCCGAGGTGGAGGGCAAGGAGATCCTGAAGGGGATCGATCTCACCGTCCAGCAGGGGGAGACGCACGCGCTGATGGGGCCGAACGGCTCGGGGAAATCGACCCTCTCCAACATCATCATGGGTCGGCCGGGGTACGTGCCGACCGGCGGCGAGGTGATCTTCAAGGGCGAGAAGATCACCGGCCTCACGACGGACCAGCGCGCCAAGCGCGGCCTGTTCCTCGCGCTGCAGTACCCGACGGAGGTCCCCGGCGTGAGCGTCGTGAACTTCCTCCGGACGGCCTACCAGGCCGTGAAGGGCGAGCAGATGAGCGCGCTCGCGTTCCGCAAGCACATGAAGGAGCAGATGGATCGGCTCGGCATCGAGGACGCGATGGTCCAGCGATACGTGAACCAGGGGTTCTCCGGCGGGGAGAAGAAGCGGAACGAGGTCCTCCAGCTCGCGGTCCTGCAGCCGGGGATCGCGATCCTGGACGAGACCGACTCCGGCCTCGACATCGACTCGCTGAAGCTGGTGGCGGGCGGCGTGGCCGAGCTCGTGGGCCCCGACCTGGGCGTCCTGCTGATCACCCACTACCAGCGGATCCTCAACTACATCGCGGCCGATCGCGTCCACGTGATGATGCAGGGTCGTATCGTGAGGTCCGGCGGCCCGGAGCTCGCGAGCGAGCTCGAGGAGAAGGGGTACGAGGGCATCCGCGAGGAGCTCGGGATCGAGGACGGGGGGGAGGAGACAGCATGAGCGCCAACGGCCTCTTGGACGTCGAGCGGATCCGACGGGACTTCCCGATCCTGGAGCGAACGCCGCACGGGAAGCGGATGGCCTACCTGGACAGCGCGAACACCAGTCAGAAGCCCCGACAGGTGATCGACGCCGTGAGTGAGTACTACTCCCAGCACAACGCGAACCTCTATCGGGCCGTCTACGAGCTCGCGGAAGAAGCCACGGCGATGTTCGAGACCGCCCGGGAGAAGCTGGCCGGATTCGTGGGCGCTGACCCGTCCAGCATCGTCTTCACCCGAGGGACGACGGAGTCGATCAACCTGGTAGCGAACGCGTGGGGGCGCCGATCCCTGCGGGAGGGCGACGAGGTCTTGCTCACCGACATGGAGCATCATTCCAACATCGTCCCGTGGCAGCTCGTGGCTCAATCGACGGGAGCCGTGCTTCGATACATCCCGCTGGCGGATGATGGAACGCTCGAGCTGACGGACCTGGAGGGCCTGCTGACCGAGCGCACCAAGGTCCTCGCGATCACGGGACAATCAAACGTGCTGGGAACCCTCCCTCCCGTCAAGGACCTCGCCGAGGCTGCGCATGCGGTCGGCGCGATCGTCTTGGTCGACGGCGCTCAGCTTGTGCCGCACAACCCGGTGGACGTCGTGGACCTCGACGTCGATTTCCTCACGATCTCCGGTCACAAGATGCTCGGGCCCACGGCTTCGGGCGGGTTCTACGGCCGCCGCGAGCTCCTCGATGCGATGGATCCGTTCCTCGGCGGCGGAGAGATGATCAACGAGGTCTTCCCCGACCGCTCGACCTACAAGGATCCGCCGCACAAGTTCGAGGCGGGGACGATGAACATCGCGCAAGAGATCGGGCTCGGCGCTGCGATCGACTATCTGGCATCCATCGGGATGGGCGCCGTACGGGAGCACGAGAAGCTGCTCACCGCCTACGCGATGGAGCGCTTGCAAGAGGCCGGAGCCGTGGTGCACGGACCCAAGGACGTGGACATCCGAGGCGGCGCGGTGTCCTTCTGGTTCAAGGACGTCCATCCCCACGACCTGGCGCAGGTGCTGGATCAGGAGGGTGTGTGTGTTCGGGCGAGCCACCACTGCGCCCAGATCCTGATGCGACACCTCGGCGTGCCGGCCACCACCCGAGCTTCCTTCTACGTCTACAACACCACTGAGGACGTCGATGCGCTGGTCGCCGCGCTGGCGAGGGCCGAGTCGGTCTTCGTCTAGGCTTGGCTGAGGAGGAACCGTGGCCCTCGACGACATCTACAAGGAAACGATCCTCGATCACTACAAGAACCCTCGGAACAAGCGCGAGTTGCCGGGGGCGGTCGTGACGTGCACGAAGAACAACCCCCTCTGCGGTGACGAGATCACGGTCTCCGCCAACCTCGAGGACGGGAAGCTCCTGGAGGTCACGTTCGAGGGTGCGGGATGCTCGATCAGTCAGTCGAGCGCCTCGATGATGACCGAGTCGGTGGGCGGCAAGACGGTCGAGGACGCGCTGTCCCTCGCCGCCGGCGTGCGCGGGATGCTGGCGGGTGAGGTCGAGCCCGACGAGGACGCCTTCGGCGACCTCGTCGCCCTCAAAGGGGTCGTGAAGTACCCCATCCGGATCAAGTGCGCGGTGCTCGCGTGGGACGTCCTGCAGGAGGCGGTGTCGGGCGACGGCGCCGCGACCGGGGACGCCGACCACTAGCCTGGGCCTCCGTGCCGCCTCCTCGATCGAAGCTCAGGCCGTCGCTCGACTGGCTCCTGGTCCTCGTCCCGGCCGCGGTCGTCCTCGAGGTCGCGAGCGGCCCGGAGCTTGCGATCTTCCTCACAGCTGCGGGCGCGATCCTGCCGCTGGCCGGTCTGATCGGCCGGTCGACGGAGCAGCTCGCCCTGCACGTCGGTCCGCGTCTCGGCGGTCTGATCAACGCCACGTTCGGCAACGTCACCGAGCTGGTCATCGCGATCTTCCTGATCCTGGAGGACAAGGTCGAGATCGTGAAGGCCTCCCTCACCGGATCGATCCTGGGGAACCTGCTGCTCGTGCTGGGATTGTCCTTCCTGCTCGGAGGACTGAAGCACGAGGAACAGGAGTACAACGCGCGCTCGGCGTCGGTCCACGCGACGTCGCTCGTCCTCGCCGTCACGGGCCTGTTGATGCCGGCCCTGTTCGCGCTCGGCGGCAACCACAGCCTGATCCAACGTGAGGTCGTCTCGGGGACGGTCGCCGCCGTCCTCATCGCGCTCTACATCGGCGCCCTCGCGTTCACCATGGTCACCCACGAGCACCTGTTCCGGACGCCGACGGAGCATGAGGAGCCCAGCTGGTCCCGCCGGAGGGCGATGGGGTTGTTGGTCGTGTCGACCGTCCTGGTCGCGCTGATGGCGGAGTTCCTGGTCGGATCGCTGGAACCGGCGATCGAGTCGCTCGGCTTCTCCGAGCTGTTCGTGGGGCTCATCCTTATCCCCATCATCGGGAACGCGGCGGAGCACTCGTCGGCGGTCCTGTTCGCCCTCCGGAACAAGGTCGACGTCACCCTCGAGATCGCGATCGGCTCATCGACCCAGATCGCGCTCTTCGTGGCGCCGGCCCTGGTGTTCATCTCGTTGCTGGCCGGACACCCGATGGACTTCGTCTTCAGCACCTTCGAGGTCGCGGCCGTGGCGCTCTCGACGTTCTTGGTGTTCATGATCTCGATCGACGGGCGATCGAACTGGCTGGAAGGAGCCCAGCTCGTGGGTGCGTACGGCATCATGGCGATCTCCTTCTACTTCGTGCAGTGATGCGACGCTTCCTGCTCTCGACGGTCGCGGTCGCCGGGCTGCTCCTGATGCTCGGGGGACCGGCCACCGGGCAGTCCGGGGACGAGGTCATCCACTCCTACGACGTCGACATCCGGATCCTCGACGACGGAGATCTCCTGGTCACCGAACGGATCGACTACGACTTCGGCTCCGCGCTGCGTCACGGGATCTTCCGCACGATCCCCTCGCGCTTCCCGTACGACGATGTGAACGACCGGGTCATGCCGATCGAGGACGTGTCCGTCGAGAGCCCGACCGCCCCGTCCGACGTCGAGGTCTCCGAGGAGGGCGGGGGAACGACGATCCGGGTCGGCGATCCCGACGAGGAGATCTCGGGTCGGCACACGTACACCGTCAGCTACCGGGTCGAGGGGGCGCTCAACGGGTTCCCCGATCACGACGAGCTGTTCTGGAACGCCATCGGCGATGAGTGGCAGGCGGTGATCGAACGGTCTCGCGTGACGGTGACGGCGCCGGCCCCGATCCAGCGAGTGACGTGCTTCCAGGGCTACGAAGGATCGACGGAACCGTGCGCCCGAGCGCGGTTCGAGGGTTCCGAGGCATCGTTCGCGCCCGGCCGTCCACTGTCGGCGTACGAGGGGTTGACCGTGGTCGTCGCGATCCCGAAGGGAGCCGTGCTCGAGCCGAGTCCGATCCTGGAGGAGCGCTGGTCCGCCGGACGCGCGTTCAGCCTCAACGCCGGTACGGTCGCTGCCGCCGTCGTCGTGACCGGGCTCTTCGGGGGTCTGCTCGGGCGCCTGTGGTGGCGAGAGGGGCGGGATCGCCGATACATCGGGTCGCAGATCGATCAGGTGATGGGCAGCCCGACGGGCGAGAGCGAGCCGGTGCCGTTGAGGGAGGGCGACTTCGAAGCACCCGTCGAGTTCGCGCCTCCCGAGGACGTTCGACCGGGCCAGATCGGGACGCTGCTCGACGAACGCGCCAACGTGATCGACGTCACCGCGACGATCGTCGATCTCGCCGGCCGCGGGGCCCTCCTGATCCAGGAGATACCGGACACGGGGCTCTTCTCGAAGACGGACTGGACGTTGATCCGTCTCGAGAGCGATGAGAGCGAGCTCCTCGCGTACGAGCGGAAACTCCTCGGCGCACTCTTCCGGGACGGGGACGAGGTCACGGTCTCGGAGCTCAAGCGGACGTTCTCCGATCGGCTGCACGGCGTCGAGCTCGCCCTGTACGCGGACGCGATGCGACAGAAGTGGTTCCGCGGGCCCCCCGACCAGGCACGGACCCGATGGGCGGTCAGGGGCATGCTCCTCGCGATCGGCGGCGCGGCGCTCACGTTCGTGCTCGCGCGATGGACACACTGGGGGATCGTCGGGATCCCAGTGATCGTGGCCGGCATCGCGCTCGCCCTGATGGCCCGGCAGATGCCGGCGCGGACGGCGAAGGGGACCGCCATGCTCCGACGGATCCGCGGTTTCCGTCGGGTGATCGCGACGGCCGAGCAGCACATGGCCCGGTGGGCGGAGGAGGAGAACGTCTTCACGCGGTACCTGCCGTACGCGATCGTCTTCGGGCTCACGAAGAAGTGGGCGAAGGCCTTCGAGGACCTCGGACTGCCACCCGACACCGCGGGTTGGTACGTGGGGTCCGGCCCGTTCACCGCCGTGGCGTTCGCGGACTCGATCGACGGCTTCGCGGTCACGACGGGCGGCACGCTCGCGTCGACGCCCGCCTCCTCGGGATCGAGCGGGTTCGGCGGCGGCGGCTCCTCCGGAGGAGGCGGGGGCGGCGGGGGCGGCGGCTCCTGGTGAGCGGCGTCGACGTCGTCTTCTCCGAGGACCCCCGAGACTTCCAGCGGCGCGACTGGAGCGACCTGGTGCGGGCCGATCCTGCCGGGACGATCTTCCACACGCCGGACTTCCTCAAGCTCTACTGGGAGGAGTTCGGCGAGGAGCCCGACCACCTCCTCCTGGCGTTCGGGAAGATCGACGGCGTCCAGGTCGCCGCGGTGGCGTTCGAGCGGATCGGCGCCACGCTTCGGTTCCTCGGTGGGACCGAGGTGACGGACTACCTGGGGCCGGTGGGTGAGCCGACCGCGTCCGCGCCGTTCTGCGACGCGCTCTGGAACGGATTGCTGGGACGGGACGACTGGGACGTCGCGGATCTCCGCGGACTGCGCGAGGACGCCGACTGGCTCGCCGCGCTGCGGGAGGCGGCGCAGGCCCGGGGTCTGACGGTCGAGGAGACCGAGGACCAGAACGGCGTGGCGCCGTTCCTGGAGCTCCCGGCCACGTGGGACGAGTACCTGATGGCGATCCCGTCGAAGCTCCGCCACGAGATCCGGCGCAAGGCGAAGAAGCTCGAGGCGGAGGCCGGGCCCTTCCGAATCGAGACGGCCACCGACGAGACGCTGCTGCCGCTGCTCGACCGGTTCGTGGAGCTCCACCAGATGAGCGAGGGCCCGAAGGGCGTGTTCATGGTCCCGGGTATGGAGATCTTCTTCCGGCGACTGGGGGAGGCGTTCTGCGAGCCGGGCATCTTCCGCCTCTCGTTCATCCGTGTGAACGACGAGCTCGCCGCCGGGACGATCGGGTTCGTGTTCCGCGGGACGTATTCCCTCTACAACTCGGTCTTCGACCGAGCGTGGCAGCAGCTCGCGCCGGGCATGGTCCTGGTCGCCGAGAACATCCGGCAGGCGATCGACGAGGGATGCGTCGCCTTCGACTTCCTGAAGGGGGACTACGCGTACAAGTACCGCTTCGGTGCGCGGAGGCGGGCGGTGCAGCGCCTGGTCGTCGGCCGAGGCTAGGCGGTTCGGAGGCCGGCCGTCGCGAGCGTGGAGCCGTCCGGCGCGCTCACGGTCAAGCCGGTCATCGTGTCGATGCTCCGGTCGCTCACCCACCAGACCGCCGCGTCCCCGTCGCCGTCGAACTCGATGGGCCCCGGGTCCCACGTCGTCCCGTCCGATCGCGACACGAGGAGGGAGCCGTCGCCCGTGAGCTCGGGCGTCCGGACGAAGACCACGACGAACGACTGGTCGTTGCTGGACTCATAGGCGACCACGCTTCCCTCCACGGGCGTCGCGGTCGCCGGGTGCAGCGTCCCGACCTTGAACCCGGTCCCGCCGAGCGTGGCGAGGACCGTCCGGTAGCTCGCGGCGTCCCCGGCGGCGTCGCGCGCGCGGCCGAGCTGGATCACCCCGAACGTTCCGGCGGCGAGCGCCAGGGCGACCGCCGCGGCGACCGCCGCACGCCAGCTCCGCGGCGGACCGCCGCCCGAGTCCGGCGGCCTCGCTCGATCGGCCCATTCGTCGGACAGCGCGGCGGTCACGCGGTCGAGGAGCTCGGGCGGCGCGGGTCGCTCCAGCGTCGAGGCGAACACCTCGAGGCCGTCGCGGAGGGCGTCCAGCTCCCGTCGGCAGGCCCCGCACCCGCGGAGGTGCCGCCGGACGTCCCGATCCTCGACCTCCTCCAGCGACCCCAGGACGAAGTCGGGGAGGTGGGCGCGCACGTCCTCACACGTCGTCACGGTCGGCCTCCTCCCGTCCCGGATCGGGCTCGGCCACCGGAGGGGCGTCCCGGTCCTCCGGGTCGCGCTCCGGGGCCATCGTCTCTCGCAACCGGAGCAGGGCGGCGCGGATGCGCGTCTTCGCCGTGCCGACCGGGATGCCCTCGAGGTCGGAGATCTCCACACTCGTCTTGCCGCCGAGGTAGGCGAGCTCGAGCGCGGCACGCTGCTCGGGTGGGAGCTTCGACATCGCTCGGCGCGCGCGCTCGGTCAGATCGAGGGTCACGGCCTGCTCGTCCGGTCCCGGCCGCGGATCCGCCTCCGTCGGCCGTTCCGCGTGCTCCAGCGTCCGTGCCTCCACCACGCGGCGACGGATCGCATCGATCGCGAGCGACCGTGCCATCAGCAGGACCCAGGTCTCGAGCTTGCCCCGGGCGCGGTCGTAGCGGTCCGCGCTCCGCCAGAGCTTCACGAAGGTGTCCTGCACGAGATCCTGCGCCGCGGCGTCGTTGCCCAGCATCACGAGCCCGAGGCCGTAGATGCGCCCGGCGAACCTTCGGTAGAGGGCGTCGGCTGCCGCCGGATCGCGCGCGGCGAACGTGCGCATCAGGCGCTGATCGGCATCGAGCTCCATCGATGGCATCAGACCGAGAAGGTACACGGCATCCGTTCACGCTAGGGGGTACGGGCGAGCGAGCCGCCCGGTTCCCTCAGACGAAGGCGCGGATGTGGCGCAGGACGGCGACGCCGAGCTCGACGTCGAGGCCCGCGACGAGGTTGCCGGAGGCGAGGGCGTCGACGGCGGGGACGCGCCGCGCCGCCACGAGCGCGAGCTGCGGGGCCCTGCCGACGATCGTGGCGTCGGGCTCCTTGTCCGCGGACGGGACGGATCCGGTCCCGAGGCCCCAGTGCCACGACCCCCCGCCGGCCCCGTCCACCTCGATCTGGACGCTGGAGCCGCTCAGGTCGAGCCCTTCCCGGGCGAGCGCCCACGGCAGCATCCGGACCCCCATGTCGATCGTCAGGTGCACCGGCCAGTGCTGGTACTCGGGCCCGAGGCCGTTGGTCGCGCGCATGTCCTCGCCGTGGATCCACCATTCGACGATCCGGGACTGGACGAGGTAGCGCGCCGCGATCTCGCCCGCCAGCCACGGGAAGCGCCGCGCTTCCCAGTCCTGCTCGGACAGGAGGCCGGCGTAGGCGAGGAAGGCGTCGGCGGCCTTGCCCCACGTCACGAGCACCTCGCGGGTGGGCGATCCGGACCGCCGCTCGACGACCCACTCGTTGAAGGAGTCGACCGAGAACGCGGCCCCGTTCAGGCTGCCGCGATACTCCTCCAGCTCCTCGGCCGGGTCCCCCTTGACGAGCTGGGCCGCGGCGGTATCGTGCGCCGCGAGGTGCGCCATCACGTCCCGGTTCCACCAGCCGGGCAGGGCGCTGGGCTGTTCCCAGGTCTCTGGTTCGGCGTACTGGATGGTGCGGCCGAGCCGCTGACGCTCCGCGTGCGCGACACCGAGCAGCGTGGTGCGGTCGGGGCTCACGGCGCGGAATCGTACAGTACGCGCCATGCTGCACCAGCCGGATCGCCGCTCCGCGCCGAGGGCTCCCGCGTGATGGGAGCGATCGAGCGGTTCACGGACGCGGCGCGTCCCCTCGGGCTGGAGCCCCGGATCCGTCGCTTCCCCGAAGGGACGAAGACCGCGGCGGATGCCGCCAGAGCGATCGGGTGCGACGTGGCACAGATCGTGAAGTCGCTCGTCTTCGTCGCGGACGACCGGCCGGTGATCGCGTTCACGTCGGGCGCGAACCGGGTCGACCCGGCGAGGCTCGCCGCCGTGGCAGGCGCCTCCGCCGCGCGCCGGGCCACGCCCGAGGAGGCGCGGGCCGCCACCGGTTTCGCCGTGGGCGGCACGCCGCCCTTCGGTCATCCGGCGGCCCTGCCGGCCTACCTCGATCCGGCCTTGCTTGCGTTCGAGGAGGTCTGGGCCGCGGCGGGCACCCCGGACTCGGTGTTCCCCCTGGCGCCGCAGGAGCTCCGGCGGGTGACCGGCGCGGACCTTGCGGACTTCGTCGAGGGTGACGGCGAGCCAAGGTAGACTGTCCCCATGACATCGACCCCCGAGACCGGAGCGACGGACACGATGGCCCAGACCAGCCAGGAGACCGCCCGAGCGACGACGTCGCCGACGGGCCAGAAGACGATCCAGCTGACCGAGACCGCCGCGGGCGAGGTCCAGAAGCTCATCACCGACGAGGGGCGTCCGGACATCGCGCTGCGGATCGCCGTCCAGCCCGGTGGGTGTTCCGGCCTCCGCTACGCGATGTACCTCGACGACCAGGTCTCGGAGAAGGATCTGCTCGAGGAGCAGTTCGGCGTCAAGGTCGTCGTGGACAAGATGAGCGTCCCGTATCTCACACAGGCCACGATCGACTGGGTGGATTCCCTGGAGGCCTCAGGCTTCACGATCGACAACCCGGCCGCGCAGAGCTCGTGCGCCTGCGGCAACTCGTTCCACTGAAGCGCCGCTAGCTCGTCCCTGCCGAAGCGACGGCGTCGAGGCCGGCACGGATGCCGTCCGCGATCTCCTGGAGCTGTGCCTCCTCGATCGTCAGCGGCGGACTGACCGCGAGCGCGCCGCCGACGAGCGGCCGAACCAGGACGCCGGCCTCGCGGATCGCCGCGCCGGCTCGGGCGCCGATCGTCGGGTCGGCCTCGACGAGATCTCGCCGGAGGTTCACGGCGGCGAGGAGCCCGACCCCTCCGCGGATCTCCTCCACGAGGTCGTGGTCCACGAGCTGTCCGAGCGTGTCCACGAGGGTCCCCTCGAGCGCCCGCGCTCGCGCGGGGAGCTCCTCGCGCTCGAGGATGTCGATGTTCACCAGCGCCGCGGCCGCGACCGCCGCGTGACCGCTGTAGGTGTAGCCGTGCCGCCACATCCCCGCGCCCTCGGCCCAGAACGGTTCGGCCACCTCCGGTGAGGCGAGGACAGCGCCGAGCGGCAGGTACCCGCTCGAGATCCCCTTCGCGCAGACGAGGATGTCCGGCTCGAGCCCGAAGCGTGTGGAGGCGAACCAGTCGCCGGATCGGCCGAACCCAGTGATGACCTCGTCGGCGACGAACAGCACCCCCGTGTCGCGGCACACCGCACGGACGGCCTCGAGATAGCCGTCGGGGGGAGGGAACACGCCGCCGGCCCCGATCACCGGCTCGCAGAAGAAGGCCGCAACTCGCTCCGGGCCGACGTCGTCGATCGCCGCCCGCAGCGACTCGGGATCGTCCCACGGCACCTCCATGACGTCTTGGATCAGAGCACCGTGCCCCGCCGCGTTCGCCGGGATGCCCGCGAGCGAGGTCCCGGCGGTGTGCATCCCGTGGTACGCCTTCTCCCGTCGGACGAGGATCGTCCGATCCGGCTCGTCGAGGAGCTGCCAGTACCGGCGCGCCATCTTCGTCGCGGTGTCGATCGAGTCCGACCCGCCGCTCGTGAGGAAGACGCTGGAGCCCGGGACCGGGGCGAGACCCGCGACCCGGTCGGCCAGCTCGAGGGTCACCGGGACCACGATGTCGCCGAAGTTCGAGTACGTGGGAAGCTTCGCCATCTGTGCGGCCGCCGCCTCGCCGATCTCCGTGCGGCCCCAGCCCACGTTGCAGTACCACAGGGAGGCCGTCGCATCGAGGTAGCGGGTGCCGTCGACGTCCCACACGTAGCAGCCGTCCCCGCGGTCGAGGACGAGCTCACCGCCCGAGATCACGGCGGCCATGTCTGCGAACGGATGCCAGTACGCCTGCGCCATGCCGGGGACGCTACCAGCGGGGACGCGCGCTCCGCGGACCTCGGGGTCGGCTCAGCCTGGCTCGTAGGCGAGGTTCGGGGCGAGCCATCGCTCTGCTTCGGCGAGGGACTCGCCCTTGCGCCGCGCGTAGTCCTCCACCTGATCCTTCGCGATCCGCCCGACGTGGAAGTACCGGGCGGCGGGATGGGCGAGGTACATGCCGCTGACGCTCGCCGCCGGCATCATCGCGCACGAGGTCGTGAGGTCGATGCCGGCCGCCTCGCTCACGTTCAGCAGCTCGAACAGGGTCCGCTTCTCGCTGTGGTCCGGGCAGGCGGGGTAGCCGAACGCCGGCCGGGTGCCGCGGTAGCGCTCCTTGATCAGCTCCTCGCCGGTGAGCCGCTCGTCGGGGGCGTACCACTCGCGGCGAACCTGCTCGTGGAGGTGCTCGGCGAAGGCCTCCGCGAGGCGGTCGGCGAGCGCCTTGGCCACGATCGCCCGGTAGTCGTCGTGCTCGGCCTCGTAGGTCTTGGCGAGCTCGTCGGCGCCGAAGCCGGCGGACACGGCGAAGGCGCCCACGTGGTCCCGGACGCCGGACTCGAGCGGCGCGACGAGATCGGCGATCGACTTGTTCGGCTCGCCCTCCCCGCGGTCGCCCTGCTGGCGGAGGCAATGGAAGACGTAGCCGCCCTCGGTGACGATGTCGTCGCCCTCGGCGTGCGCGGGGAAGTACCCGTACACGCCGCGGGCCTCGAGCAGCCGCTCCTCGGCGATCCGGTCGAGGACCTCCTGTCCGACCTGGAACAGCTCGCGGGCGGTCGGGCCCATCTCCGGGTGGTCGAGGATCTGCGGGTAGCTGCCCTTCAGCTCCCACGCGGTGAAGAAGAACGTCCAGTCGATGTAGTCGCGGAGCACGGCGAGGTCGGGCTCCACGGTCCGGGTGCCGACGAAGGGGGGAGGCGGCGCGTCCTCCTGCCGCCACTCCACCTGGAGGCGGTTCTCGAGGGCCTTCCGGTAGGGAAGGAGCGGCGCCTTCTGCTTCTGCTCGTGGAGCTTCCGGAGCCGGTCCTGGTCGGCGCGGTTCGCGGCGTCCAACGTGGCCTTGCGAGGCTCGTCGAGCAGCGCGCTCATCACCCCGACCACGCGGGAGGCGTCGATCACGTGGACCACTGGTTGCGCGTACACCGGCGCGATCTTGACGGCCGTGTGCTGCTTGGAGGTGGTGGCCCCGCCGATCAGCAACGGGAGGTCGAGGCCCCGCCGCTGCATCTCGGTGGCGACCGTCACCATCTCCGTGAGCGAGGGCGTGATCAGCCCCGAGAGCCCGATCACGTCGGCCTGCTCCCGCTCGGCCGTGTCGAGGATCGTCTCGGCGGGGGCCATCACGCCGAGGTCGACCACGCGATAGTTGTTGCAGCCGAGCACCACGCCGACGATGTTCTTGCCGATGTCGTGGACGTCGCCCTTGACCGTGGCGGTGACGATCGTTCCCTGGGCGGAGCCGACGAGGCCGAGGCGTTCCTTCTCCTCCTGCATGAACGGCTCGAGGTGTGCGACCGCCTTCTTCATCGCGCGCGCGGACTTCACGACCTGCGGCAGGAACATCTTGCCGGCCCCGAAGAGGTCACCGACGATCTGCATGCCGTCCATGAGCGGTCCCTCGATCACCTCGAGCGGCCGCTCGTAGCCCTGCCGGGCCTCCTCCGCGTCCTCCTCGATGAACGCGTCGATCCCGTGGACGAGGGCGTGGGAGAGCCGTTCCTCGACCGACCCCTCGCGCCACGACAGGTCCTGCTCGGTGCGCATCGCCTCGCCCTCGACGGTCTGGGCGAACGTGAGCATCCGCTCGGTCGCGTCGGGCCGGCGGTTGAAGAGCAGGTCCTCGACGTGGTCGAGGAGGTCCTTCGGGATGTCGTCGTAGACGGGGAGCTGGCCGGCGTTCACGATCGCCATGTCGAGGCCGGCCTGGCGCGCGTGGTACAGGAACGCCGAGTGCATCGCCTCTCGGACCACGTCGTTGCCGCGGAAGGCGAAGGAGAGGTTGGAGACGCCTCCGGAGACCTTCACGCCGGGGCAGCGCCGCTTG
Organism: Actinomycetota bacterium; assembly: GCA_050696355.1. Lineage (GTDB taxonomy): Bacteria > Actinomycetota > UBA4738 > UBA4738 > HRBIN12 > JAJNBA01. The sequence continues at coordinate 14,102 of JBOGVD010000123.1, forward strand.
ATGATCCGGGTCGCGTCGATGAAGGCCTTCGCGTAGTCGGTGTGCTCCTCCATCCCGGTGGCGATCGCCAGGATGTTGGGGTCGAAGATGATGTCGGACGGGTCGTAGCCGCCCCGCTCGATGAGCAGGCGGTACGCGCGCTCGGAGATCTCGACCTTCCGCTGGACCGTGTCGGCCTGCCCCTGCTCGTCGAAGGCCATCACCACGACGGCCGCGCCGTACCGCTTCACGCGCCGCGCCTTGTCGAGGAAGTCGTCCTCTCCCTCCTTCAGGCTGATCGAGTTCACGACGCCCTTGCCCTGGACGCACTTGAGGCCGGCCTCGATCACGTCCCAGCTCGAGGAGTCGACCATGATCGGCACGCGGGCGACCTCGGGCTCGGTCGCCAGGAGGTTCAGGTAGGTCGTCATCGCCGCCGGTCCGTCCAGCAGGTCGGTGTCCATGTTGACGTCCAGGAGGTTCGCGCCGTTCTGGACCTGTTCCCGGGCGACGTCGACGGCGGCCTGGAAGTCGCCGCTCTCGACCAGCCGCCGGAACTTCTTCGAGCCCGTGATGTTCTGCCGCTCCCCGACCATCACGAACCCGGTGTCGGGCCGGACCACGAACGGCTCGAGGCCGCTGAACGAGGTGAGGGTCTCGGCAGGAGCGGGCACCGGTCGAGGGGACGTGTCGCGGACGGCCTCCGCGATCTGCCGGATGTGCTCCGGGGTGGTGCCGCAGCAGCCGCCGAGGATGTTGGCGAGCCCGGCCCGCGCGAACTCGCCGACGTAGCCACTCGTGATCTCGGGATCCTCGTCGTGGAGGCCCATCGCGTTGGGCAGCCCTGCGTTGGGGTAGCACGCCGTGTAGGTGGGCGCGACCCCCGAGAGCGCGGCGAGGTAGGGCCGCATCTGCGCCGCCCCCAGGGAGCAGTTCACCCCGACGATGAACGGCTCGGCGTGCGTCACCGAGAGCCAGAACGCCTCGGCGGTCTGACCGGAGAGGTTGCGGCCGCTCTGGTCGACCGCGGTGAACGAGAGCCAGAGCGGGACGTCCGGCGCCACGTCGCGGGCCGCGGCGATCGCCGCCTTGGCGTTCAGCGTGTCGAAGATCGTCTCGATCTGGATCAGGTCGACGCCGCCGTCGACGAGGCCACGGATCTGCTCCGCGTACGCGGCGGTGAGCTCGTCGAACGTGATCGTCCGGAACGCGGGATCCTCGACCTTCGGCGAGATCGAGAGCGTCCGGTTCGTGGGACCGACGGAGCCGACCACGAAACGATCGTCGGCGCCGTCGAGCGCCCGCCGCGCGTTCTCCGCGGCCGCTCGGTTCATGTCGTACACGAGGTGCTCCAGCCCGTACTCGGCCTGCGAGACCGGGCTCGCGTTGAAGGTGTTCGTGCTCACGATCCACGCGCCGGCCGCCACGTAGTCCCGATGGATCTTCTCGACGATGTCGGGCCTCGTGAGGCCGAGGACGTCGTTGTCTCCTCGGACATCCCGAGGGTGGTCCTTCAGGAGCTCACCGCGGAACTCATCCTCGGAGAGCTCCAGCGATTGGATCGCGGTTCCCTTCGGACCCTCCAGCACGAGGATCCGTTCGGCCATCAATGCCTGCAGCCTGCTCCGTACGTCCACCCGATAACCCTACCGCCGAGCACGGATGCGACTGCGAGCCTCGGCGCGTCGGAGTACCCTCCGCTCATGCGAGTCGTGCCGACCGGGAGATCGGTGCTGCGGGCGAGGGAGGCTTCGACTTCCTCCCGCGGGCGATCCGCCCAGGCGCGGCGCTCGGTGGCCGCCCTCAACGC
>JBOGVD010000124.1:0-5856 GCA_050696355.1 Actinomycetota bacterium
CGGGAGACCCGGCCCGAGCCGAGACGCCCGGCGGCACGGTGCAGGCCGGCGTCGCGGTGGTGGCGTTGAACGCCTGGGCCCACCACTGGAAGCGCTTCCGGAGGACCGTGGTCGTCCGCGGCTCCTACATCGTCATGACGGGACCGGCTCCCGATCGACTCAAGGAGATCGGGTGGACGGACGGCTCGGGGGTCGCGGACATGCGCTCCGCGGTCCACTACGTGCGCACGACGCCCGACGGAAGGATCTCCTTCGGCCTTGGCGGCATGCAGCCGAACCTCGCCCGGCGGATCGGTCCGAGGTTCGCGTACGACCCGCGAGCGATCGAGATCGCGATCGCGGACCTCCACCGCATGTTCCCCGGCTTCGTCGACGTCCCGATCGAGGCGGCCTGGGGCGGTCCGATCGACGTCTCCGGCCACCACCTGCCCACGTTCGGGACGATCGACGAGGGCAACGTCCACTACGGGCACGGCTACACCGGCAACGGCGTGGGACCCGCACACCTCGGAGGCCGCATCATGGCCCACCGCATCCTGGGGAAGGCCGACCCGGTCCTCGACCTCCCGCTCGTCGACCTGGAGCCGCTGCGGTTCCCGCCGGAGCCCGTCCGATCCCCAGGCGCGCTCGTCGCGAACACCGCGATCCGCCGCAAGGACGACGCCGAGGACCAGGGCGAGGACCCGAACCCGCTGATCGACTTCGTCGCGAAGCTCCCCCGGCGCCTCGGCTACAACCTCGGCCCGTAGATCTCAGGCCGTGAACGGGTCGTAGCCGGGCGCGACGAGCGGCCACGGGTTCGTGCGCTCCCAGGCCTCGGCGACCGAGAGTGCCATCCCGTCCCGGAACCGCGGCGCCGTGATCTGGAGGCCGAACGGCACGCCCTCGGCCGAGACGCCTGCGGGGACGCTGATCGCGGGGTGCCCGGTCATGTTCTGCGGATCCGTGTTGAACGAGCCGCCCTCGTTCGCGATCCGACCGGTGGCCGGGTCCACGCCGTCGGCCCGGATCCACTCGAAGCAGTTCGTCGGCGTGACGAGGATGGCGTCGTCATCCAGCAACGTATCGAGCTCGCGCACGTACTCGAACCGGCGACGGCGGATCGCCATGTAGGCGTCCAGCGGCGTCTTCCGCGCGAACGCCACCACGCCGCGGAAGAGCTCCGAGAACCGGTCGACGTTCGCCTCACAGAACTCCCAACCGAGCGAATGGACGTGCTCGAGGGCGCAGATCACGCCCCAATCCTCGCTCGGGTTCCCGGCCCGGAAGATCGAGGCCGGGTCGACCGACTCGATCGCCAGGCCCAGGGCGCGTTCGAGCGAGGAGAGCGCGTCGTCGAACAGCGACTGCACGGAGCCCGGCAGCGGTCCGTAGTCGACCAGCCGCGGCGCCGCGAGGATGCGCGCCGGAATGGCGCCGGTCATCGGCAACGGCCCCGGGATGGCCGTCGGGTCTCCGGGCACGGGTCCGGCCTCGAGCTCGAGCAGCAGCCGGACGTCCGCCACCGTGTGGCCGAGCGGTCCGAACGTCGAGAGGTCGATCCAGTCGGGGATCGGCTCACGGCCGATCACGCCGTTCGTCGGCTTGAGGCCCACCAGCCCGCAGCAGCCCGCCGGGATCCTGATCGAGCCACCGCCGTCGGTCGCCGTCCCGATGGGCGCGAGGCCCGCCGCCATCGCGGCCGCCGAGCCGCCCGAGGACCCTCCGGGCGAGGCATCCATGTTCCATGGGTTCCGCGTCGGCCCGTAGGCGTCGTTGTCCGTGAATCCCGCCCAGGCGAACTCGGGTTGGTTCGTCTTGCCGACCACGATCGCGCCGGCGGCCCCGAGGCGCCGCGGGATCAGGCCGTCGGCCTCGGCCGGCGGCGCGTCCGCGAACACGACCGAGCCGTACGTCGTCGACACCCCGGCCACGTCTTCCATGTCCTTCACGAGCAGCGGGACGCCGGCCAGGGGTCCCGGGTCCGCGCCGGCGCCGATCCGCGCGTCCAGCTCCCGGGCCTCGTCCAGCGCCTGCTCGCGGACCGAGATCACGGCGTTCAGCGGCGGGTTGAGCCGCTCGATCCGCTCGAGCGACGTCCGCACGAGCGCTTCGGCCGACACGCGCCGTTCCCGCACTGCCGCTGCGAGCTCCTGGAGCATGGAGCGGAGCGTAGCCCACGCGCCCAGGCTGAAGCGCCCACCGCCTACACTCCGCGCCACAGATGGACCTGCGACTCTCCGGCGCCGACCGCGAGCTCCAGCAGAAGGCGCGCGACTTCACCGAACAGGTCCTCGTCCCGCTGGAGGACGAGTGCGAAGCGAACGACGGCCTCACGCCCGAGAGACACGCGGAGGCCAAGCAGGCGGTCCTCGAGTGGGGGTTCCACGCGGTCAACCACGCCGAGTCCGACGGCGGCCGGGGCCACGACCTGTTCGAGCAGATGCTGATCGAGGAGCAGTGGGGCCGCGCCACCGGCGCTCTCTGGGACATCCCGTGGCGGCCGTCGATCCCGCTCGCGGCGGGGACCGAGGAGCAGAAGGACCGCTTCCTCCGCCCGGCGTGCCGTGGGGAGCGCCGCGATGCCTATGCGATCACCGAGGAAGGCGCGGGCTCCGATCCGACGATGGTCGAGACGACCGCCACGCGCGACGGAGACGCGTGGCGCATCAACGGCGAGAAGTGGCACGTCACCTCCGGCGACATCGCCGACTTCTTCCTGCTCCACACGCACGTCGACGGCGATCCGGGCAAGGCCACGATCTTCCTGGTCGACAAGGACGCGCCGGGCGTCCGGCTCGTCCGCACGCCGAGGTACATGCACACCTTCGTCTTCGAGCATCCGATCTTCGCGTTCGAGGACGTGCGCGCGGGCGAGGACCGGATCCTCGGGGAGATCGGGCAGGGCTTCGAGCTCACGAAGGACTGGTTCGTGGAGGAGCGGCTGATGATCGGAGCCCGCACCGTCGGGGCCGCCACCCGCGCGCTCGAGCTCTCGCTCGACTTCGCGAAGGAACGCCGGCAGTTCGGACGGCCGATCGTCGACTTCCAGGCGGTCGAGTTCATGCTCGCCGACATGGCGGCCGAGCTCATGGCGGCGACGTCGATGCTCTACCGCGTCTGCTGGCAGGCCGCGCGCGGCGGCGCCGACCGGAAGGGGCTCCATGCGATGGCGGCCGCCGTGAAGCTCGTCTGCAGCGAGACGGCCGGGCGGGTCGCCGACAAGGCCGTCCAGATCCACGGCGGCCGCGGCTACCTGCGCGATCAGCCGGTCGAGCGCCTGTGGCGCGAGCTCCGGGTCGACCGGATCTGGGAGGGCACGTCCGAGATCCAGCGCGTCGTGATCGGCAACGAATTGCGGAAGCGCGGCGCCGGTCTCTACACCGGTTGGCCAGCCGAACGGTGAGTCCTCAGGCCGTCTCCAGGCACCCGCGGACCTCGGCGGGCAACCCCGGGATCTCGAGCGCCTCGCCACCCTTGACGAAGTCGTAGCGGATCCCCGACCACGCGCCGGGGAGCCCCGGGTACGGCCGAGGTTCGGGATCGGCCTCGTTCCACTGGAATCCGCTCCAGTCGGGCGAGCGGAAGCCTTCGGTGTCGTACGGGGCCACGGCGGCCACCCCGTCGCCGAACTCCCTCGACTCGACGAGGAACCGCCCCTGGAACCGGAGGTCGGCTTCGGTGTAGAGCTTCACGTACCACCGCTCGATCCTAGAGATGTAGCCCTTGTCGGACGGGGGCGACTCGGGGCCGGTGAAGTACCGCATCTCGACGATCTCCGGCTCGCCGGGGAGTTGGATCGTTCGGCGGAGGATGCGGAGCGGCTTCGTCGCGAGGACCGACCCGGCCTGCGGCGTCCGCCAGCCGTCGACGCACGTCTCCGACGCATCGCCCCTGGTGGGCGGCGGGACCTCCGGCACGGCGGGCGGGGTCGGTGAGGCGAGCGTGGGCGTCGAGGAGAACGGGGTCGACGTCGACGGGGCCGGGGAGTTCGGGAAGGAACCCGACTCCCCGTCGCACGCTGCGAGGAAGACGAGCAGCGCAGCAACGATCATGCGTTTCTTCATGAGATGACCCATCGAGGCTCGACGAGGATAGCGGGCTTGATACAAAGGGGTCCCATGGACACCGGACCCTACGGAGCGGATCGCGACGAGCGACATCCGATGCCGGTCAGCCGTCGCCGATTCCTCCGGACGAGCGCCATGGCCGTCGCCGGGGGCGTGCTCTTCTCCTGCACCGGGGGGAAGCCGATCCCCAAGGTCGACGACGAGATCCCGACGTCCGACACGCGGTGGCCGATCAAACGGGTCCTCTATGTGATGCTCGAGAACCGCAGCTTCAACAATGTGTTCGGCAAGTTCCCGGGGGTGCGCGGCACGACCGTCGGCCTGCTCGACGGCGCCGACAAGCCGTTGATCCGCTGTCCCGAATGGCTGCCCGGAGACATCCCGCACGACCTCGCCGCGCATCGGTTCTGCGTGAACGGCGGGGCGATGGACGGCTTCGGCACGGGCATCTACGGCGAGACCTACGGCTACACGATCTTCGACGAGGACCAGATCCCGAACTACTGGCACTGGGCTCGGGAGTACGCGTTGTCGGAGAACTTCTTCGCGTCGGCGGCCGGGCCCAGCTACCCGAACCACTTCTACTTCATCGCCGGCACCTCGGGCGGCGCGACGGACAATCCGGAGAACATCCGGAGCCGGAAGGCGGACGGCAAGAACTTCAAGAGCTGGGGGTGCGACGCGCTCGGCGACAACGTCTTCGTCTTCGTCAACGATGACGCGGGCAACCTCACGAAGCACAGCACGTGCTTCGAGTTCCCCACGGTGGGCGAGCAGCTCTCCGCCGCCGACGTGGACTGGGCCTCCTACTCCGCGGTGCCGGGGCAGCCCGGGTATTTCTGGAACGCCTATAACGGCATCTCCAACGTCTTCCACACCGACCTGTGGCACGAGCACATGCGCCCGGTGGATCGGCTGCTGGACGACATCGACGCGAACGCGCTTCCGGCGGTCACGTGGGTGACACCGCGGTTCCAGCTCTCCGATCACCCGCCCTTCTCCACGGGCCACGCGCACAACTGGGTCACGAAGCTCGTGAACAAGGTGATGCGCTCCGACATGTGGGAGCACACGGCGATCTTCCTCACGTGGGACGAGTGGGGTGGCTTCTACGATCCGATCGTCCCGCCGGCCGTTGATCACCTCGGGCTCGGGATCCGGGTGCCGCTCCTGACGATCTCCCCCTACACCCGGCGGGGCGTGATCGACGACGAGCTCGGTGAGTTCTCCACGCCGCTCCGCTTCATCTCCGACAACTGGGGCCTCGAGCCGTTGACGGACCGGATCCGCAACACGCACAACCTCGAGCACGTCTTCGACTTCTCGTCCGGTCCGCGAGCGCCGGAGCTCGGCCGGGAGCGGGCGCCGACGTTCGGATCGCCGTGGACGTTCCCGGGCGAGGCCTACACGGGCTGGGAGCCGGGCACCGTGCCGGTGGAGGATGCGCTCTAAGGGCGCAATGCCGCCCGGCGACGGTCCGCGAAACGCCACACCGGGCCTCGCTTCACGCGGACGACGTCGGGGTCACGTGGGTCGCGCGGGAGGACGGGAAGCTGCTCGCGCGGAGACCGTGGCTTCGGCTTCTCGGTCCGGATGCGCCTCATGCCGCTTCCTCCCGCGTCCCGCATACCCCTCCGGAGGACGTTGTATGCCACGCGCGAGCGATCCGCACATGACCGCCGTCACACCGCCGGGGTGCTGTTGCCGGCGCGTCAGTCCGGGATGACGAGCGCGTCGACGGCCACGCACCCCGACGGCGAGACGATCACGGGATTGACGTCGAGCTCGGCGATCACGTCGCCGAGCT
>JBOGVD010000125.1:0-4832 GCA_050696355.1 Actinomycetota bacterium
CGCTGATCCGGTGCCTCGTGAGATGTGGTGTGTATCCCTCGAGGAGCCGTCTCAAGGTGTCCGTCGCGGCCGCCGCGCGACAGACGTCCGCGGCCTCGTCCATGAGCCAGCCGCGCGAGCCCGGTCGGTCGGACATCTTCGCGTGCAGCTCTTCGATCGCCTCGACCGCACCGGTCACGTTCCCGCTGGGCAGCCGTGACAGGGCGGCGACGTGGAGGGCCGGGACCACCACCTGGTCGTCTCCGATCTCGAGCGCCCTCGGCAGGACCTCCGACTCGAAGGACGCTCCGACCGATCTCCCTCGACGGACTTCCACGTGCTCCCGGTAGATCTCGGCGAGGACGGCGATCTGCGTGCTGCCGTCTGGCTCCGTCGCGATCAGCTCGGCACCGATCTCCACCAGCTCGTCCCAGCGGCCGAGGTCGAACATGGTCCACATCGTCTGCATCCGGCCCCACCGCACGCCGAGGACCGCGCCCCGTCGCGTCCCGAACTCGATCCCCTGCTCGTAGAGGGCTTGGCCTTCGGCCGGTCCCTCGTTCAGCCACCGCATGTCGCCGAGGTTCACGTAGGCGGCGCAGACCATCCCGACCGGGTTGAACTCGAGGGCCAGCCGGAGACCTTCCTCCAGGTCGTGGATCCCCTCCTCGACCTCGCCTTCGTAGACGCGGGCCTCGCCGCCGAACTGGAGGAGTACCGCGAGGTCGCCGGAGGATCCGTGGTCGCGGACCACGGGGAGCGCGCGCTCGACCGCCCAGAGCGTCTCCCTGCCCCTCCCCGCGAGCCCGTACGCCGAGGCCTGCCGCGTCAGCGCCCGAGCGAGCTCCCGACCCGGGGGCAGATCACGGAGGATCGAGACGGCTTCCTCGACGAGCTCGAACTGCTTCACGGTGTCGCCCGCCGCCCAGGCGATCCGCGACAGAGCGGACAGGATCTCGGCCTCGGCCAACCGATCGCCCTGCGCGCGAGCCGCGTCGAGCGCATCGTGCACCACCACTTGCCTGGCAGGGTCGATCTCCCCGCCGAACGTGGAGAGCCTCGTCCCGAGCAACAGCACCTGCAGGCGGCGTGGCTCTCCTGCCTTCGTGACCTCGAGGCCCCGCTCGAAGTAGGCCACCGCCTTGGCCGTGTCGAGGCGGAGCGCGCGATCGCCGGCGAGGAGCAGGATCGGCAGGATCCGGTCCTCGAGGGCGGAGACGTCCTCCCCCGCCGAGCCCGCGAGCTCGATCGCCTGCTCGTAGTGGTGGACGAGGAGCTCGGCGATGTCCTCCACGCGCTCCCCGGCGATCCGCTCGATCCATGCGGCTGCCGCGACGTGCTTGGTGGCCCGCGATGCCCTGGGGATCTGTCCGTAGGCCACGTCGCGGATCAGCACGTGCCAGAACGCGTACTCGGTCTCACCCTCGATCGACGGCCGCCGCGCGGGCCGGACCAGCTCCTTGCGGGCGAGCTCGTGGAGCCCGTCGCGGACGGTCGCCTGGTCGAGCCCACCCATCTCCGCGACCGCACCGGCCCAGAAGACCTTGCCGAGGACGGCGGCGTCCTGCAGCAACGCCTTCCGCTCGGGCGGCAGCGTGTCCAGGCGGGCGGCGATCAGCGCCTGCACCGACTCGGGCACGGGGATCTCGTTCTCCCCGGCCGTGAGCTCCCAGGCGGCACCCCGGCGGACGAGCACGCCGCGATCGACCAGCATCCGGACGAACTCCTCCGCGTAGAGCGGGTTACCGCCGGCGCGTGCCATCAGGGCCGATTGCGTGTCGGACGGGAGGACGGCCTGGTCGAGCAGGGCGCCGATCAGCCGCGCCGTCTCGTCGGGTGATAGCGGAGAGAGCGCGATCGACGTGTGGTTCCGCGTGCCGCCGCCCCACGCAATGTGTCGCTCGTAGAGCTCCGGCCGGGCCGTGCAGAGGATCAACAGCGGCACGTCGGTCGCCCAGTCCGACAGATGCTCGAGGAACGCGAGCAGCGCTGGGTCGGCCCAGTGCAGGTCCTCCATCACGAACACGAACGGCCCCTTGGAGGCGATCGCCTCGAGGAAGCCGCGCCACGCCGCGAATGACTCCTCGCGGTCGGCCGCCGCCTGGTCTCCGCCGAGCCCGACGAGCGGCTCGAGCCGTGCCCGGATCCAGTCCCGGTCGCCCTCGTCCTCGACGACGAGCTCCACCGCCGTCGCCAGCTTGCCGGCCGCTTTTTCCGGGTCGTCGTTCTCGAGGATGCCGGCGTGCGCCTTCACGACCTCGCCGAGCGCCCAGTACGTGATGCCCTCGCCGTAGGGCAGGCACCGGCCCTGCCGCCAGACGATCAGCTCGGGCTCGTCGTCGATGAAGCCGCGGAACTCGCGGACCATCCGCGACTTGCCGACGCCCGGCTCCCCGGAGAGGGTGACGAGCTGCACGGCGCGCTCGCCGGCCGCCCGGCGATAGAGCTGCTGCAGGAGGGCGAGCTCGCGTTCACGCCCGATCAGCGGCGTCGCGGTCCCCGGCTCGATGTCGACCCCGAACCTGCTGCGGGCCCCGACCACCCGCCAGATGGGGATCGCGCGCTCCTTCCCTTTCACCTGGACCGGCTCGAGCTCCTCGTACTCGATCGGGCCGCGCGTGGCGCGGTGGGTGAGCTCGCCCACGACCACGCCTCCGACGGGCGCGAGGCCCTGGAGCCGCGATGCGACGTTCACGACGTCCCCGGTGACGAAGCCCTCGCCGCGCTCCGGCCGCGCGCCGAGCGAGACGACGGCCTCGCCGGTGTGCACCGCGGCGCGGACCGCCAGGTCGAGCCCCGGACGCTCGGCGTTCAACTCCTCGATCGCCTCGTTGATCCGGAGAGCCGCCCTGACGGCGCGCTCGGCATCGTCCTCGTGGGCGGTGGGCGCGCCGAACACAGCCATCACCGCGTCCCCGATGAACTTCTCGACCGTGCCGCCGAAGCGCTCGATCTCCTCGCGGAGGCGGTCGTGGTAGACGCGGAGGGTCGCGCGGACGTCCTCGGGGTCAGCGTCGTCCGAACGAGCGGTGAAGCCCACCAGGTCGACGAACAGCACCGAGACGGTCTTGCGCTCCTCGGCGGCCGAGGCGGAGGCTGCCTCGAGCGACGCCCCGCAGTTCGAGCAGAACCGAGCACGGTCCGCGTTCTCTTCGCCGCAGGCGTCGCACCTTCGCACAGGCGAATCCTAGAGGGCTCCGACCACGCGCTACGCTCACGCCCATGCCGGACCCTGTGGACACGCGGTTCGCGAAGGTGGGCGACGTGCACATCGCCTATCAGGTGGTCGGCGACGGACCGATCGACATCCTGTTCATCGACACCTGGGTGCACCACGTCGAGGCGGTCTGGGAGTTCCCCGACTTCGCCCGCCTGCTCCGCCGGCTCGCCTCCCTCGGCCGCCTGATCCACTTCGACCGGCGAGGGACGGGGCTCTCCGACCCCGTCCCACTCGACGCCCTGCCGGACTTCGACACCCAGGTCCAGGACGTGATCGCGGTCCTCGATGCGGCCGGCTCGGAACGACCCGCGATCGTCGGCTCGAACGACGGCACGTTAGTCGCGATGCTGCTCGCGGCCGCACATCCCGAGCGATGCGGCTCGCTCGTCCTCCACACACCGACGGCCAAGCATGCGTTCGGGGAAGGGCAGTCGATCGAGAGTCTCGAGGACGTGGTCGCCCTGATCGCTGAGGCGGTGGACGACAGCGGGCTCGACTGGCTCGCGCCCAGCCGCGCGGGCGACGCGGAGTTCGATCGACGCCTGCTCAAGCTCCAGCGGAACTCCGTCCGCCAGGGCGCGATGGGGTACTACTACCGGCAGACCCTGACGGCGGACGTCCGCGACACGATGCCCAAGATCACGTGTCCGACGCTGGTGATGAACCGCAGCGGCAACCGGATCGTGCCGATCGAGCACAGCAAAGATGTGGCTGCGAAGATCGCCGGCGCGAAGCTCGTCGAGCTCCCGGGCGAGGACCACCTGATCTTCTCCCAGGGGATCGACCGGATCGCCGACGAGATCGAGGAGTTCCTCACAGGAGCGCGAACGGGCGCGGATCCGGACCGGATGCTCACCACGCTGCTGTTCACCGACATCGTCGATTCCACGAACCGGGCCGCGGAGTGGGGTGACCGGCGCTGGCGCGACCTGCTCGACCAGCATCACGCGCTGGTTCGGGTGCAGCTCCAGCGCTTCGGTGGCCGGGAGGTCGCCACGACCGGGGACGGCTTCTTCGTGTCCTTCGCGTCGCCCACGCAAGCCGTCCGGTGCGCCGTCGAAGTGACGCAGGCCGTCGAGGCGCTCGGGGTGCATATCCGCGCGGGTGTCCACACCGGCGAGGTCGAGATCCGTGGCGACGACCTCGGCGGGCTCGCCGTCCACATCGCGGCCCGCGTCATGGCCGCCGCGGGAGCCGGCGAGGTCACGGTCTCGAGCACGGTGAAGGATCTCGTGGCGGGGGCGGATCTCGCCTTCGCGGACCGGGGCGACCACGAGCTCAAGGGCGTCCCGGGCAGCTGGCGACTGTTCGGCGTCGAGCGGTAGCGGGGACCGGGATGAACCCGATGACCAGCCGGCCGATCGATCGGGTCGCTGCCTCTCTGTCCGCGGCCGAGAGGATCGCGGTGCTGACCGGCGCCGGCATCAGCACCGAGTCCGGCATCCCCGACTTCCGCGGGCCGAACGGCGTGTGGACCACGAAGCCCGAGTCGATGAAGCTCGTGGCCATCGAGGACTACGTGCGCGATCCAGGGGTACGCGCCGAGGCCTGGCAGGAGCGGATGCGCCACCCGGCGTGGACGGCGGAGCCGAACGCCGGGCACCGCGCGCTCGTTGAGCTCGAGCGCCGGGGC
>JBOGVD010000126.1:0-10752 GCA_050696355.1 Actinomycetota bacterium
TGAGCGGCTGGCCGAGGCTGAGGTAGCCGAGCCCGACGTCGGCGAGCCGGTCGAGGATCTTGTGGGCGGCCGGCGTGCGTGCCTCGCCGTCGTCGAAGAACTCCTCGGCCTCGGTCACCGACATCGCGAGCACTTCGGCGATGTTCCGGCCGCCCAGCGCGTACTCCAGCACCGACGCTTGGAACCGCTTCCCCTCGCACTCCTCGCAGGTGGATTCGACGGTGGCCATGACGCCCAGGTCGGTGTAGATGACGCCGGCGCCGTTGCAGGTGGGGCAGGCGCCCTCGGAGTTGGAGCTGAAGAGCGCCGGCTTCACGCCGTTGGCCTTCGCGAACGCCTTGCGGATCGGGTCGAGCAGTCCCGTGTACGTCGCCGGGTTGCTCCGTCGCGAGCCACGGATCGCACCCTGGTCGATCACCACCACGCCGTCGCGGCCGGAGACCGAGCCGTGGATCAGCGAGCTCTTGCCGGAGCCGGCGACGCCCGTGACCACGCAGAGCACCCCGAGCGGGACGTCGACGTCCACGTCGCGGAGGTTGTGCGTCGAGGCGCCGCGGACCACCAGCGTGCCGGACGACGAACGCACCGCTTCCTTGAGGGTCGCTCGGTCGTCGAGGTGGCGGCCGGTGGCGGTGTCACTCCTCCGCAGCCCCTCCACGGTGCCCTCGTAGCAGACGGTGCCGCCCGCCGAACCGGCGCCGGGGCCGAGGTCGACGACGTGGTCGGCGATCGCGATCGACTCCGGATCGTGTTCCACGACGAGCACGGTGTTGCCCTCGTCGCGCAGCTGCAGCAGCAGCTCGTTCATCCGCGGGACGTCATGCGGGTGCAGGCCGATCGTGGGTTCATCGAAGACGTACGTGACGTCGGTGAGCGAAGAGCCGAGGTGGCGGATCATCTTGGTGCGCAGTGCCTCTCCCCCCGGACAGGGTGCCCGACGGCCGGTCGAGCGAGAGGTATCCCAACCCGATCCCCGCGAACGAGTCGAGGAGGAGCTGCAGCCCGGTGAGCAGCGGGGCCACCGACGGCTCGTCGAGGTCGCGGACCCAGTCGGCGAGATCGCTGACCTGCATCGCGCAGACGTCGGCGATGCTCTTCCCCTTGAACTTCGACGACCGAGCCTCCTCGCCGAGTCGAGTGCCGTCGCACTCGGGACAGGTCGTGAACGCCACGGCCCGCTCTACGAAGGCGCGGATGTGCGGCTGCAGCGCGTCGACGTCCTTGGACAGGAACGACTTCTGGATCCTCGGGATCAGCCCCTCGTAGGTCATGTTGATGTTGCTGACCTTGATCTTCGTCGGCTCTCGGTGGAGGAAGTCGTGGAGCTCTTTCTTGGTGTACTTCCGGACCGACTTGTCGGGGTCGACGAAGCCCGATTCGGAGTAGATCCGCACCGCCCAGCCGTCCGCTGCGTAGCCGGGGATCGTGATCGCGCCCTCGGCGAGCGACTTGCTCTCGTCGTAGAGCTGGGTCAGGGTCGATGTCGGTCACGTTGCCCATGCCCTCGCAGCGAGGGCACATGCCGCCGAGCCGGGTGAACGTCGCCTTCTCGGTCTTGGTCTTGGCGCCGCGCTCGACGGTGATCGCTCCGGACGCCCGAACCGACGGGACGTTGAACGAGTACGCGTTGGGCGATCCGATGTGCGGCTTCCCGAGTCTGCTGAAGAGGATGCGCAGCATCGCGTTGGCGTCGGTGGCCGTGCCGACGGTCGAGCGGGGGTAGCGCCCATCCGTTCCTGGTCCACGATGATCGCCGTCGTCAGGCCGTCCAGGAGGTCGACCTCCGGCCGCGCCAGCGTCGGCATGAAGCCCTGTACGAAGGCGCTGTAGGTCGCGTTGATCATCCGCTGCGACTCCGCGGCGATCGTCTCGAAGACCAGCGAGCTCTTGCCCGACCCGGAGACGCCCGTGAAGACCGTCAGGCGGCGCTTCGGGAGCTCGACGCTGACGTCCTTGAGGTTGTTCTCGCGCGCGCCCTGGACGCGGATCAGGTCGTGGCTGTCGGCAGCGTGCAGCGCAGCCGACCGGGCGTCCTTCCTCTTGGCCCGTGGCCGTCGTCTTGGCCGTGCTCATCGTGTCTCCATCGGTGAGCGGGACTCCGGAGCTGGGGTCAGCTCGCCGCCTTCTTCACGAGCGCGGCGATCTTCTTCTCATCGGCGGCGGTCAGCTTCGTCAACGCGAACGAAGTCGGCCACATGTTGCCGTCGTCGAGCTTCGCGTCGTCGTTGAAGCCGAAGGTCGCGTATCTCGACTTGAACTTGTCCGCGCTCTGGAAGAAGCAGACGACCTTGCCTTCCTTGGTATACGCCGGCATCCCGTACCAGAGTCTCGGAGAGAGCTCTGGCGCGCTGGCTCCGACGATCGCGTGGAACCGCTTGCCCATGACGCGATCCGGTTTCGGCATCTCGGCGATCTTCGCGAGCACGGCGCGTTCGGCGTCCGCTTCGTTCGCGGCCGCCTTCAGCTCTCGGGCGCGCTCCTTCATCGCCGCTCGTTCCTCGGCCGTGAATCCCTTCGATGTCGTGCGGGTCGCGGTGGTGCTCTTGGCGGACTTCTGCGTGGCCTTCTTTGCGCTCATCGCTTCCTCCTGTGCAGGCTCTCAGCGGCACTCACCGGTCCTGGATCAGTCCGAGGACGTTGCCATCGGGATCGGTAAAGGTGGCCACCAGGCGGCCCTCACCGACGTCACGCGGGGGCTCCTTCACGGTGGCGCCGGCAGCGGTCACCTCGGCCAGCTTCGCCTCGATGTCCGGCACATGCCAGTAGGCCACCGGCGAGGTCATGCCCTGCGGTCCACCGCCCGGCACCAACCCGATGTGCTGGCCTTCGGCCTCGAAGCCGACGTAGTAGGACCCTTCGGTCTGCGGCGGGACGTCGAGCAGGGCCGCATACACCGCCTTGGCCGTCGCCAGGTCGGACACGGGATGCAGCACGGTCTTGATCCCCTGTGTGGTAGAGCCGGTCATGGTCGCCTCCTGAGGTCATGGGTCGCATCGACCCGGTCGTCTATGACGGTCACACTAGCGGCGGCTCGGTGACGGGTGCTTCTCGATTCCTGATCGGTCCGGTCACCTGTTCCGCGACGTACGACGTGCGCTCATCGCTTCCTGCGTCGGGCCAGGAGCAGCACGCACGCGACGGCGCCGAGCACCACGGTGGCGAGTCCTGAGCCGCCGAGCGTCGCGCGCGGGCCCAGCGCCATGGTGGAGCGGTCGAGCACCGGCCGATAGGCGGAGGGGATGAGGCGTCGGAACACCGAGGGCACCTCGTGACGATGCATCTGAGATCGACCTCGTCTCAGCTGTGAGTCATGCCGGCGATCGCCGGACGGTCAGCGCAGTTCCTGGATGCGGATCAGGTTGCCCGCGGGATCGCGGAAGGCGCAGTCGCGAAGCCCGTACGGCTGCTCGATCGGCTCCTGGACGACCTCGGCGTCGCTGGCCTGCAGCCGCTCGAAGGTGCCGTCGAGGTCGGTGGTGGCCAGGTTGATGGAGGCGTAGGTGCCCTTGGCCATCATCTCGGCGATGGTGCGGCGCTCGTCGTCGGTGATGCCGGGGGCCGCCCCCGGCGGGTACAGGACGATGGACGTGCCGGGCTGGTCGGCGGAGCCGACCGTGATCCAGTGCAGCCCGCCGTATTCGACGTCGTTGCGGACCTCGAAGCCGAGGGCGTCGCGATAGAAGGTCAGGGATGCGTCCGGGTCGTCGTGCGGGAGGAGGGTCTGGTAGATGGTGATGTCCATGGCGTCACACTAGCTGCGGCTCGATGGCCGGCCCTTCTCGATTCCTGATCGGTCTGGTCACCTGTTTCGCCACGCACGGCGGCATCCCCGCCATCGCGCCCGTCTCGTGGCGCCGGTAGATGCTGGGCGGCATGCCGACCAGCTCGGTGAAGCGGGTGCTGAAGGTGCCGAGCGACGAGCAACCGACCTCGAAACAGACCTCGGTGACGCTGAGGTCGCCACGACGCAGCAGGGCCATCGCGCGCTCGATGCGCCGCGTCATCAGGTAGCTGTACGGCGACTCGCCGTAGGCGAGCCGGAACTGGCGGCTGAGGTGCCCGGCCGACATGTTCACGCCGCGGGCGAGCGCCTCGACGTCCAGCGGCTGCGCGTATTCGCGGTCGATCCGGTCGCGGACGCGGCGCAGCCACGCGAGGTCGCGCAGGTGCTGCGCCGCGGCGGGTCTGCTGGTCACCTGCGAAATCGTGCCACGCCGCGCCGGAGGTGCCAATCGCCGCTGGCGGCCCACGCCACTCCGCGTCCGCTCTGGCCAGGTGACAGGTTCAGCTGCACCCAGAGAGGTCGCGTGGGCTTGGATCGAGCCGTTGATGGCTCAGGCGGTGGGTCGTGTCGTCCGTGCGCGCCTTCAACGGCTTCAACCACTGGCGTGGACTGGCCACCGGATACGACAAGCACGCCTTCTTCGACCGCGGCGCCTCGTCCTTGCAGCCGTGCTGCTCTGCCCACCGACATGCGAGACACGTCCTAGCCGAGCTCGCGCCGGAGCGCCTGCAGCGGGAGCTGGCCGAGGGCGAGCAGGCGGTCGTGGAACGCCTTGAGGTCGAAGGCCGCGCCCTCCTTCTCCTGGGTGCGGCGACGAGCGTCCTCGATCTCGACCATCCCGACCATGTACGCGAGCGCCTGCGCCGGGAGCGCGATGTACCGGTCGACCTCGGTCTCGGATTCCCCGCGCGGCGACCCGCCGGCGACGAGCTTCTCGATCGCGTCCTGCCGCGACCAGCCGAACGCGTGGAGACCGGTGTCGGTGATCAGCCGGGCCGCGCGGTGGGCCTGACCCGCGAGCATCCCCAGTCGTTCCCACTCGTCGACGTAGAGGCCCATCTCGTCGGCGAGACGCTCGCTGTACAGGCCCCAGCCCTCCGCGAACGAGGACCCGGCGAGGAGCCCGCCGAACCGCCGGAGGGCGGGCCGGTCGTCGAACTCCATCTCGAGCGCGATCTGGAAGTGATGCCCCGGGTTGGCCTCGTGGTAGGTCACGGCGGCGAGCTGGTGGAGGGCCTTGCCCGGCAGGTCGTACGTGTTGATGTAGTAGGTCCCCGGCCGCTGCCCGTCCGCCGTGGGCGGCATGTAGAAGGCGCCGGCCATGTCGGCGGCCCGGTAGGCCTCGATCTCCTTGACCCGGCAGTTGGCCTTCGGCAGCCGCCCGAACCACCGAGGAGCGATCTCCCAGCTGCGACGGACCTGTTCCTCGACCAAGTCCACCAGCGCCTCAGCGGAGCTCGGGGTGTCCTCGCCGGATGCCGTCCGGTCCGCGATCGCCTCCGCGGGGTCGTCGTAGCCGAGGCCCGCCGCGATCTCGAACCGTTCCCGTTGGATCGCCTCCCACCGTTCGTTCCCCAGGTCGTGCACCTCCTGCGGGTCGAGCGGCAGCGTGGTCCACGACCGGATCTCCGTCGCGTAGATCGCGTCCCCGCCCGGAAGGTCCGTCAGCGCGTTGCTCTCGGCGGCGTGCGGGAGGTACTCGCGGAGAACGTCCAGGTAGGTGGCGAACGCGGGGGCGACGGCCTCGCTCCAGACGGCCGCGATCCGTTCGCGAGCCGCGGAGTCGTCCTCGGCGGCAGCGGCGAGCGGCGGAGACTCGCCCGCAGGCGTCGCGACGATCCGCTCCACCTGCGCGACAGCGCGATCGACGACGATCCGTGGGGAGACCACGCCTGTCGCGATCCCCTCCCGCGCGATCTCGGCGCAGGTCTCCAGGTAGCCGGGCAGAGCCCGGAGCCGCTGTTCGTAGCGGTCGAGATGCTCGGGCGTGTCGGTCCGCTGGATCGAGGCGATGTCCCCGAGCAGCACCCCCGGGCCGACGAAGTGGTTCACCACGTAGAGCCGGTCGGTTCGATGCTCGATCGCGGCGAGCGACTGCGTGGCGATCGCTTCGAGGACGTCCATCGTCGTGCGGAGCGTGACGTCGAGCCGCTCGCGGTCGATCGTGGCGAGCTCCTCGAGCGCGGCGCGGTTCCGCGTCTCCGCGACCGCGCGACCTTCCTCGCCGATGTCGGGAAGCCGGTCGTCGTAGCGCTCGTCGCCGATCGCCGTGGCGAACGTCGGCTCCCGTTCCAGCAGCTCCTCCCAGGCTCGATCGGCGAGCGCCAGGGCGCGGTCGGTGTCGTTCACGTCGGTCTCAGCCCTCCCGGTCGGGGATCAGAGGAGGCCCAGCGTACTCGCGCCGTCCACCTGCAGGGCCGCGCCCGAGAGGAAGCCGGCCGGTTCCGAGCAAAGGAACGCAACCACCTTCCCGAAGTCGGCCGGGTCGCCCATCCGACCCGACAGGCCGGCCTCGGTGACCCGGTCGGTCCGGTGCAGGCCCGGGCACGCGAGGTTGAGGGTGATGCCATCGTCCACGAGCTCCTGCGCGGCGGTCTTCGCCCATCCCCAGAGGCCGGCGCGAGCGGTGTTCGACGTGGCCAGATCCGGGATCGGCTGTTTCACCGAGCTCGACGCGATCAGGCAGATCCGGCCCCAGCCAGCAACGCGCAGGTGGGGCAGCGCCGCGCGGACCAGGCGGACGGAGGTCAGGAGGTTCGCGTCGATCGCCGCCTGGAGCGTGGCGTCGTCGACGTCGACCGCCCGCGCCTTCGGCGGCCCACCCGCGTTCGCGACGAGGACGTGCAGGCCACCGAACCGCTCCACGGTCGCCGCGACGAGCCGTCGTGGCGCGTCCGGATCGGTCACGTCCCCCGGCAGGGCGAGCGCGTCCTCGCCGAGCGCCGCCGCGGTCGCCCGGAGGCGCTCGGGATCGCGGGCGTTGATCGCGACCTTCGCCCCCTCGTCGACGAGGGCCTGCGCCGAGGCGCGTCCGAGGCCCTTCGAGGCCGCCGTGACGAGCGCCACCTTCCCACCGAGTCCGAGATCCATGGCGTCCGATGCTACGCTCCCGCGCGGTGCCATCGGGATCGCCCCCCACCCCGACGCTCGTGCTCCTGTTGCTGCTGTCGCTGCTGACGAGCGCGTGCGCCTCGCGGACGCTCGATCCCGATCAGCTCGAACGACGCCTCGAGAGCGGGCTCGCGGACCAGCTCGCCGTCTCGGGCGTCCGGGTCGAGTGTCCGGACGACATCCAGGCGCGCGAAGGGAACACGCTCGAGTGCACGGCCCGAGCTCCGGGTGAGCGGCGCGGTCTGCGGATCGTGGTCACCCAGCTCGACGACGACGGCAACGTGTCCTGGGAGCTCGCCGGCACCGCCGGGTAAGGTTGCCCGATGCTGCTCGAGGGCAAGAAGCTCCTCATCACCGGCGTGCTCACGCCGCAGTCGATCGCCTTCTCGGCCGCGCAGGTCGCGCAGGAGCAGGGCGCCGAGATCGTCCTCACGAACTTCGGCCGAACGGTCAGCCTCACCGAGAAGACGGCGAAGCGGCTCCCGGACCCTCCCGACGTCCTCGAGATGGACGTGACCGAACCCGACCAGATCGAGGCCGTCCGGCAGGAGCTGGAACGGCGCTGGAGGCGGCTCGACGGGTTCCTCCACGCGATCGCGTTCGCACCCCAGGACGCGCTGGGCGGCAACTTCCTGCACACCCCGTGGGAGAGCGTCGCCACCGCGTTCAAGACGAGCGCCTTCTCGCTCTCCTCCCTCGCGGTCGGCATGCTGCCGCTGATGGAGTCGCACGGTGGCGGCATCGTCTCGCTCGACTTCGACGCGCGTGTGGCCTGGCCGATCTACGACTGGATGGGCGTCGCGAAGGCCGGCCTCGAATCGGTGACGCGTTACCTGGCGCGAGACCTCGGCCCGAAGGGGATCCGCGTGAACACGGTCTCCGCCGGCCCGATGAAGACGATGGCCGGCAAGGGGATCCCGGGCTTCGACCGCATCGCCGGGAGCTGGGCAGACCGGGCGCCGCTCGGGTGGGACACGACCGATCCACGGCCGGTGGCCGGCGCGGTGGCGTTCCTCCTATCGGACCTGTCGGCCGGCATCACGGGCGAGCTCATCCACGTCGACGGCGGGTTCCACGCGATGGGCACCGAGCCGGGCGAGCCGGCTTCCGATGGCGACTGAGGCCGCTGCTCCGGCGGCGCGGCGACTCACGAGCTTCAGCCACGGAGCCGGCTGCGGCTGCAAGCTGGGCCCCGGCGACCTGCGCACGGTGCTCGGGGGCGTGACGTTGCCGGCGGTCTCGGCCGACGTCCTGGTCGCCGCCGACACCGGGGACGACGCGGCCGTGTATCGCCTTCCTTCGGGGGAGGGGCTGATCGCGACGCTCGACTTCTTCACCCCGATCGTCGACGACCCGTACGACTGGGGTCGCATCGCGGCGACGAACGCGCTGTCCGACGTCTACGCGATGGGGGGGCGCCCGTTCCTCGCGCTGAACATCGTGAACTGGCCCGTGGACGACCTCCCGCTCGACATGCTCGCCCGGGTCCTGCAGGGAGGCGTGGACGTCGCCGCGGGCGCGGGCGTGGTGGTGGCCGGGGGCCATTCGATCACCGATCCGGAGCCGAAGTACGGCATGGTCGCGATCGGTCTCGTGTCGCCCGCCGAGGTCGTGCGCAACTCGACCGCGCCCCCCGGCGCCGGGCTCTTCCTCACGAAGCCGCTCGGCCTCGGCATCGTCTCGACCGCGATCAAGCGAGGGCTGGCGGAGGAGGACCTCGTCGCTCACGCGGTGGAGCTGATGACGACGACGAACCAGGCGGCCGCCGAGGCGATGCAGCACGCCGACGTCGACGCGGCGACCGACGTCACCGGGTTCGGCCTGCTCGGTCACCTGCACCGGATGCTGCTCGCCTCCGGCGCGGCGGCCGAGCTCGACGCCGACGCGATCCCGCTGCTCGATCCCCGGATCCTCGACCTCGCGCGCTCCGGCGTGGTGCCCGGCGGCACGAAGCGCAACCTCGCGTACGTCCGTCCGCACACGGACTTCGGGGCGCTTCCGGAGCCGGAGCGACTGATCCTCGCCGATGCGCAGACCTCGGGCGGCCTCCTGGTCGCGGCCAAGCACAAGCCGTCGATCGAAGCGGCGCTGCGCGAGCACGACGTCCCGTTCGCGAGGATCGGCACGGTGGTCGCGGGCGCCCCCGGCGCCATCTCGGTATCCGGCTCCCTCCACGCATAGGAACATCCGGCCGGACGGCCCGGTAGATTGCGGGAGGAGGCGACGGAGACGGCCCGGAGGAGCCATCGAGCGGCCGGCCGAGAGACGTGCCAAGAGACTGGCCACGAGACTGGCACGAAGAGGATCCCGGGCTCCCGATCGAGCTCGGCCCGGCCTCGAACGCCGAGTACGACCCCGAGCCGGAGTTGCCGCCCGTCCTCCGCGAGACGATCCGGCGCGCCCGCGACGACGCCGAGCGCAACGCCCGCCGTCTCGGGATGAGCCGCCGAGAGTTCCTCCTGTCGGCCGCGGGCGCCGCCACGACGTTCCTCGCCTTGAACGCGTGCACCCGCGAAGAGCATCGCGCGAACCCATCCTCTACGACGAGCGAGCCGGGCGGTTCCTACGAGATCCCGCCGTCCGCGTCCGTGGACCCGCCGAGCGCCTACGAGGCCCTCGGCGGCGAGGAGTTCGTCTTCGACGTCCAGGGCCACCTCCTCGAGTACCACCTGAACCCCGTCCTGAACGGACAGAGCTTCTGGCAGGCCTTCCCGCAGAAGGACTGCGGCGAGGAGGACCCGCGCGTCTGCTATTCGATCGAGCACTTCCTCGAGCTGATGTTCCTGCGCTCGGACACGAACATGCTGGTGCTGTCGTCGCTCCCGATCTTCCCCGAGGGCAGCCCCCTGTCGCCGGCGATCATGGACGTGACCCGCCGAACCGTGGAGGGGCTCTGCCGGGACGAACGGGTCCTGCTCCATGCGCAGGCGCTCCCCAACGTGGGCTCGCAGCGCGCGGCCCTCGACGCGATGGAGCACATCGCCGACCGCTATCCGGTGGCCGCCTGGAAGACGTTCACGCACTTCCCGGGCGCCTTCGAGGGTGACGGGAACGTGTGGTGGCTCGACGACCGCACCGGCGGCGACCTGGGGGAGCGCTTCATCCGGCAGGCCGTGGCCCTGGGGATCCCGACGATCTGCACCCACAAGGGCCTCTCGCTCGGCAACGCGAACGCCTCGCCCGACGACATCGGGCCCGCCGCCAGACGCCACCCCGACGTGAGCTTCGTCGCGTACCACTCGGGCTTCGAGGTCGGCACGGTCGAGGGCCCGTACACGTCGGACACCGCCCACCTCGGCGTGAACCGGCTGATCGCCTCGATGGAGCGCGAGGGCATCGGCCCGAACGAGAACGTCTACGCCGAGATCGGCTCGACGTGGTGGTTCGTGATGCGCTATCCGGACCAGGCGGCCCACGTCCTCGGCAAGCTGCTGAAGCACGTGGGCGAGGACAACGTCCTGTGGGGGACCGACTGCCTGTTCTACGGGTCGCCACAGCCGCTGATCCAGGCGATGCGCACGTTCCAGATCTCCGAGGAGCTCCGCGAGCGCCACGGCTACCCGAAGCTCACGAAGGAGCTCAAGGCCAAGATCCTCGGACTGAACGGCGCGGCCCTCTACCACGTGACGCCGAACACCTCGACGTGTGAGTTCACGCGTCGCGAGCTGGAGCAGATCCGCCGAACCCTGCCGGGCACGAACCTCGCGCTCGGGCCGACGACGATGGCAGCCATCCGGGCGTTCCGCGACGACGACCGAGAGCTCTGGGCCCGGTCCGCGACCCTGCTGGCCTAGGATCGTCCGGCCTCAGAGGTCCGCGGCCGTGAGCTGTCCTCCTGCCGGCCCGGGGCCCGTGAG
>JBOGVD010000127.1:0-9706 GCA_050696355.1 Actinomycetota bacterium
GTCGAGTCCCGACCGTTCCGGGACGAGCCGCCACCCTTCTTGTGTGCCATGGTCCGACGAGGCTACCAGCTACTCGGAGGCCGCCGCGGCATCCTTCTTCGTGGCGGCCGCCCGCTTCGCCGGCTGCTTCACCTCGGTGATCTCGAGCATCGTGAGCAGCTGCCGGTGCCCGGCCTTGCGGGCGTAGCCGGATTTCGGCCGGTACTTGAAGACCTTGACCTTCTCGCCCTTCTTCTCGCCCAGGGGCCTGGCGATCACGACCGCCTTGGCGGCCTCGGTCCCAACGTGGGTCTTGCCGTCATCGTCGACCAGGAGCAACGGGTGGAATTCCACCGTCTCCCCGTCCACGACCAGCTTCTCGATCTCGATCACGTCGCCGACCTGCACCCTGTGCTGCTTGCCGCCGGACTTGATCACCGCATACATGGCTCGTTCCTCTCTGGCGTGGTTCGGCCGTGATCGTCAGCTCGCGTCGTAGTTCACGATGATGCCCCGGCCCTCGCACTGAGGGCAGGTCTCCGAGAAGGAGTCCACCAGACCGCCGGAGACGCGCTTGCGGGTGATCTGCATGATCCCCAGCGGGCCGATCTCGAACACCTGGGACCTCGTCTTGTCGATCGCGAGCGCCTCGCGCATCGTGTCTTCGACCTTCCGCTTGTTCTGTTCCAGCAGCAGGTCGATGAAGTCGATCACGATGATCCCGCCGATGTCTCGCAGCCGGAGCTGGCGAGCGACCTCGCGAGCGGCTTCCAGGTTCGTCGTGAGCACCGTCTCCTCGAGGTTGGTCTTGCCGACCGCCTTGCCCGTGTTGACGTCGACGATCGTCATCGCCTCGGTCTGCTCGACGATCAGGTAGCCGCCCGAGGGGAGCCAGACCTTCCGGTCCAGCGCCTTGTGGATCTGCTCCACGATGCGATGCTCCTCGAAGGCGGTGAGCGGCCCGCGGTGGAGCGTGACCTTCGATTCGAGGTCGGGCGCTACGTCGCGCACGTAGTCCATGACCTTCTCGTAGACCCGATCCGAGTCCGTCACCAGGCCGCGGAACTCCTCATCGGTGAAGAGGTCGCGGACCACGCGGACCGTCAGCTCCGGCTCCTCGTACAGCCCGGCGGGCGCCTTGGCCTTCTTGGCCGCCTTCTGGATCTCGTCCCACAGGGCGATGAGCCGCTCGAGGTCGTGGGTGATCTCCTCCTCGGATGCCCCTTCGGCCGCCGTCCGGACGATCACGCCGTGCGCCTTGGGCCGGACCTTGTTGAGGATGGACTTCAGGCGTTTGCGAGCCTCGTCCGACAGCCTCCGGGAGATCCCCGAGACGTCTTGGTCGGGAGCGAGGACGAGGAACCGTCCCGGGAGGGAGATCTGCGCCGTGAGACGCGCTCCCTTGCCGCCCATCGGATCCTTCGTCACCTGGACCATCACGGCCTGCCCGGTCTTGAGCACGCGCTCGATGCGCGGCGGCCGGCCACCCTCGAGGTCCTCCGGCGAGTAGTTGACCTCGCCCGCGTACAGCACGCCGTTGCGTCCGCGACCGATGTCGATGAACGCGGCCTCCATGCCGGGCAGCACGTTCTGGATGCGGCCGAGGTACACGTTGCCGACCATCGAGTGCGTCCCACGTCGAGTCACGTAGTGCTGGACGAGCACGTTCTCCTCGAGCACCGCGATCTGGTCGCGATCGCCGTGCTCCGTGATGACCATGAGCTTGTCCGTGATCCGCGGCGGGACGATCTGCGGCTCCCGCTGTCGGCGACCGCCACTCCGGCCTCGCAGGGCTCGCGATCGCAGCCCTCGCGTCGGCCCGCCCGAAGCCACCTGCTCCTCGAGGGACTTGGGCCCACGGGATCGAGCCGGCTGCGCAGGCGCCGCTGCCGGCGCGTCCGTGCTCCCGCCTCCGTCCGACTTCTTCCGGCCGCGTCCGCCGCGGCGGCGTCGCTTCTTCGGCGCCTCCCGGCCGTCCCCGTCCTCGTCCGTCCCCGCGGCGCCCGCCGCACGGTCGTCCGGCTGGGCGTCGTCGCGCTGACTTCGCGGGCTCTGCTCGGGCTCGGCGGCGCCGCTCCGGCCCCGACCGCCGCGGCTCGCCTGACGGCGGCGTTGCCCGCCGTCGGTGGCGTCCTCGTCCCGATCGATCGGTTCGGTCCGCTTTTGCCCTTCGTCGGTCTTGGCCTCGGTCTCGGTGCCGGCCTCGCCGGCGGTCGTCGACGCGGATCCGCCTCGACCCCGGCCTCCTCGGCCGCGTCCCCCGCGACGACGTCGGTTCCTCGGCGGCGACTCCGTGGAGGCGCCGTCTCCCTCGTCGGAGGTGCCCTCGGCCGATCGCTCGGGCGCCTTCTCACGCGGTGGTGCCTTCTCGCTCACGGCCGTCCGACTCCTCGGAGCCCGATCGGACGGCTGCCGCTCCGACGGCGTCCGCTCGGACCGTGCCGGCTCCCGCGGTTCCTCCGGGGTGGGCTCGGGCTTGGTGGCCGGCTCGCCGGAGGGATAGGTGGGCCGCTGGAAGATCGGCGGCAGGTCGTTCGCGGCCGGCGCCTCGTGCGGCGCGGCTTCGGTCTCTGGGTCCATCGTTGTTACTCCCTTCGCTCGGAGCGAGGGGACGATCCGGATCCAGAACGGTCGGCTGTGGAGGCGAGGTCCTGCGGGATGGTTGCTCGGTTGCCCGCGCAGCGACGAACACCGCGCGCCGGGCTGCAGACCTGCTCGTACAACTTCGGTCCTGTCCGGGGCCGCGTCGCCTGCCTGGCGGTCCTGTGAGGCCGCCGGCGGCGTCGCGCGCCACCTCAACTCGCTTCTTCCCCCATCACGAGCGGCGCGTCTCGGCTGCCGGCCCTGATGGGGCACGTCTGTCCATCGAGGATAGCAGCCCTTCCGCACACCGGGTCGGAGGCGCGGGCGTTCCGTGAGGGCCAGGACCCAACGGCCTCCCCCTCCGCCGTGCTCGGTCCCCTCGTGAGCTAGTCCTTCCTAGCTAGGAAACGGGCTCGCACGTCCCCCTGAGGGAACCCCACAGGTGCGGGATGGCGCTGGACCCCCGCGGGTGTCGAGACTTCCTTGATGGCGCTGCACACCCTCCCCGTGGTTCCGACGGCCCGTCCCCAGATCCGAGTCGCCGTGGTGGATGACAACCCGGGCTTCCGCGAGACCCTCGCCTCGCTGTTGGGGACGGAGGAGCTAATCGTGGTCGGCTCCGCTGCCAGCGGCACCGACGCCGTGAACCTGGTCCGTTCCACCGATCCCGACGTCGTCCTGATGGACGTCCGCATGCCCGTGATGAACGGGATCGAGGCCACCCGGCTCGTCAAGTCCACCTTCCCCGAGGTCGGCATCGTGGCGCTCACCGGCGTCGAGGACCAGGACGCGGTGCGCGAGATGCTCGTCGCCGGTGCCTCCTGCTACGTGCTGAAGGACTCCGACAGCGAGGAGATCTTCCACGCGATCCGGCAGGCGGCCGCGGGCGGGGGCGTGATCTCCTCGGTCGTGACCCCTCGGGTGATCGGCGAGCTCACGGAGGCGCTCGATCGGGAGCGACGCCGTTCCCGGCAGCTCGAGCTCGCCCAGGAGGCGCTCCTCGAGCGTGCCGCGCGGCGGCACGAGCTCGTGAGCCGCCTCGGCCACGAGCTCCGCACACCGGTGACCGTGATCCTCGGGATGGCGCAGACCCTGTCGAAGGGGACCGGCACCAACGACCAGCGGGAAGAGATGCTCGGCGCCCTCGTGATGCGGGCCCAGGGCCTCGCGCGATTGGTGTCCCGGCTCGAGGGGGTCGTCGAGGCGGGGCTGACCGAGTACACCGACGTGGTCGACGTCGCCGAGGAGATCGCCCGGATCTCCCCGCGGATCCGCGTGGAGAGCTCCGGCCGGCCGATGCTCGCCACCCTGAACCGCGTCGCGGCGCTCCGCATCCTCGAGGAGCTCGTCGAGAACGCCCTCGAGTTCTCCGGCGAGGAGGACCCGGTCACGATCGGGATCGACGAAGCCGCGACCGGGATCGAGGTCCGCGTCATCGACCGCGGGTCCGGCATCGCGGAAGATGCGTTCGAACGGATCTTCGAGCCCCTGGAGCAGGCCGAGGAGCTGCACACCCGGACCCATCAGGGCGTCGGCCTGGGGCTGACGGTCGCCCGCATGTCCGCCCGTGCGATGGACGGGGACGTCGTGCTCCAGGACACCGGGCCTCACGGGTCCGTGTTCCTCTGGCGTGTCTCGATGAGTCCCTTCGCGGACGCTCCGTAGCGGGTCCGCGCACAGCTACGTGAACCGGCGCATGTGCACGTTCAGCAAGATCCCCACGCCCAGACAGCTCGCCAGCATCGAGCTGCCGCCGTAGGACAGGAACGGCAACGGGATCCCCGTGATCGGCATGATGCCGATCACCATGCCGATGTTCACGAACATCTGCACCGCGAACATGATCGCGACGCCGGTGGCCAGGTAGGTGCCGAACGGATCCTTCGACAGGAACGCGATCCGGATCGAGCGCCACAGCAGCAGGGCGTAGAGCGCGAGCACGAACGTGGCGCCCGCGAACCCGAACTCCTCCCCCGCCACCGTGAAGATGAAGTCGGTGTGCTGCTCGGGAACGTAATCGAGGGTCGTCTGGCGGCCGTGGAGGTATCCCTGGCCGAGCAAGCCTCCGCTGCCGACGGCGATCTCCGCCTGGTCGAGGTTGTAGCGGACGTCGGCCGGCGTGTTCTCGCGATCCAAGAACGCTCGCAACCGGTCCAGCTGATACTCCTTGACCACGCCGAGCTGGAAGGCGGCCCCGATCAACACGACGCAGATCACGACGAGCGCGGCGAGCTGACGGCCGCTCACCCCCGCGACGAGGAACAGCCCTGCGGCGATCGCGACGATGACGATCGACGTCCCGATGTCGGGCTGGATGAACACCAGCAGCAGCGGGACGAGCGTGACGCCGCAGAGACGGATCACGTCCTGGGCGGTCGGCAGCCCGTGCTTCATCTCGGACAGGCTCGCGGCGAGCATCACGATCAGCCCGACCTTGGCGAACTCCGAGGGCGTGATCTGGAACCCCGCCACCTCGAACCATCGCTGGGCACCCGCCGCCGACGATCCCAGGACGGGGATCCGCACCAGCAAAAGCGTCAGGACGACCCCGCCGTAGAGGAACCCGGCATAGACCTTCAGGAACCGGTAGTCGAAGGTCGCCATCGCGAGGACGAGGACCACGCCGATCGCCGCGGTGACCATCTGCTTGTTGACGCGCAGGAACGGGTCGAGCCGATCCTGGCGCAAGGTCTGGTTGGTCGCGGAATACAGGAGGAAGAAGCCGAGCAGGATCAAGATCGCGGTCACGAGGAGCAGGGCGCCGTCGACGTGTCGGATCGGCCGGCGCTCGTCCGCGTACATGCGCCCTGCGACGAGATCCATCAGTCCTCCGCCTCCCCGAGTGCGGGCCCTTCGCAGGGGGTGCGGTAGATCCTGCTCATGATGTTGCGAACGATCGGAGCCGCGGTCTCGGCTCCGAAGCCCCCCTGCTCCACCGTGGCGACCACCACATAGTCGGGCTGCTCCGCCGGTACGATGCCCGCGAACCAGGACGTGTCCTGGAACGGCGGGCGCTCGGCGGTCCCCGTCTTCCCGGCGACGTCGAGCGGGCAGCTCGCGAAGACCGACGACGCCGTGCCGCCGGTGGCGACGCTGCGGAGCGCCTCGCGGATGTAGGCGAGCTCCGCCGCCGTGTACGGGACGGGACGGCATCGGCCACCGATCCGCTTCGCGACGCCGTCGGCGCCGTCCTGGATCCTCGCGACCAGGTGCGGTCGACAGAGCTTGCCGGTCGCGATCGCCCCGTACGCCTGCGCCACCTGCAGCGGCGTCGCCTTCATCTCTCCCGCGCCGATCGCGAGCAGGATGTCGATGCCGGGGATCCAACCATCCGGATACACGCCCCGATGCCGTGCCACATAGGCGCGGTCGGGCACCGTCCCGGTGGCCTCGGCCGGAAGGTCGACCCCGGTCGCCTTCCCGTACCCCCACCGCCGGACGTGGCGCTGGAGCTCCTGGTCGTTCGTCTGGGCGTCGAGCCGCCAGAACTGGCTGCCCCACGCGTAGTACTGCGTGTCGCAGGAGACCTTCAGACCCTCCGCGATCGAGAGCGTTCCTCCGCTCGAACCGCTCCAGTTGCGGAAGATCGTCCCCGACTCGTCGCCCTCGTGGACGTAGTCCGCGGGGCAGTCGTAGTAGCCGGCGAGGGACGCGATCCCTTCCTTCACGGCGGCCAGCGACACGAACGGCTTGAACGTCGATCCCGGCGCGTAGGTGATCTGCGTCGCCCGGTTCAGCATCGGCGCGAGGTCGCTCTCGAACAGCCGGACACGCTGCGCCTCGGTCAGGCCCCGCACGAACCAGGACGGCTGGAACGACGGCCACGACGTCATCGCCACGATCCCGCCGGTCTTCGGGTCGAGCACGACCACCGCCCCGGCGTTCGCCTCCAGGTTGGTCCCGGTGCTCTCGTCGTAGACGGTGCGCGCTCGCTCGATCCCGAGGGCGAGCTCGTCCTCCACGATCCGCTGGATGTCGAGGTCCAGGGCCAGCAGCAGGTCGTGACCGGGTTCCGGCGGCTTCGGATCGAACTCACGGAGGACCTCACCGTCCGAGTTCACGAGGAACCGCTCCTCCCCAGGCGTCCCCCGCAACCATCGCTCATACGTCGATTCGAGCCCGGCCTTCCCGACCAGGTCGGAAGGCCCGTAGCCCGCGAATCGCTTGGCGTCGATCTCCTCGGCGTTGATCTGGCCGACCCAGCCCACCAGATGCGCGCCCGCCGGGCCCTGGGGGTAGGTCCGGACGCTCTGCTCGACGACCTCGACCCCTCGGAACTTCTCCGGCTCCTCGCGCACCTTGAAGAAGACCTCTTCGGGGACGAACTCCGCGACCGGGACCGGCTGATAGCTGTAGTAGAGCTTCGAGTCGAGCTTCGCGCCGAGCTCCTGCGCGGACACGCCGAGGATCTCCGACAGATGCGCGAGCGTGGCCTCGGCTTCGTCCCCGAGCTCGTCGCGGTTGATCCGGACCTCGAGGCTGATCCGATTGTGCACGAGCCGCCGACCGTCCCGATCGAGGATGTCGCCCCGGAGCGCATCGGTCGTCACGGTTCGGAGCGAGTTGTCGCGCGCGTCCCGCTCGTGCTGCGGTCCGGCCAGAACCTGCAGGAACCACAAGCGCGTGGAGAGCGCGATGAACATGATCGTGACGACGAACGCGAGGATCTTGAGCCGCGAGCCCGCCCGCTCCATCTAGAAGCGCACCACCCTGCCGGCGTGCGTCGCCGCCGCCGCGCGCCGAAGTACCGGGAAGAAGATCGGCGTGAGCACCGCGCCGTAGATCGCGGTGAGCAGGACGACTTTGGCGAGATAGCCGAACGGGCCGTCCTCTTCGCCGAGGAGGAAGGCCACAGCCTGGTGGAAGGCAACGCCGCCGGCCGTGCCGAGCGCGACCAGGACCGCCGGCAAGAGCGGCGACGGCGACGTGATGTATTGGCGAGCGAGCCCCACGGTGTAGCCGAGCATCGTGAGTGTCAGGGCGGTGATTCCCTTCGGCATGTCCAGCAGGAAGTCCTGCGCGAGGCCGCCGACGAACCCCACGATCGCCCCCTCCGATGGACCGCGGAGCGCCGCGAACACCACCGTGACGAGGTAGAGGAGCTCGGGCTTGACGCCGAGCAGCGTGAGCTCCGGGAACACCGTCGTCTGCAACAGCAACGCGGTCACGACGACGGCGATCAGGATGACGGCCTGCCTCACGGGACGGCTCCGTCCCCGGTGCGGTTCCGGACCATCACGAGGACGTACTCGAGGGTCGAGAAGTCGACCGCCGGCCGGATCGTGACCATGGATTCGACCGAGCCGGGCTCGCTGAACGCCCTCGAGACCGTCCCGATCAGGATGTCCGGCGGGTAGAGCCCCTGCTCGCCATTGACCTGGAACCCGAGCGTGAAGACGGACTCCGGCTCGGTCTCGCTGACCTCGATCCCCGGGCCCAGCAGGCGCATGCGGAGCTCGTCCTCGCCTCGCCCCTCCACCATGCCGGCCTCGTTCGAGGTGGACAGCGTCGCGGGGACGCCGAACCCCCGGTCGATCAGCAGCTGCACCACCGAGGACTGCGGCGTGACCCGGATGACCCGGCCCACCAGACGGGGTCCGTCCGAGGCGCCCGTCACCACCGGCATGTTCGACGCGATGCCGTCGTCGGCGCCCCGGTCGATCGTGATCGTCCATTCGAAGTTCGACACGCCGCTCGCGATGACCCGTGCCGGGATCGTTCGCGACAGGATGGTCTGCAGTCCCAGGATCTGTTCGAGGTCCTCGATCCGACCGGTGAGCTCCTGGTTGATCTGCTGCGCCGTCCGGAGGTCGTCGACCTGTCGCAGGAGCTCGGCGTTGCGGCCGGCGAGCGAGGGCAGCTCGGCCAGCGAGCTGAAGAAGTTGCTGACGGGCTGGACGACGTTGGAGGCGGCTCGTTGCAGCGGGGTGAGGGCGCTGCTCATCGCCCGGCCCACGGCGTCGAGCGGACCGTCCTCGCCACCCCGGTAGTCGACGGTGATGATCGCGAGCGACGCCGCGACGAGGGTGACGACGAGGAGGCGGGCGGAGCGGGGCCGTTGCCGGATGACCACGACGGCGGGCTACCGCCGGTTGGTCGACGTCACCAGGACCCGCTGCAGGACCTCGAACTCCTCGAGGCACTTCCCCGACCCGAGCACGACCGCCTGGAGCGGGGTGTCGGCGATACGGATCGGCATGCCCGTCTCATGGCGGAGACGCTTGTCCAGCCCGCGGAGCAGGCCGCCGCCGCCCGTCAGCACGATGCCGTGGTCCATGATGTCCGCGGCGAGCTCCGGGGGGGTCCGGTCGAGGGTGGTCTTGATGGCGTCGATGATGGCGTTCACCGGCTCCTCGATCGCCCGGCGGATCTCTTCCGCGGCGATCGTGATCGTCTTGGGCAGGCCGGAGATGAGGTCCCGGCCCTTGATCTCGGCCACCAGCTCCTCGGGCATCGGGTAGACCGACGCGATCGCGAGCTTGATCGCCTCCGAGGTCCGCTCACCGAGGAGGAGCGAATACTCCTTCTTCACGTGCTGGATGATCGCTTCGTCGAGCTCGTCGCCGCCGATGCGGATCGACGTGGACGTCACGATCCCGCCGAGCGAGATCACCGCGACCTCGGTGGTGCCACCGCCGATGTCGACGACCATGTTGCCGTTCGGCTCGTGGATCGGCAGGCCCGCGCCGATCGCGGCCGCCATCGGTTCCTCGATGATGTACGCACGGCGCGCGCCGGCCGCGATCGTCGCTTCCTCGACCGCGCGCTGCTCGACGCCGGTGATGCCGGAGGGGACGCACACGACCACGCGCGGCTTGGCGAGCAGGCGTCGCTTGTGCACCCGCTGGATGAAGTACCGGAGCATCTTCTCCGTCACCTCGAAGTCGGCGATGACCCCATCCTTCAAGGGACGAATGGCCAGGATGTGGCCGGGCGTGCGCCCGATCATCCGCTTGGCCTCCAGCCCGACGGCCAGGGGCCGGCCGTCCTTGACGTTCACGGCCACGACGGAGGGCTCGTTCAGGACAATTCCACGGCCGCGCACGTACACGAGCGTGTTGGCGGTTCCGAGGTCCACGGCCATGTCGCGGCCCATGAACGTGAATGCCTGATCATTTGCCATAGGCTCGTGACTCCTAAAGGG
>JBOGVD010000128.1:0-42608 GCA_050696355.1 Actinomycetota bacterium
CCTCCAGGCTCACCCGCGGCCGCTTCCTTGAGGAGGACGAACCGTGGCCGGCTCGAGTCCCGCCGGGGTTGCCGATGTCCAGATGCGTGGCTTCGAGCGCCTTCCGTGGCGCCGGATCATCCTTCTCGTTCTCGGCGTCACGATCCTCGTCGTCGTCTCGGTCGGCGCGTGGAAGACGCTGACCCTCGACGCCGCCGAGGGCGGATACTCGGGCGGCGCGTGGCGCGACTTCATCGTCGAGGGTGTCGCCCAGGGCGCGATCTTCGCGATGATCGCCCTCGGGTACAGCCTCGTGTACTCGATCCTGCGGATGATCAACTTCGCGCACGGCGAGGTGTTCATGGCGGGCGCGTTCGGCTCCTATTTCTTCGCCGACGCGTTCGCGAGCAGCGGGTTCCTGAACCGAAGCCCGATCCTCGCGCTCCTGCTCCTCACCGGCGTGGCGATCGCGATCTCCGTCGGCACCGCGGTCCTCCTCGAGCGTCTCGCCTATCGGCCGCTCCGACACGCTCCGCGTCTCGTCCCCCTGATCACGGCGATCGGGGCGTCGCTCTTCCTCCAGAACGCCTTCCGCGGGTTCTTCGGTCCCCAGCCGTACGGGTACCCGAAGCCCCAGCTCCTGGCCGGCGGCACGACGGTCCTCGGCGTTCCCATCTCCCGCGTGCAGCTCCTCGTGATCGTCACCGCGGTGGTTGCCATGGTGGCGCTGCAGCTGTTCGTCGCGCGCTCGACCTCCGGACGCTCGATGAGAGCCGTCGCGCAGGACTCGGAGATCGCCAGCCTGATGGGCATCGACGTGAACCGCGTCGTCGTGATCACGTTCGTGATCGGCGGGATCCTCGCCGGCATCGCCGGGATCCTCTTCGCGCTCACCTTCGGCCAGGTGCAGTTCACGATGGGGTTCCGACCGGGCATCGCCGCGTTCACGGCTGCGGTGCTGGGCGGGATCGGCAGTATCGGCGGCGCGGCTCTCGGCGGGTTCCTGATCGGCCTCCTCCGAGCGATCGGGCCGCCCCTGATCCTCACGGGATATGGGATCCCCAGCGTCTTCTCGATCCGCGATGCGTTCGTCTTCCTCGTCCTCGTGCTGGTGCTCGTGTTCCGTCCGGGAGGGCTGCTCGGGACCGGAGAGGCGGAGAAGGTCTGATGGGCGCCAGGAGCTGGGTCCGCGTCGGGGTCTTCGCCGGGATCGTGACGATCTTCCTCGGACTCGTGGGCCTGATCGGCCGGTTCGTGGACCTGAACCTGGTCGGGGAGCAGATCACGTTCGCACGCCTGGTCCTGGTCGCCGCCCCGTTCGTGGCCGGGTTCGTGGTGACGCGACCCTGGATCGAGGCGGGCGAGCGCCGGGAGCTCCCGCTCCGCGGGTCGATCATCGCCGGCGCGATCGCCGGCGCGGCGGCCGGCGTGGTGTTCGGCCTCGCCGTGCTCGCGGTCGATGCGATCGGGGTCGAACGGATCCGGGCGATCTTCCTCAACGTCTCGGAGCCATTGATCGAGTTCGTCACGTTCGGCCAGCCCGCGCCCGTGGGCGCCGCGATCCTCGTGGCGATCTCCGCCCTGGCGGGTGGACTGGCGGCGGTCATCCGGGCGATGCCGACCCCGATCAGGCGTCCGGTCGCGGCGGCGATCTCGACGGTGCTCGTGCTCGGGTTCCTCCAGCGGATCGTCCCGATCTCGCTCGACCAGCTGAGCCTCGAGCGCGACTGGCTCTATGACCGGTCGATCGGGGGTCTCACCTGGCTCGGCGCACTCACCGTGGCCGTGGCGGCGGCGGGGTTGTCCGTGCTGAAGGCGCGGAAGGGGGAAGCCTTGCGGTCGCGCTTCCTGCCCTCCGCCGACGGAGATGGCGTTCCGGTGAGCAGTCTCGTGCTGATCACCCTGGTCGCCGCGGTCCTCATCGCGGTGCCATGGGTGGTCGGCGAGGTGATCTCGCAGGTCCTGGGGACGGTGCTGATCTACGTCCTCCTCGGGATCGGGCTGAACATCGTGGTCGGCTACGCGGGCCTGCTCGACCTGGGCTACGTGTTCTTCTTCGCGGTCGGCGCCTACTCGACCGCGTTGCTCACGGGAGCGGCGCTGAACACCTTCACCGGGTCGGGCCCGCCGGCGGTCTCCCTCGACCTGAACTTCTACCTGGCGATCCCGATCGTCCTGCTGATCGCCGCCGGCGCGGGGCTGCTGATCGGCGCGCCGGTGCTGCGCCTGCGGGGTGACTACCTCGCCCTCGTGACGCTCGGGCTCGGCGAGATGGTGACCGTCCTGGTGCGGAGCCCGTGGCTCGTCCCCTTGGTCGGGGGACCGAACGGGATGCGCGGGGTGCCGGACGCGGCGATCGCCGGCTTCGGGTTCCGGCAGACCCAGCACTTCTACTACCTCGCGCTCGCGTTCGTGCTGGCGGCCCTGTTCGTGTCGCGTCGGCTGTACAACTCGCGGATCGGGCGAGCCTGGACCGCCATGCGTGAGGACGAGCAGACCGCGGACGCGATGGGGGTGAACACGACGCGCTTCAAGCTGCTCGCCTTCGCGACGGGTGGCGCGATCGGATCGCTGGGCGGCGCCATGTTCGCCGTGCAGATCGGCTCCCTCACCCCGGCGAGCTTCGAGGTCCAGGTGTCGATCCTGGTGCTCGGCCTGGTGATCTTGGGCGGGCTGGGGAGCCTGCCGGGCGTCGTGATCGGCGCGCTCG
Source organism: Actinomycetota bacterium (assembly GCA_050696355.1). GTDB lineage: Bacteria > Actinomycetota > UBA4738 > UBA4738 > HRBIN12 > JAJNBA01. The sequence goes on from JBOGVD010000128.1 coordinate 2,690, forward strand.
TGCTGGTGGGCCTGCCCGGCCTGCTCCGCGAGTTCGAGGAGTACCGAGGACTCGCCTACGGCGCAGCGCTGGTCGCCGTCATGATCCTCCGGCCTCAGGGACTGGTCCCGAACGTGCGCCGGAGCCGCGAGCTGCAGGAGGAAGAGCGTGCGCAGGACGCATGGGCGCAGGAGAAGGAGGCCGAGGGGACCCGCGCCGAAGGTGTGGTGATATGAGCGAGGCGGCCCCCGTCCTCGAGGTCCGCGGCCTCCAGAAGCACTTCGGCGGACTCTACGCCCTCTCGGGACTCGACATGGAGGTCCGTGCGGGCGAGATCGTGTCGGTGATCGGGCCGAACGGCGCCGGCAAGAGCACCCTGTTCAACGTGATCACCGGGATCTACGAGCCCGACGAAGGGCAGATCCGGTACCACGGCCAACGCATCCAGGGACTCCGTCCCCACCAGGTCGTGAAGCTCGGGATCGCGCGGACCTTCCAGAGCGTGCGCCTGTTCCCGAACATGACGATCCTCGAGAACGCGATGGTGGGGCAGCATTGCCGGACCCGCGGGGGCCTGTTCGGCTCGATCCTGCGGAGCCCGAGCGTGCGGGCGGAGGAGCAGCGGATCCGGGAACGTGCGAGCGAGGCGCTCTCGTTCTTCGGCGGGCGCCTCTCCGGCTACCGACAGCAGCAACCGGCGTTCGCGCTCTCCTACGCGAACCGCAGGCGGCTCGAGATGGCGCGGGCGATGGCGACCGACCCCCAGCTCCTGCTCCTCGACGAGCCGACGGCGGGCATGAACCCGCGAGAGACGCTCGAGCTCCGTGATCACATCGTGCGGATGCGGGACGAGCTCGGGCTCACGGTGATCGTGATCGAGCACGACATGCGCGTCGTCAAAGGGGTCTCCGACCGCGTGATCGCGTGCGACTACGGGCAGAAGATCGCCGAGGGGACCTACGACGAGGTCGCGCACGACGAACGCGTGATCGAGGCGTACCTCGGCACGAAGGCGGCCGGATGACGGCCGACGGCACGAAGGCGGCCGATTGAGCGCGCAGGGCCGCGAGCCCGTCCTCGAGCTCCGGAACGTCAGCACGCACTACGGGCTGGTGGCGGTGCTGCGCGAGGTCGACATGGAGATCTATGCCGGCGAGATGGTCTGCCTCCTCGGCGGCAACGCGAGCGGCAAGACGACCACGCTCAAGACGATCCTCGGCTACGTCTCGCCGTCGGAGGGCGACGTGGTGCTGGACGGCCAGGTCGTCTCCGGGCTGTCCACGACCGAGGTCGTGAAGCGCGGTGTCTCGATGGTCCCCGAGAACCGACGCCTGTTCGCGGACATGACCGTGGAGGAGAACCTCCAGCTGGGGGCGTACCTCCGGAAGGACCGGAAGGCCGTCGACCAGGTCCGGGACACCGTGTTCGAGACCTTCCCGCGGGTCCATGAGCGGCTCAAGCAGAAGGCCGGCACCCTTTCGGGGGGCGAGCAGCAGATGGTGGCCATGGGCCGCGCCCTGATGGCCGATCCGAAGATCCTGCTGATGGACGAACCGTCGATGGGCCTGGCCCCGATCCTCGTGGAGCAGGTCTTCGAGATCATCAGGAAGATCCGCGAACTGGGCAAGACCGTCTTCGTGGTGGAGCAGAACGCCAACATGGCGCTCTCGATCGCCGATCGGGGCTACGTGATCCAGACCGGCCAGGTCGTCCTCGCGGACACCGCGGAGAACCTGCTGCAGAACCCGTTGATGCGCGAGGCGTATCTGGGTGAGCTCTGAGCTGCGCCTGATCGACGCGGAGGAGCTCCGCGCCCGGTTGCCGATGACGGACGCGATCGACGCGCTCGGGGAGGCGTTCCGGACGCTCGACCCGGGGACGGCACCCCTCCGCACGAGCGTCGAGACCCCCGGAGGGTCGCTCTTGCTGATGCCGGCGTTCGGGGATGCCGGGATCGGTGTGAAGCTCGTCACGCTCAGCCCCGGCAACGCGGAGCGAGCGCTCCCGTTCATCCAGGCGAGCTACGTGTTGTTCGATGCCGGCACGCAGACGCCCGAGGCGGTCCTCGACGGGACGGCGCTCACCGCACTCCGGACGGCCGCCGTCTCGGGGCTGGCCACGAAGCACCTCGCGCGCGAGGACTCGTCGCGCTTGGTCGTGTTCGGCGCCGGGGTCCAGGCGCGATCCCATCTGGAGGCGATGTGCGCCGTTCGCCCGGTGGCCGAGCTCGTGGTGGTGTCCCGCTCGCGGGGCGCGGCCGAGGCGCTCGTGGATGAGGGGATCGGCCGGGGGCTCGTCGCCGAGCTGGGGGGGGCGGGCGCGGTGGCGGCCGCCGACCTCATCTGTACGTGCACGACGTCCGAGGAGCCGTTGTTCGACGGCTCGCTCATGCGCCCGGGGACCCACCTGAACGCGGTCGGATCCCACCGCCCGGACGCCAGGGAGCTCGACACCGAGACCGTGCGGCGGAGCCGGGTCGTGGTCGAGACGAGAGAGGTGGCGCTGGCCGAGGCCGGGGAGCTGCTGATCGCGATCGCGGAGGGCGCGATCGAAGCGGGTCACGTCGCCGCGGACCTCGCCGAGACCGTTCGCGGCGCCTCCCCACGGCGGTCGCCCGACGACGTGACGGTCTTCAAGAGCGTCGGCATGGCGTTCGAGGACCTCGTCGTCGCGCGCGCGGTGGTGGAGGCGGCGTGAAGCCCGCGGCGGTGCCGGGAGAGGGGGTCGAACCCTCACGGGCCGAAGCCCACGGGTTTTTGAGACCCGCGCGTCTGCCGATTCCGCCATCCCGGCCGGGCGCGCCTAGCGTAGCGGGCCGGCGGGCTCGAGCCGGACTCGCGGGGCTGCTCGCGCTCGCCTCGATCGCTTGCACGGCCGAGGAGCCGCCTCCCTCTTCCACCGAGGCGGAGATCACGATCGCCTACCTGTTCGACGGCTCGCCTCCGGACGCCGAGCTCGTGACCGGACCACCCCTCGCCGGCCTGGAGCTCGCCGCGCGCCAGGCCGGTGACGTCGAGATCGAGCCGGTGAACGTCGGGTTGGAGCCCGCCGAGGCGCTCGCCTCGCTGCGTGCCCTCGGTGAGGATCCCGGTGTCGTGGCGGCCGTGGTCGCGCCCTGGACGGGTCCGCCGGCGGGAGCCATCGCGCTCCTCGCCGAGGATCGCGTGCCGGTCGTGACCCTGTCGTGGGCGTGGGGGCCTCCGCCGGCGACGGCCGGGGAAGGGCTCTGGCTCTCCTTCGCGGTCGGGCGCGCCGCCGAGGCCGTCCTCCTCCTCTCGGGCGCGGCCTCGGCGAGCCCCGGTGACGCGGCGATCTGCCTGGCGGGCGACGACCACCCGACGAGCCGGACGCTCCTCGCGACGACCGAGGAGCTCGGCCGGGCGGTGGGCGCCCCCGAGGTGGTCGCGGCCGGGGTCGTCACGGATGAGGCGGACGCGGTGGCCGCCCGCATCGAGGACGCCGGCTGCGCGATGCTCGTCTGGACCGGCGGCGCCGACGCCGCGACATCCCTGCTCCGCGAGGTCCCGGATCCACCCGCGACGGTCGCGACCTCGCGGATCAAGACGGAGGACGGGATCGAACTGGCGGCCTCGGGGCCGGAGGTGCTGACCGTCTGCGCGTGCGCGGACGTGTCCCTGTCGACCGATCCCACGCACCAGCGGTTCGTGCACGACCTCCAGGCGGAGAGCGGGGCGCCGCCCGGCCCGTTCGGGGTCGAGGCCTACGACGCGGGTCGGCTCCTGATCGGACTCGTGGACGCGGAGGGGGACGTCCGGGAAGAGCTCGCCGCGGCGCTCGGCGGGCTGGAGCGGTTCCGGGGGCTCGAGACCGTCTACGCCTTCGAGCCCGACGGGTCACGGGCACCGGGGAAGGAGGCAGGGCGCTGGCGTGCCGCCGGCTCCCGCTGGATGCCCGCCGAGCCCCCCACGGCCCCGCTGGCGTGAGTGCATTGCCCCTCGCGACCGGTCGTGCCTATAGTCCGCCGAGGGCGTGCTTCGGGGACGCTCGTTCATCGACCCAAGGGGGAGACACATGAAGCTCGGCTTCCGACGGATGGTCCTGCTGCTCGGGGTCCTGGCGCTGGTGGCGGCCGCGTGCGGGGAGGATGCCCCACCGGCCACGGGGAACGGCGACCCGGAGCCCACCGGAGACGCCGTCTGCGACACGTACGACACCGAGGCGGGCGACCTCCTCGCGAAGATCTGCACCGATGGCGAGATCCGCGTCTCGACCGATCCGGCGTACCCGCCGCAGTCGGAGCTGAACGCCGAGACGGGCGAGTACGAGGGCTTCGACATAGACGTGGCGACGGAGATCGCGAACCGCCTGGGCGTCGAGGTGGCGTGGGAAACCCCCGACTGGGAGGTTCTGACGGCCGGTGGGTGGAACGACCGGTGGGACATGAGCGTCGGCTCGATGACGCCGACGAACGAGCGTCAGGAGGTTCTGGACTTCACGGAGCCGTACGCGTACGTCCCGGCGGTGGTTGTCGTGCACGAGGACTCGACGGCCTCGGACGTCACGACGGACCTCGACGGCAAGGAGATCGGGTTCTGCGCGTCGTGCACGTACGAGTTCTTCGTCGACAAGAGCCTCAACATCTCTGGCTTCGAGTTCGACTTCGTGATCGATGACGCGAAGGGGACCGGCTACGACACGGACACGACGGCGCTCCAGGACCTGGCGCTGGGCGACGGCACCCGCCTCGACGCCGTGATGACGTCGGCGCCCACCGCTGAGGCGTTCGCCGAGGAGAATCCGGTGAGGATCGTTGGTGATCCGGTGTTCGGGGAGCCGCTCGCGATCGCGTTCGACAAGACCTCCGAGCTCGAGGGAACGACTCTCCAAGACGAGGTGGATCAGATCGTGGCCGACATGCACGAGGACGGCACGCTCTCCGAGCTGTCGATGACGTGGTACGACGGGATCGACGTCACGAAGGTCTAACACCGACGACGACATCGCCGTGAGGACGGACGACGCGGGGACCGGGGCGACCCGGTCCTCGCCGGGTCCGGACGACCGTCGCCGTGATCGGCTCGCGCTGGCGAGCGCCAACGTTCCGTTCCGGGTGAAGGTCGCCGTCGTCTGGGCTGCGATCTTCGCCGTCCTCGGCTTCCTGTTCTGGGCGGCGTCATTCGACAACGGATGGATCCGAGAGCACATCGGCTTCATCGCGCGAGGATTGACCTTCACCCTCCTGATGGCCGCCTTCGGGATCGTCCTCGCGGTCGTGCTCGCCCTGGTCGGTGCCCTCGGGCGTCTCTCCCGCAACCCCGTCGCCTACGGGTTGAGCGGGTTCTACACCTCGTTCTTCCGCGGCACCCCGTTGATCGTCCAGCTGTTCCTCTTCTACCTGGCGATGCCGCGGACCGCGCAGAACCTCCTCGACAAGTTCCCGAACTTCCTCCCGACGAGCTTCGACGACTTCTTCACCTGGAGCGCCTTCCAGGTGGGGATCCTCGTCCTCGGCCTCAACTACGGGGCGTACATGACGGAGATCTTCCGGGCGGGCATCCAATCGGTGAGCCACGGCCAGGCCGAGGCTGCCGACGCCCTCGGCATGACCTACCGGCAGAAGATGCGACGGGTGGTCCTCCCGCAAGCCTTCCGGGTCGTGATCCCTCCGACCGGGAACGAGTTCATCGCGATGATGAAGGACACGGCCCTGGTCTCGGTCCTGGGCCAGTCGATCGAGTCGATGGAGCTCTTCCGCCGGGCCCAGCTCCTGGGGAACGCCGACGTCAGGCCGACGGAGGCGCTGGTCACGGCGGCCGCGCTCTACTGGGCGCTGACCGCGATCTTCACGTTCTTCCAGAGTCGGCTGGAGCGCCGTGTCGGCCGCGGGTACGTCCGGACCATCGCCGCCGGCCGAGGCACCCGGGACAAGGTGATGGTCACGGGGACGGCGGGGGAGCACGGCGCCCCCGCCCGCTCCGCCATGGATGCTCCCGAGGACGTGCCCATCGCCGGCCATACGCACGCCGGAGGGACGGAGGTCCCCCCTCCCGGGGGCGAGGAGGAGCCGTGACGAGCATCGACGGCAACGCCGTCGTCCGGGTCGAGAACCTCCACAAGTCCTTCGGCCACCTGGAGGTGCTGAAAGGGATCGACCTGGAGGTCGATGCCGGAGAGGTGGTCGTGATCTTCGGCCGGTCGGGATCGGGCAAGTCCACGCTGCTCCGTTGCATCAACTTCCTCGAGGACCCCACGCGCGGCACGATCGAGGTGTCCGGGATCCGCATCGAGGGCGGGCACCGGATCCGGACCAAGCGGGAGCAGATCCGGCACCTCCGAGCGCGCTGCGGGATGGTCTTCCAGCAGTTCAATCTGTTCCCTCACATGACCGCGATCCAGAACGTGATGGAAGGGCCGGTCACCGTCAAGGGCATGGAGGAGCGGGCCGCGCGCGACGTCGCGATGGCGTTCCTGCAGCGGGTCGGGCTCGCCGACAAGGCCGACGAGTACCCGATCCGTCTCTCCGGCGGACAGCAGCAACGGGTGGCGATCGCGAGGGCCCTGGCGATGGAGCCGGACGTGATGATGTTCGACGAGCCCACCTCGGCCCTGGACCCCGAGCTGATCGGAGAGGTCCTCGCCGTGATGAAGGCGCTCGCGATGGAGATGCACATGACGATGATGGTCGTCACCCACGAGATGGGCTTCGCTCGGGAGGTGGCGAGCCGGATGGCCTTCTTCCACGAAGGCAGGATCCTCGAGGAAGGCACGCCGAGCCAGATCTTCGACGAGACCCGCTTCTCCGAAACGCGCCGCTTCCTCGACGCGGTCCTGTGAAGCCCGGAACGGCAACGAGCCGCGCCCCCGATCCGAAGCGCTCACGCCTTCCCCATACGCGAGCGCCGCTTCCCGGTGACGCGGCCCGTTACGGTCGGTCTCTCCGAACCGCCACCCCGATCGGTCGGAACCGATCGTGGCTCGCGTCCCGTCGAGAACCGTGGCGGACTGTAAACAGGAGGTTGAGGGATGTCAACCCGCCGGGGAGGCCGCGAGAGCGCTTGCCCGGCAGGGACCACGGTTCAACGGTGCAGGTCGCGGCCCCGCAAGAAGAGTGACATGAACATCCACCTGCATGTCTCGGATCAGCGCGGTGCGTCGGTTTCGACGTGAGAAGTGGCGGCGACCGAAGTCTCGGGTTCGAGTCGAGACTTCGCCCCGAGTGCCTTCGGCCCGCGAAGGAACAGCGCGCCGACGACCACGAGGTACGCGGCCCAGCCCGCGACCTCGAGCCAGGTCGGGTCCGCGTTGTAGCCCACCAGCCCGCGCAGGATCGCACCGGCGCCTTCGTCGTCCGGCAGGCTCGCGGACAGGTCGTACGCGTGCGCTCCGAGGAACGGCAGCCAGCCCGCCTCCTGCAGCTCGTGGAGCGAATAGGCGAACAGCCCGGCGGCCACGACGATCAGGAGCATGCCGGTCACGCGGAAGAAGGAACGGAGGTTCATGCGGATGCCGCCGCGGTACAGGAGCACGCCCAGGACGATCGCGAGGGCGAGCCCCAGGACCGCTCCGGTGACCTGTGTGGCCGGCGCGATCGCGGTTCCTTCGACCGCCGTTCCCTTCGCGGCGGCGAAGAGGAACAGCGCGGTCTCGATCCCTTCGCGGAGGACGGCGAAGAACGCGAGCCCGGCCAGTGCGAGCCCGCCCGCGACGAGCGCGGAGTCGACCTTCTCCTGCAGCTCCGACTTGATCCGCGCGCCCTGCCGACGCATCCAGAAGATCATCCACGTCAGGACGCCGACGGCCGCGAGCGTGACCAGGCCCTCGAAGACCTGCTCCGTCGTGCCTTCGAACTCGGCGCCGGCGATGAAGATCGCGGTGCCGACCGCGGCGGACAAGAGGACGGCGAGCGCGGCGCCCCACCACACGAGACGGGCGCGATCGGTCGCCCCGAGCTGCTTCAGGTACGCCAGGATGATGGAGACGATCAGCGCTGCTTCGATGCCCTCGCGAAGGGCGATCACGAATGACGCTCCCATGCTTCTGCTTCCCTCCCGTCGGTCGTACCACTTCACGAAGGAGCCCGAACGAGGTGAATCCTAGCGACGGGGTCGGATTCACGTCAATCTGATTCGGTAGCGAACCATCTCGAGGATCTGTGCGCCGTCCGGGGCGTCGGGGGCCCCGGTTACCATGGGCACCGTGGCGCCCCCCTCGACCGACGCGACGTCCCCTCCGCCCCGCCGTCTCTTCATCCTCGACGGACATTCGCTCGCCTACCGCGCGTTCTTCGCCCTCCCCAGCACCCTGGCCACCACGACCGGCCAGGTGACCAACGCCGTCTACGGGTTCACCTCGATGCTGATCAAGCTCCTCGCGGAGGAACAGCCGGATCTGATCGCGGTGGCCTTCGACGTCGGCAAGCCCACCGCACGCCTGGCGATGGACGCCGACTACAAGGCCGGGCGCCGGGAGACGCCGGAGGACTTCCGGCCGCAGCTGGGCCTGATCCAGGAGGTCGTGACGTCGCTCCGGATCCCGATGCTGCTCGTGACCGACCACGAGGCGGACGACGCGATCGGCACGCTCGCCGTCCGAGCGGCGGAGCAGGGCATCGAGGCCACGATCGTCACCGCCGATCGCGACTTCTTCCAGCTGGTCCGGCCGGATATCCGGGTGCTGTTCAACCGCCGCGGCATCTCGGACATCGCCCTGATGGACGAGGCGGCGGTCGAAGCGCGGTTCGGGCTGCCCCCTTCGAAGTACCTCGAGTACGTGGCCCTCAAGGGCGACACGTCGGACAACATCCCGGGGGTGCCCGGTGTGGGGGAGAAGACGGCGACGAAGCTGGTCCAGGAGTTCGGCTCGGTGGAGGAGCTCCTCGCCCGCACCGGCGAGCTGAAGGGGAGGCTGAAGGACAACATCGAGGCCGCCGGCGAGCGGCTCGCCCTGAACAAGAACCTCGCACGCATCGTGACCGACGTGGATCTCGACATCGAGCCGGGGGACGCCCTGATGGGCGAGTGGGACGTCGAGGAGGTGCGACGCCTGTTCACCTCTCTCGAGTTCCGCAGCCTGTTCGACCGGCTGATGGAGCTCGCCCGGGAGGTGAAGCCGAAGGTGGAGGTCGCCGAGCTCGACCTGCGCCGGGTGGCGCCGCACGAGCTCGCCGGCCTGCTCGCCGACGGCCCCGTCGGCGTGGCGATCCACGAGGAAGGGGACGTCCTCGTCGGGCTCGCGGCGTCCGCGGGCGGTGCGCAGGCGGCCTACGCGGACCTCGAGGAGCCGGGACCGGTCGCCGAGCGGCTCGCCGACCCGGGCACCGCCAAGTGGACGCACGACGCGAAGGCCCTGGAACGGGTCACGCTGCGCGCCGGCGCGATCCTCGAAGGCGTGGCGTTCGACACGATGCTCGCCGGCTACCTCCTGGACCCCGGCACCGCCGACTATCCGCTCGCCACCCTCTGCGAGCGCTACCTCGGCACCGATCTCTTCGGCGCCGGTGAGGAGGACGCCGAGGGCCAGCTGTTCACCGAGGACCCCTGGCGGCGGGTGGCCTCCGAGGCGGCCGCGGTCTCGCTCCTCGCTCCCGTCCTGGAGGAGCAGATCGACCGCCAGAGCCTCCGACCGCTCCTCGAGGACGTGGAGCTGCCGCTCGCCTCCGTCCTGGCCCGGATGGAGGCTCGCGGCGTCCGGCTCGACGTCCCGTACCTCGAGGAGATGGGCGGGTCCGTGCGTGACCGGATGGCCACCCTTCACGCGGAGGTCTTCCGGCACGCCGGCCAGGAGTTCAACCTGAACTCGCCGCCGCAGCTCCGGGCGATCCTCTACGAGCAGCTCGGCCTCCAGCCCGGCAAGCGCACGCCCAAGGGCGAGCTCTCCACGGACGCCAGCGTGCTCGAGAAGCTGCGCGACGCCCATCCGATCGTGGACGCGCTCCTGTCCTGGCGCGAGCTCGACAAGCTGAACTCCACCTACCTGGAGGCCCTGCCGCGGCTCGTCGACCCCACCGACGGGCGCCTCCACACCTCGTTCAACCAGACCGTCGCGGCCACCGGCCGGCTGTCGTCCTCGAACCCGAACCTGCAGAACATCCCGATCCGGTCCGACCTCGGGCGGCAGATCCGCCGCGCGTTCATCCCGGGCGCCGACGACCAGGTCCTGCTGGTCGCGGACTACTCCCAGATCGAGCTCCGCATCCTCGCGCATCTGTCCGAGGACGCCGGGCTTCGGGAGGCGTTCGACTCCGGGCTCGACATCCACGCCGCCACGGCGGCGACCGTGTTCGACCTGCCGCCGGAGCACGTCGACGGCGAGATGCGCCGACGGGCGAAGGCTGTGAACTACGGGCTCGCCTACGGCATGAACGCCTGGGGGCTCGCGACCCGCCTGGGCATCACCGCGGACGAGGCACAGGAGTTCATCGATGCCTACTTCGAGGGGTTCCCGGCGATCAAGACGTACCTCCAGAACCAGGTGGACCGGGCGACGGTGGAGGGGTTCACCGAGACCCTCCTCGGCCGGCGGCGGTACATCCCGGAGCTGCAGGCGGCCAATCCGCGCGTCCGCGATCTCGGCCGACGGCAGGCCCTGAACGCCCCGATCCAGGGGAGCGCGTCCGACGTGTTCAAGGTGGGGATGATCGCCGTGGACCGGGCGCTCCGCGAGCGCCCCGAGCTCGACTGCCACATGCTGCTCACCGTCCATGACGAGCTCGTCTTCGAGGTGGCCAAGGACCATGCCGAGGAGGCCGTCGACCTGATCCGCGATCGGATGGAGCACGCGGTGGAGCTCGTCGTGGATCTGCGGGCCGACGTCGGTCTCGGCGCGAACTGGTCGGAGGCGGCCCCCGAAGGCCACTGACCCCGCTGGGGTGGGGGACGGATCCGTGCTCCTCCCGGGCACCATCGATTGACGGCGTTTGCGCTGCTCACCTACGCTGCCTTCGACAAGCGGATCGCTCGTGTGCCGCGTCGCAAATCCCAACCCGCGATGCGGTGAGCCCGCCGTGCCAGAATGGAGATCCACCGCATGCGTGAAACAGAGACCACCACGGAAGGAACCCCCGAGACGACGGACCCGGTCGCAGGCGCGGCGGCGTCCGAACCGACGGCCGCCGACGACATGGACCCGGCGACGACCTCGCCCGCGGAGGCACCGCCGGTCGTCGCCACCCCCGAGCCCGCGGGCGAGGACTACACCCCCGAGGAGCTCATCCAGGCGATGGAGGCGTCGCTCCGCGACTTCAAGGACGGCGACATCATGGAGGGCGTGGTCGTCAAGATCGACCGCGACGAGATCCTCCTCGACATCGGCTACAAGTCCGAGGGCGTGATCCCTTCGAAGGAGTTGTCGATCCGCCACGACGTCGACCCGAACGAGGTCGTGAAGGTCGGGGACCGGATCGAGGCCCTCGTCCTGCAGAAGGAGGACAAGGAAGGCCGCCTGATCCTGTCCAAGAAGCGCGCGCAGGACGAGCGTGCCTGGGGCCGGATCGAGGAGACGATGACCTCGGGCCAGACGATCAAGGGCCCGGTGATCGAGGTCGTGAAGGGTGGCCTGATCCTGGACATCGGGCTGCGCGGCTTCTTGCCCGCCTCGCTCGTCGATCTCCGGCGCGTCCGCGACCTGCAGCCGTACATCGGCACGGAGCTCGAGTGCAAGATCATCGAGCTCGACCGGAACCGCAACAACGTGGTCCTTTCCCGCCGGGCGTTCCTCGAGGAGTCGCAGTCCGAAGGGCGGAAGAAGTTCCTCGAGAACCTCCAGAAGAACGAGCGGCGCAAGGGCACCGTCTCGTCGATCGTCAACTTCGGCGCGTTCGTCGACCTCGGCGGCGTTGACGGCCTCGTGCACGTCTCCGAGCTCTCCTGGAAGCACGTCGACCACCCCAGCGAGGTCGTGACCGTCGGCGAGGAGGTCGAGGTGGAGGTCCTCGACGTCGACCTGGAGCGCGAGCGCGTCTCCCTGTCGCTGAAAGCGACGCAGGAGGACCCCTGGAAGGAGTTCGAGCGCAAGTACAAGGCCGGCGAGGTGATCCCCGGCCAGGTGACCAAGCTCGTCCCGTTCGGGGCCTTCGTCCGCGTGGCGCAGGGCATCGAGGGACTCGTGCACATCTCGGAGGTCTCGCACGAGCACATCGACACACCGGAGTCCGTGCTCTCCGTCGGCCAGGAGGTGCAGGTGAAGGTCGTCGACGTGGATGTGTCCCGTCGTCGCGTGAGCCTGTCCATGCGCCAGGTGACGTCGCCCGCCCCCGCCAAGAAGACCGAGATCGAGGTGGAACCCGAGGCGGATCGGACCCCGGCGGAGCAGCTCGTCCAGACGGTCCAGATCCCGCAGGAAGTGCTCGACGCCGTCGCGGAAGCGGAGGTGGACGCGCCCGCACCCGCGCCCCGGCCGGCCGAGACCGCCCCGGTCGAACCGGTCTCGGAGGAGCAGCCGGAGCCCGAGGCCGTTCCCGAGTCCGAGGCCGTTCCCGAGTCAGTGGTCGCGGCGCCGGACGTCCCTCCGGAGCCGCCTGCCGACGAGACGCCCGCCACCGACGAGGCGCCCGCCGACGAGGCGGCCGCCGCCACCGACCAGGAGGTCTCGCTCGAGGCGATCCTCGAGGACCTGAAGCGTCGGGAGGGCAGATCCGAGTAGGGGGGCGGGGTTGCTCCTCGTCGGGCTGACCGGCGGCATCGGCTCCGGGAAATCGACGGTCGCCCGCCTGCTCGAGCGACGGGGCGCCGTCGTGGTGGACGCCGACCAGCTCGCCCGCGAGGCGGTGGCGAAGGGCACACCGGGGTTCGAGCGCGTCGTCGACGCGTTCGGACCGGACGTGGTGACGCCGGAGGGGGACCTCGATCGACCGGCCCTCGCGCGGCGGATCTTCGCCGACCACGCCGAGAAGGCGTCGCTCGAGGCGATCGTGCATCCGGAGGTCGCGCGCCGGTTCGGGGAGCAGGTCGACGCGTATCGCGCCACCGACCGGATCGTCGTCTACGTCACACCGCTGCTGGTCGAGCTCGGGCTCTCGCCCGCCTTCGACGTCGTGGTCGTCGTCACGACCTCGCCGCACCTGCGCATGTCCCGTGTGGCCTCCGAGCGCGGCCTGTCGCCCGACGACGTGCGGGAGCGGATGGCCGCGCAGGCGACCGACGAGCAGCGCGTGGAGGTCGCGGACGTTCTGGTCGACAACGACGGATCGCTCCCCGAGCTCGACCAACAGGTCGAACGGCTCTGGCGGGACCTCCTCGCCCGCGCCGGCTCGTGAAGCGCGGCTATCCTCAGGACGTGCGGTTCCGGGCGGTGTTCTTCGACGTGGGGGAGACGCTCGTGCACGTCGACCCGTCCTTCGCGGAGCTCTTCGTGACCGTGCTCGACGGTGCCGGTCACGCCCGATCCCTCGACGACGTGCTGGCGGCATCGGCGCACGTCTACGCCCGGTTCTCCGAGGCGGCGCGTGACCGGTCGCTCTGGACCACGACGCCCGAGCGCTCCCGCGCGTTCTGGACCTCCGTATACGACCGGATGCTCGCGGAGCTCGGCGTCGCCGAGACGGACGGGCTCGCCGGGACGCTCCATCGGGAGTTCACGCGACTGGAGCACTACGTCCTGTTCGACGACGTCCGTCCCACGATCGCGGCCTTGCGCGACGCCGGCCTCGCCCTCGGGATCGTCTCGAACTTCGAGGCCTGGCTCGAGGACTGGTTCGGCGTGCACGACCTGATCGAGACGTTCCCGGTGCGCGTGATCTCCGGGATCGAGGGCATCGAGAAGCCGGATGAGCGGATCTTCCGGCTCGCGCTCGAGCGGGCATCGGTCGCCCCGGAGGAGGCCGCGTACGTCGGTGACAACCCGGAGTTCGACGTGGATCCCCCGGCCGCGCTCGGGATGTTCCCCGTCCTCGTCGACCGTCGGGACCGGTTCCCCGACCATGACGGCGCGCGCATCACGGACCTCCGAGACCTGCCCGGGATGCTCGGAGCAGCCGCGTGACGGAGGAGCGACGCTTCTCCGCCGATGAGGCGGACGCCGAGCTGGACGAGCTGAGGCGCCGGCTGCCCCAGCTGCGTGAGGCGCGGCAACGGCTGATCGACACCAGCGAGCGGATCTCGTCCGCCGTCGAGATCGACGGGGGAGGGATCGAAGGCAGCGACTGGTTCCGGGCGCAACAGACGCTCAAAGGGGAGCTCCTGTGGCTCGCCGACCGGGGGATCCTCCTGCGGGACCCCGACACCGGGCTCGTCGACTTCCCCGCGGACCGGGACGGCGAGCGGGTGTTCCTCTGCTGGCGGCTCGGCGAGGATCGGGTGGGATGGTTCCACGCCGAACGGTCGGGGTTCTCCGGGCGGAAGCCGCTCTGAGCTCCGACACGCCTCGCCGGCGTTACCCTCGGGCGCGATGACCGAGCGCGTGATCGATGTCCGTGGCCTCCGCAAGTCCTACGGCGACGTGGGAGCCGTCCAGGGTGTCGACCTTCACGTCGACCGAGGAGAGGTCTTCGCCCTGCTCGGCCCCAACGGAGCCGGCAAGACGACGACCGTCGAGATCCTCGAGGGCTATCGGACTCGGACGAGCGGTGAGGCATCCGTACTGGGGTACGACCCGGCGACCGGTGGCAGTGAGATGCGACGACGGATCGGGATCGTCCTCCAGTCCACGGGGGTGGACCCCTACCTCACGGTCCGAGAGACCGTGGAGCTGTACGCCGGGTTCTACCCATCGCCGCGCGAGTTGGATGAAGTCATCGATCTCGTCGGCCTCGCCGAGAAGCGGACGACCCGCGTGAACAAGCTGTCGGGCGGCCAGCAACGACGCCTTGACGTCGCCGTCGCGCTCGCCGGTGATCCCGAGCTTCTGTTCCTCGATGAGCCGACAACCGGCTTCGATCCGAACGCGCGGCGCAACGCCTGGGGCATCGTCAAGAACCTGACGGACATCGGGAAGACGATCTTCCTCACGACCCACTTCATGGACGAGGCGCAATACCTCGCGAACCGCGTGGCCGTGATCGCGAAGGGTGAGATCGTGGCGGAGGGAACCCCTTCCTCGCTCGCCGGAAGGGACCGCATGAAGACGAAGGTGAGCTTCCGGCTCCCGGCGGGATCGCCCATGCCACCCGATTGGGGACAGGTGCCTGGTCCCGAAGGTCGCTTCATCCTGCAGACCGACGATGCCACGCGCACGGCCGGCGAGGTGACCGGTTGGGCCCTCGAGCACGGCTTCTCCTTCGATTCCTTCGAGGTCTCGCAACCGACGCTCGAGGACGTCTACGTCGAGCTGACCGGGGGCGTGGAGGGGAAGGAATGAGCGCCGGGGGTCAGGTGCTCCGCCAGTTCCGGTTCACGAACAAGGCGTTCTGGAGGAACCCGGCCTCAGCGTTCTTCACGTTCGCCTTCCCGTTGATGTTCCTCGTGATCTTCACGTCGCTCCTGGGCGGCGGCCAAACCCCGATCGGCGGCGTGGAGCTCGACACGTCAACGTACTTCGTGGGTGCGATGGCCGCGTTCGGGGTGATCTCCGCATGCTTCACCAATATCGCGATCGGGACCACGTTCAATCGCGATGCTGGCATCCTGAAGCGGTTGCGCGGGACGCCCTTGCCGGCCGGGGCCTACATGGGCGCTCGGGTGCTCCACGCGATGGTGGTTGGTTTGATCCTCGTAGCCATCACCCTCCTGTTCGGGATGGTGGCCTACGACTCCCCGCTGCCGACCGGCATCCCCCTCCTGGAGTTCATCGCGACGTTCCTCGTCGGGTCGCTCTCGTTCGCCGCCTTGGCGCTCGCGTTGACGGCGGTGATCCCGAACGCCGACGCCGCGCCGCCGATCGTGAACGCGGCGATCCTCCCGCTCTTGTTCCTCTCGGGGATCTTCATCCCGCTGGGCGACGATGCTCCGGCGTGGATGACCACGGCGAGCGACATCTTCCCCGTGAAGCACTTCGCGGACGCGATGCGCGCCGGGTTCCTCGGGAACCTGGAGTCGCCGGCCGGTCGGGTCTTCCCCTTCGAATGGCTCGACGTCGCGATCGTGGCGGCCTGGGGCATCGCCGGGCTGCTCGTAGCCGCCCGGTTCTTCAGCTGGGAGCCGCGGCGATAGGGCCCTGTGCTAGGCTCCGCGCTTCCTGGGCCGGGCGGAGCGAGGGGTGGTCTCGATGCGGAAATGGATCCTGGCGCTGGCGGCGACCTCGTTGCTCGTGGTCGGGTGCTCGGAGGACACGCCCCCCGCCGCCGATCCCACGCCCACGGAGTCGCCGGCCGAGGAGCAGACCGCCGCCACGTGCGCGGAGACCCACGCAGCCGACTTCTTCGAGGAGGGCACCCTCACGGTCGGCACCGATGTCCCGGCGTTCCAGCCCTGGGTCGCGGGCACCGGTGAGGAGGGCGCCTGGGAAGGCGTGCCCGACGAGGGGACCGGGAACCCCTACAGCGGCGAGGGCTACGAGTCGGCCGTCGCCTACGCGGTCGCCGAGCAGCTCGGCTTCAGCGACGATCAGGTCACCTGGACGGTCGTGCCGTTCAACAACGCGTACGCCCCGGGCCCCAAGGAGTTCGACTTTGACATCAACCAGGTGTCGGTCACGCCCGAGCGTGAGGGCGGCGCGACGTTCAGCACCGGCTACTACGACGTGAGCCAGGCGCTCGTGGCCAACGAGGGCACCCCGATCGCCGACGCGACGACCCTCGACGAGCTCAAGCAGTACCGGCTCGGCGTCCAGATCGGGACGACGAGCCTCGACCTGATCACGGAGGTCATCGCCCCGGATCGGCAGCCCCGGGTGTTCGATCGCTCCGTGGACGTGATCCAGGCGCTGAACAACGGGCAGATCGACGGCTACGTCGTGGACACCCCGACCGCGTACGTGAACGTCCTGATCGGCCAGGCGGAGAACGGCGTCGTCGTCGGCCAGTTCCCCGAGCAGGGCGAGCACTTCGGTCTGGTCTTCGAGCTGGACAACCCCCTCGTCGAGTGCGTCGACCTCGCGATCGCCGCCCTCGAGGAGGACGGGACGCTCCAGGCCCTCGAGGACGAATGGCTCGCCGTCTTCACGTACCCCGTCCTGGAGTAGCGATCACCGCGAGGCGGCTCAGACCATGAGCACGACGCCCCCGGGAGCGCCCCTGACGCCCGAGCCGATCCCGTCCGGCGACGGCCGGTCCCGGATCCTCGGCGGGGGCACGCGGATCCAAGGCCGCCGGGCGGTGGTCGTCGCGCTCCTCAGCACCGCTGTGTTCTTCACGGCCCTCGTGCTCGTCGCCGTGAGCTCACCCGGGTGGGAGGAGTTCAGCTTCAAGTTCCTGAACTGGCAGGAGTTCCGGGACTCCGTCCCCGGGATCGGCCGCGCCTTCCTCGTCAACATCCAGCTCTTCTTGATCGCGGAGGCCTTCGTGCTCGTCTTCGCGCTGGGCGTGGCCGTCCTGCGAAGCCTGCCCGGCCCCGTGTTCTTCCCGATCCGGTTCCTCGCCGCCGCCTACACGGACCTCTTCCGCGGGATCCCGACCGTCCTGGTGATCTACACGCTGGGCCTCGGCGCTCCGGCGCTGCAGATCCAGGGGATCCCGAAGTCGCCCTTCTTCTGGGCCGTCGTCTCGCTGGTGCTGGTCTACACCGCCTACGTCGCGGAGGTGTATCGAGCGGGGATCGAGTCGGTGCACGAGAGCCAGGTCGCCGCCGCGCGGTCCCTCGGCCTCACCCGATGGCAGTCGACGCGGTACGTGGTCCTTCCCCAGGCCGTCCGGCGCATCATCCCGCCGTTGCTGAACGACTTCCTCGGGTTGCAGAAGGACACCGCCCTCGTCGCGCTGGTCGGCGTGATCGAGGCGTTCCGCCAGGGACAGATCGACAGCTCGGCCACGTTCAACTTCACCCCGTTCCTCGCGACGGCGATGTACTTCGTCCTGATCACGATCCCGCTCGCGCGCGTGATCGACTGGCTCGTCGCGAGGGACCGGCGTCGCCGCCAGGCTGGTGGTGTCGCGTGACCGAGGCCGTCCGCGTGGCCGAGGCCGTCCGTGTGGAAGGGCTCCACAAGTCGTTCGGGAGCCTCGAGGTGCTGCGTGGCATCGACCTGACGGTCAACGATCACGAGGTCGTGGGCCTGATCGGAGCGAGCGGCTCCGGCAAGTCGACGTTCCTCCGGTGTCTCGATCTCCTGGAGCCGGTCGACCGGGGACGGATCTGGGTGGAAGGGGTCGAGATCACGGCATCCGACGCCGACGTGAACCGGATCCGCCGCCGGATCGCGATCGTCTTCCAGTCGTTCAACCTCTTCCCGCACATGAGCGTCCTCCGCAACATCACCCTCGCGCCGGTGAGGGTGCTCGGGCTGGGGGAGCCGGACGCTCATGACCGCGGGATGGAGCTCCTCGAGCGGTTCGGGCTGGGCGACAAGCGAGACGACTACCCCGATCGGCTGTCCGGCGGCCAACAGCAACGGGTGGCCATCGTGCGGGCGCTCGCGATGGGCCCGGATCTCCTCCTCCTCGACGAGGTGACCAGCGCCCTCGACCCGGTCCTCGTCGCCGAGGTGCTCGATGTGATCCGGGAGCTGGCGGTCGCCGGCATGACGATGGTGATCGCCACGCACGAGATGGGATTCGCTCGCGACGTCACGAACCGGGTGGCGTTCCTGGACCAGGGCAGGATCCTCGAGCAGGGACCGCCGGAGCAGATGTTCTCGGAGCCTCGGGAGGCGGCGACCCGCCGGTTCCTCGACCGGATCATCGCCGCCGGTCGCATGTGAGGGCGGCAGCCGGCCTCGTCGCCGAGCCGCCCTAGACTGACCGGGCGATGCCCCCCTTCAAGATCACGTCCGAGTTCCGTCCGGCCGGCGACCAGCCCGAGGCGATCGAACAGCTGGAGCAGGGCATCCGAGCGGGGGAGGGGCACGTCACCCTCCTCGGCGCCACCGGCACCGGCAAGACGTTCACGGTCGCGCACCTCGTGGAGCGGGTCCAGCGCCCCACGCTGGTGATCGCGCCCAACAAGTCCCTCGCCGCCCAGCTCGCGAACGAGTTCCGGGAGGTCTTCCCGGAGAACGCGGTCGAGTACTTCGTGAGCTATTACGACTACTACCAGCCCGAGGCCTACGTCCCGCAGACCGACACGTACATCGAGAAGGACTCGTCGGTGAACGACGAGATCGAACGGCTGCGCCACTCGGCCACGGCCGCCCTCCTGTCGCGTCGCGACGTCCTGATCGTGGCGAGCGTCTCGTGCATCTACGGGCTCGGCTCCCCCGAGCAGTACGAGGGGCAGATCCTCCGCACGGTCCGCGGCACCGACCTCCCGATGGAGTTCGCGATGCAGCGGCTCGTCGACATCCAGTACCAGCGGAACAACGTGAGCCGGGCGCGCGGCACGTTCCGCGTCCAGGGCGACTCCCTCGAGGTCTTCCCGAGCTACGAACAGGTCGGGTACCGGATCGAGTGGTGGGGCGACACGATCGAGCGGATCAACCGCTTCGACCCGCTCACCGGGGAGCTCCTCACCGATCAGATCACGGACCTCACCACGTTCCCCGCCTCCCACTACGTCGCGAGCGACGAGCGCATGCAGCACGCCCTCGTGACGATCGAGGAGGAGCTGCACGAGCGGCTCGCCGAGCTGGAATCGCAGAGCAAGCTGCTCGAAGCGGAGCGCCTCCGGATGCGCACCACCTACGACCTCGAGATGCTCCGCGAGGTGGGCTTCTGCTCCGGCATCGAGAACTACTCGCGGCACATCGACGGCCGCGACGCGGGGACCGCCCCGTTCACGCTCCTCGACTACTTCCCCGACGACTACCTCGTCGTGATCGACGAGTCGCACGTGACGGTGCCCCAGCTCCACGGCATGTACGAGGGCGACCTGTCCCGCAAGTCCACGCTCGTCGACTTCGGATTCCGGCTGCCCAGCGCGATCGACAACCGGCCCCTCCGCTTCGAGGAGTTCCAAGAGCGGGTGCGGCAGGCCGTCTACATGTCGGCCACCCCGGGCCCGTGGGAGCTGCGCCACTCCCAGCGCATCGTGGAGCAGATCGTCCGACCCACGGGCCTGATCGACCCCGAGGTCGAGATCCGGCCCACCAAGGGCCAGGTCGACGACCTGATCGAGGAGATCCGCCGGCGAGCCGAGGCCGAGCAGCGGGTGCTCGTGACCACGCTCACCAAGAAGATGGCGGAAGACCTCACGGACTACCTGATCGAGATGGGGATCCGCGTCCGCTACCTCCACTCCGAGGTCGACACGATCCAGCGGATCGAGATCGTCCGCGACCTCCGACTCGGTGAGTTCGACGTGCTCGTCGGGATCAACCTGCTCCGGGAGGGGCTCGACCTGCCCGAGGTGTCGCTCGTCGCGATCCTCGACGCCGACAAGGAGGGATTCCTCCGGTCCGACACCTCGTTGATCCAGACGATCGGACGCGCGGCCCGCAACGTCGACGGGAAGGTCCTGATGTATGCGGACGCGGTCACGGACTCGATGAAGACCGCGATCAGCGAGACGCAGCGCCGCCGGATGATCCAGGAGGCGTACAACCTCGAGCACGGCATCGATCCACAGACGATCCGGCGGCGCGTGCACGACATCCTGCTCTCGATCGAGGAGGATCCGGCCAAGCGGGCGACGTCGCCCCGCAAGGAACGGCGACGTCGCGCCCCCCGGCCCGAGATGCCCCAGGAGGAGCTGGAGCGCCTCCTCCTCGAGCTGGAGGAGGAGATGCATCAGGCGGCGAAGGACCTGCGTTTCGAGTACGCCGCTCGGCTGCGCGACGAGGTGGTCGACCTCCGCAAGGAGCTCAAGGCCATGCGCGCCGCCGGGGTCGGCGCGTGAACCGGCTCTCCGTCCGCGCCCCCGCCGGGTGGCTGGGGCCGGGCGGATACCTCGAACAGGCCCAGATCGTCTGCGAGGGAGGCTCCCTCACTCACGCCGGGGGCGCCACCGACATCGACGGAGCCGACCAGGAGATCAGGGCGGAAGGCTTCGTGATGCCGGCGGTCGCGGACCGCCACGTCCACATCGAGCTGTCGGACCCCGCTTCGGTGCTCGCCGGGGGCGTCACGGCGGTCCGCGACCTCGCCTGGCCGGTCGAACGGATCTTCGCGCTCGCGGACGCGTCGGAGATGCCGTCGTTCGAGGGACCCTTGATCCGGGCCGCCGGACCGATGCTCACCTCGCCCGGCGGGTACCCGACCCAGGCGCCGTGGGCGCCGCCCGGGACCGGTCGCGAGGTGAAGGGCGCCGACGACGCCACGGCCGCCGTCGACGAGCTCGCCCGGCTCGGTGCGGCCGCGATCAAGGTCTCCCTGAACGCCGAGGCGGGTCCGACCCCGTCCGACGCGGAGCTGTCGGCGATCTGCGACGCCGCGCATGCGAACGAACTGCCCGTGACGGCCCACGCGCAGGGGCGAGGGCAGGTGGAGCGAGCGCTCGGCGCGGGTGTCGACGAGCTGGCGCACACCCCGTGGACCCGCCTGAGCGACGAGGTGATCCAGGCTGCCGCGACACAGCTGCGGATCGTCTCGACCCTCGACATCTTGAGCTTCGGGCGCGACACGCCGGAGATCCGGACGGCGCTCGACAACCTCCGGCGCTTCCACGTGGCGGGAGGAGCGATCGCGTACGGCACGGACCTCGGGAACGGCGCGATCCCTCCCGGGATCCACACGCGCGAGGCGTTGCTCCTCGCGGAGGCTGGCCTCGAGCCCGAGGAGGTCCTCGAGGCGATGATCCGGGCGCCGCTGGCGCTCGACGCGCCGGCGGACCTGATCGTCCTGGGGACCAGCCCGCTCGAGGATCTCCGCGCGCTGGACGACGTTCGCCTCGTGGTCCGGGCCGGCCGGGTCGTCGCCGGGGGCTGACCCGCTCGCAGCCCTGTGGCACGATGCGTGGTGCGATGACCGACACCACGTTCCAGGGGGTGACGCAGCAGGAGCTCGGCCAGACCGCGCGGAACCACGGGATGCAGCTCGAGGGCCTGCGGTACGACGTCACACCGATCGGGATGCATTACCTCGTGATCCACTTCGACATCCCGGCGGCCGACGAGACGACGTGGACGGTGGACGTCGACGGCCTCGTCGATCGTCCCTTGACGCTGTCGATGGACGACGTCCGCTCCCGGCCGGCCGTCACACGTTCCGTGACGATGGAGTGCGCCGGCAACGGGCGGGCACTGATGCCCCCGCGGGCCGAGAGCCAGCCGTGGCTCCTCGAGGCGGTCGGCAACGCCGAGTGGACGGGGACGCCGCTCCCACCGATCCTCGAGGACGCCGGCCTGCGCCCCGAGGCCGTCGAGCTCGTCTTCACCGGCGCCGACCACGGGATTCAAGGAGACGTCGAGCAGGACTACCAGTGGGCCTTCTCGGTGGCCGACATCGTGCGCGACGACGTCCTGCTCGCGTACGAGATCAACGGCCAGCCGCTCCCACCGCAGCACGGCTACCCGGTCCGCCTGCTCGTGCCCGAGTGGTACGGGATGTGCAGCGTCAAATGGCTCCGACGCATCATGGCCGTGGCCGAGCCGTTCGACGGCTTCCAGCTCTCCGCGTATCAGCTCCGCCAGGAGCAGGACGGCCCGGGCGAGCGCGTGACGAGGAAGGCCGTGCGAGCGCTCATGATGCCGCCGGGATTCAGCGACTTCCCGGCGCGACAGCGGTTCGTCGAGGCGGGCATGCGTGAGCTGATCGGCCGCGCCTGGTCCGGGTGGGGACACATCGACCGGGTCGAGGTGAGCGTCGACGGCGGCGAGACGTGGGCCGACACGGAGCTGGGTCCGAAACCCGAGTCGCCCTCGTCGTGGCGTTCGTGGTCCTTCGACTGGGATGCCCGGCCGGGCGCGCGAGAACTCCTCGTCCGGGCCACCGACGACGCCGACAACGTCCAGCCGATCGACCCGCCGTGGAACTACGGCGGGTTCAT
The DNA here is from genome assembly GCA_050696355.1 of Actinomycetota bacterium. Taxonomy (GTDB): domain Bacteria; phylum Actinomycetota; class UBA4738; order UBA4738; family HRBIN12; genus JAJNBA01. The sequence goes on from JBOGVD010000128.1 coordinate 25,516, forward strand.
GAACAACATGGTGCAGCGAGTCCCGGTCCTCGTTCGCTGACCATCACACGAGCTGCCGGAGCTCCTCGAAGCAGCGGTCGATGTCCTCCTCCGGGTTGAAGAAGTGGGGGCTGATCCGCAGCCCGTCGCCCCGGAAGTCCGTGCAGACGTCGCGGGCGAGCAGCTCGTGGCAGATCTCCTCGGCCTCCGGCCCCACCTTGACGTTGACGACGCCTCCTCGGAGGTCGCGGTCCCGAGGTGTGCGGACCTCGAGCCCTTCTTCGTCCGCGCGCGCGATCAGACGATCCGTGAGCTCGCCCTGTCGGGCGCGGATCGTCGCCGGTCCGACCTCGGAGATGATGTCGATCCCGCCCTGGGCGATGAAGAAGACCGGGGCCGGCGGTGTGCCGTGCTCGAGACGTCGGGCCGTGGGGTGATAGTTCAGGTGCTCGGTGTCGAAGGCGAACGGCTCTCGCTGCGCGAACCAGCCGGTCAGCGCGGGCTCGAGGGACGGCAGCAAGTCCCTCCGCGCGTACAGGAACACGAGGCCCGGACCGCCGAGCATCCATTTGAGCACGCCGGCCGTGTAGAGGTCGCACCCCAGGTCGTGGAGGTCGAGCGGCACGATCCCCAAACCGTGATAGTCGTCGAGGAACGAGAGGGCGCCTCGCTCGCGCGCGATCGCGCACACCGCTTTCGCGTCGACGATCGCGCTCGACCGGTAGAGGACCCGGTTGACCATCACCAGCGCGGTGCGTTCGTCGATGGCCCGGTCGTACTCCTCCAACGGGATCGTCAGACCGTCGGGGCTCCGGAGCCACCGGATCTCGGCGCCGGTCTTCCGAGCCCACGCGATCCACACGTGGCCGTCGGTGGGGAAGTCGAGCTCGGACAGGATCACGGTCCGCCGCTCTCCGGACAGATCGAGGCACGACGCGATCGTGGAGAGCGCGATCGAGATATTGGTGGTGATCGCCACCTCGTCGGGATCGCAGCCCGCGAGCGCCGAGAACGAACGCTTCAACGCCCCCATGCGCGGGAAGACATCCTCGAACCAGACGTGATCCGGGGCTCCCTTCGCCGCCCACGCGTCCATGTACTCGTCGAGGGAGGAACGCGAGCGCCGCGAGACGGGGCCAAGAGAGGCGCTGATCAGGTACGTCTTGCGTTCGAGGACGGGGAACTCGGCGCGCCAGGCGGTGAGGTCCATCTACGGCCGTGCCGGCATGAAGCGCTCGAACCACGCGGTCGTCCGGGTGACGAGGTCCAGGAAGGCGGGGAGCTTCCTGACCCCGTGGCCCTCGCCCGGGTAGATCGCGACCTCCACCGGGACGTCGCGCGCGCGCAGCGCGCGGTAGAACTCCATCGCCTGTCCGGGCGGGGTGCACCGGTCCTCCGTCCCGGCGGTGAGCAGCGTGGGCGTCGTGACCCGGTCCGCGAAGAACACCGGGCTCCGCTCGCGGTAGTGCGCCGCCCCGTCCTCGGGCTGGCCGCCGAGGAACCACGCGTCCCACGCGCCGATGTTGCTGTTCCAATGCTGGCTGAAGTAGTCGGTCACCGGTGAGACCGCGACCGCGGCCTTGAAGCGCTGGTCGACCACCGGGAGCCAGCACGACATGAAGCCCCCGTAGCTCCCGCCGGTGACGCCGATCCGCTCCGTATCGGCGTCACCGCATTCGACCAGGGCGTCGATGCCCGCGAGATCGTCCTGCGCGTCCGCGCCGCCCATGTCGCCGATCACCGCTTCCAGGAACGCCCGCCCGCGGCCCGTCGACCCCCGCGGATTCGGCAGGAGGATGGCGTAGCCGCGCGACACGAGCCACGAGAGGGCCGCCCGCGGGAACGACTCCTGGTACGACCAGACCGGACCCCCGTGGACGTGCAGGATCACGGGGTGGGGTCCGTCCCCTTCGGGCACGAGGAGGAAGCCATCCATCTCGAGACCGTCGGGCGCGTTCCACGTCACCCGTTCAGCGCGACCGATCAGGCGGCGCGCGTGATCGTGTCCCGTATGACGGAAGGAGGCGATCGTCCGATCCGAGCCGCCCTCCACGAGGGCGACTTCCGCGGGCCGGTCGAAGCCCTGGCGCACGAACGCGAAGCCCTGCTCCCCGAACGGCGCCGCGGAGGGCGCCCACGCACCGACGGCGTCCGTCGTCGACCAGGCCTCGTCCCGGTCGCCGGTCGCCGGGTCGATGTGCCCGAAGACGGTGTCTCCGCGCCGAAGCGCCGTGTAGGCGAGGCGTCCGTCCCCACGGAATCCCGCCCACGTGATGTCCGCGTCCTCGATCTCCACCACGCGTTGAGCGCCGCTCGCCGTGAGGCCAACGCGCCACGCCCCGCCGTCGTCGAGCGGGATCTCCTGGGACCCCATCTCGACCTCAACGTCGACGATCACGGCGCGGCCGGAGACGAGCTGGCGGTCGCTGCACGGCGCCTCGATCGCCACGACACGCGATCCGTCCGGCGCGCCGGCCGGGAGCCCGAACTGCACGTCGCTCTTCGCGATCACGCGGTCCTCACCGTGCTCGAGGTCGATCAGCACGAGCGGGGCGGTGTACCAGGCCGACTCACCCGGGTCCTCGGAGGCCACCGCGACGACGGCATCGTCGCCGCACCAGTCGGCCTCCCACACGTTGAGCTCCTCGCGCGAGAGCGGGCGAACCTCACCCGAGGGAACGTCGACGACCCACACGCGGCGCCAAACCTGGCGGTCTTCCCACGAGTCCACCTTCGGGGTCCACTCCGGGAGGTCCCTCTCGGACTCGAGCGCTCCGGAGCCCTCCGCACCGGCGCTGTCCGCGTGGAGGCCGGCGGCCAGGACCAGGATCCGCGACCCGTCGGGCGACCACGAGTGACCCTCGATCGTCCCCTCGATCTCCGGGAGCGCCTCCGCCTCGCCCACGCCGTCCACGGTCAGCACGTGGAGCTGCATCCGTCCCTTCTCCCCACGGTCCGAGACGAAGCTGAGACGTTCGCCGTCCGGTGACCACCTCGGTCCCGCATCGCGCTCCGGGCCGGACGAGGCCTGCCTCACGGCCGAGCCTTTCGCGCCCGCGGTGGAACCCTCGCCGCCCGCCGGCGCCAGGCAGATCCGGGTCTTCGGCGTGCCCTCGAGCTTCTCCCAGAGGAACCCCGTGAACGCCACCCATCGGCCGTCGGGGGAGGGACGCGGATCGGAGGGCTCCGTCACCTTCCCGAAGCCCGGCTCGTAGATCTTGCGGAAGTGCTCCTCGACCTCTCTGTACAGGGGCGACTCGCGAAGGTCTCGCTGCATGGCTCGAAGGATAGGCGCGGAGGGACCCGGCCGCCTCACAGAGGGCCCGCGACGGGGGACGACGCCCGGCTTCGGACGTGTCCCGGCCCGCCGGTACACTCGGCTCGTGGGCTCCGACAGACTCGTCATCCACGGCGCCCGTGAGCACAACCTCAAGAACGTCACGCTCGACCTGCCGCGTGACCAACTGATCGTGTTCACGGGGCTGTCCGGCTCCGGGAAGTCGTCCCTGGCCTTCGACACGATCTATGCCGAAGGTCAGCGCCGCTACGTCGAGTCGCTCTCTTCCTACGCCCGTCAGTTCCTCGGTCAGATGGAGAAGCCGGACGTCGACTTCATCGAGGGGCTCTCGCCGGCCATCTCGATCGACCAGAAATCCACGTCGCGGAACCCGCGCTCCACCGTCGGCACGATCACGGAGGTCTACGACTACCTCCGGGTGCTGTTCGCCCGGATCGGCCACCCGCATTGCTACAACTGCGGGCGTCCGATCGGGCGCCAGACGCCGGACCAGATCGTGGACCAGGTCCTCCAGCTCCCGGAGGGCACACGCTTCCAGGTCCTCGCGCCGGTGGTGCGCGGACGCAAGGGCGAGTACGAGAGGTTGCTGCAGGAACTCGCGCGCAAGGGATTCCCGCGGGCCCGCATCGACGGCGAGGTGCGAGAGCTCTCGGAGCAGATCCGTCTCCCCAAGAACTACAAGCACACGATCGAGGTGGTGGTGGACCGGCTCGTCGCCAAGCAGGGCATCCGGCGACGCGTGGCCGACAGCATCGAGACGGCGCTCGAGCTCGCGGAGGGCATCGCCTCGATCGCGGTGATGACGCACGAAGGCCACGAGGAGCTCCAGACCTTCTCGCAGAAGCTCGCGTGCACGTTCTGCGGGCTGTCCTTCGACGAGCTCGCCCCGAGGAACTTCTCGTTCAACTCGCCCTACGGCGCGTGCCCCACGTGCGACGGACTCGGCAGCCGGCTCGAGGTCGACGCGGAGCTGGTGGTCCCCGATCCCACGCTGTCGATCACCGAGGGCGCGCTCGCGCCGTGGGCCAGCAACTCGCTCGAGTACTGGTACCGGGTCCTGGAGGCCGTCGGGGAAGCCCACGGCTTCTCGCTCGACACGCCGTGGAAGAAGCTCCCCAAGCGGGCTCGCGACGTCGTCCTGTCGGGGTCCCACGAGGAGATCTACGTCCGTTACAAGAACCGGTACGGTCGGCAGCGCGCCTACTACACCACCTACGAGGGCGTCCTCCCCAACCTGGAGCGCCGCTACAAGGAGACGGACTCCGAGGCCGCGAGGGAGAAGATGGAGCAGTTCATGCGCGAGACCCCCTGCCGCGTGTGCGAGGGAGCGCGGCTCCGCCCCGAGACACTCGCGGTCACCGTCGGCGGTCTCAACATCTCGCAGCTCACCGGCCTCTCGATCCGCAAGACCTTCTCCTTCCTGGAGACGGTGGAGCTCTCCGAGCGCGAGGAGATGATCGCGGAGCGCCTCCTGAAGGAGATCCGCGCGCGGCTCGGATTCCTCGTCGACGTCGGCCTGGACTACCTGACCCTCTCGCGGCCGGCGGGCACGCTCGCCGGGGGAGAGGCACAACGGATCCGGCTGGCCACCCAGATCGGCTCCGGCCTCGTCGGCGTCCTCTACATCCTCGACGAGCCGTCGATCGGGCTCCATCAACGGGACAACCGCCGCCTCCTGGACACGCTGATCCGCCTCCGCGACCTGGGGAACACGCTGATCGTCGTGGAGCACGACGAAGCGACGATCGTGGAGGCCGACCACATCGTCGACATCGGCCCCCTCGCGGGCGAGCACGGCGGGCGCATCGTGTACTCGGGGGACCTGAAGGGACTGCTCGGGTCCGACGAGTCGCTCACCGGTGCCTACCTGTCCGGCAGGCGGTCGATCCCGCCACCGGCCTCGCGTCGCACGCCCGAGCGGTGGCTGCGCCTGGAGGGCGTGCGCCAGCACAACCTGAAGGACATCACGGTGAGGATCCCGCTCGGTGTCTTCGTGTGCGTCACGGGCGTGAGCGGGAGCGGCAAGTCCACGCTCGTCCAGGACGTGTTGCTGCGCGCGCTGATGCAGAAGGTGTACCGCTCCCGGGTCCTGCCGGGGAAGCACCGACGCATGGTCGGATGGGAGCTCATCGACAAGGTGATCGACATCGACCAGTCACCGATCGGCCGGACCCCGCGGTCCAACCCGGCCACGTACACCGGGGTGTGGGACCACGTCCGGAAGCTCTTCGCCCAGATCCCGGAGGCGAGGCTCCGCGGATACCAGCCGGGCAGGTTCTCCTTCAACGTGCGCGGCGGGCGCTGCGAGAACTGCGCCGGCGACGGCCAGATCAAGATCGAGATGCACTTCCTGCCCGACGTCTACGTCACGTGCGAGGTCTGCAAGGGCCGTCGCTACAACCGGGAGACGCTCGAGGTGAAGTACAAGGGACGCACCGTCTCCGACATCCTCGAGATGAGCGTCGACGAAGCCCTCGAGTTCTTCCAGAACATCCCGCCCATCAAGCGGCACATGCAGACGCTCTCCGACGTCGGCCTCGGCTACATCAAGCTCGGCCAGCCGGCCCCCACCCTGTCGGGGGGTGAGGCGCAGCGCATCAAGCTCTCCAGCGAGCTCCACAAGCGTGCCACCGGCAACACCGTGTACATCCTCGACGAGCCCACCACCGGTCTCCACTTCGAGGACATCAAGAAGCTGCTGCAGGTCCTCCAGCGGCTCGTCGCCACCGGGAACACGGTGCTCGTGATCGAGCACAACCTCGACGTCGTGAAGACCGCGGACTGGCTGATCGACCTCGGGCCCGAGGGCGGGGATCAGGGCGGGCGGGTCGTCGCCGAGGGACCCCCGGAGGCGATCGTCGCCAGCGCCGAGTCCCACACGGGCCGGTTCCTCGAGGAGGTCCTCGGGATCCTGCCGGTCGGTGTCGGCGCCACGGCGTGAGTGGTCCGGAACCGTCTCGGATGCTTGCTAGGATTCGGCCCGTCGTGTCGAGATCATCCGCCCTCTCCCTGGCCGCGACACCCGGGAACCATCCCATCCGAGGAAGGCTCGCGATGCTCGCGTGCCTCCTCGTCGTGCTCACGGCCGCCTGCGGCAACATCCCGGAGCCGCAGGTGCAGGCGCCCGAGGGCCGCCGGTTCATCCCGATGGTCCCTGATTCCATCGACGACGTCGGGCTCGCGCCGTCCGTGGCCGTCGACGCCGAAGGCCTGCCGACCATCTCGTACTTCGGCTTCCCGGCGCAGCTGGAGGAGGGCGAGATCCCGGTCGCCCGTCCGGTCGGCTCGCCGTTCCTGTCGACGGAGGACGGCGACGATGCCGGCGCGGTGCTGCTCGCCGAACTCACGCCCGACCAGTTCTGGATCCGCGGCGCGGTCGCCCAGCCGAGGGAGTCGCCCGCGGGCGTTCCGGTGCCGTTCGAACCGGCCGCGGAACCATCGCTCTCGACCCTGACGCCGGCGCGGGCGAAAGGCACCGACCTCGCCATCGCCGGGGCCGACATCCACACCGTCTGGACCGTGAACACGGGCGTCTGGTACGGCGTCGGCCCGTCGTTCGACATCGGGCCGGTGGAGGAGACCCCGGAGGCCGGGGCGCCCTCGATCGTCGTGGACGCCGCCGGCCTGCCGATCGTCGCTTACACGGTCGCGGGGGACGAGCCGGAGGTGCGGGTCGCCGAGCGGGTCGACGAGCGCTGGCGGATCTCGCCGGTCGCGAACCTCTCCGGATGCGGCCGCGGATGCCCGCCGGCCACGCAGATCGGCCTCCTCGGTGGGGAGCCGCTCGTCGTGACGGCCGACACGCTCTCGGGCGAGGTCATCGCGGCGCATCGGCAGGGCGGCACGTGGACCTCCGAGGTCGTGGCGACGGACGCTACCGGGGGCACGTCGCTCGCCACCGCCGGCGACACGGCCGCGATCGCGTTCACCACGCGGTCCGGCGTGGCCCTGGCGACCGGTCGTGTCGGCTCCTGGTCGATCGAGGAGGCCGTCCCGCTGGCGGCGGATGCTGCGGGCTCCGCGGCCCCATCCACCAGCGTCGCCGTCGACGGCGAGGGAACCGCCTGGGTCGCGTGGTCGGACGGGGACGGGATCCACCTCGCCTCGCGCGCCGACGGATCGTTCGAGGAGGTCGAGCTCCCGGTGACGACCGGAGGCTCCGGCCCCAGCGTGGCGGTCACCGAGGACGGCGCCTCGGTGTACCTGGCCTGGTACGACCCGGAGGACGGCGACCTCAGGCTGGGCACCTACAGCGAGATCCCCGGCCTGCTGATCGCGGCCCCCAGCCCTCTCCCTGACGCTGCGGCTCCGGCCCCACCCTCGGAGGGATGTGAGCCGACCGGTCGGACCCTCCAGGTGACGGCGCAAGGCATCGCATTCGACACGAACTGCCTCGCCGCTCCGGCGGAGGATCCGTTCGAGATCGTCTTCGATAACCAGGACCAGGGGGTACCGCACAACGTCGCCATCTATACAGACAGCACCGCCGCCGAGGCGCTGTTCCAAGGGGAGACCTTCACTGGGGTCGCGGAAGAGACGTACCCGGTCGATCCGATCGACGCCGGCGATTACTTCTTCCGGTGCGATGTCCACCCCACCCAGATGACCGGTACCTTCGTGGTCGCTGAGGAGCGTGGAGGCGGCGGAGGTGGCGGAGGTGGGGGCGGTACCGGCGGGGGCGGGGGCGGGGGCTAGCCGACCTTCGTTCCCGACTGAGTCGCAACGCGGCGCTACGATAGGTTTGTGAGCTTCACGAAGCCGGTGTCGTCCAGCATCCCGGACGTCCCCGGCGCCTACCTCTTCCGTGACGACGACGGGCGGGTCGTCTACGTGGGCAAGGCGAGCTCGCTCCGGAAACGCCTCGCCAACTACTGGTCCCGGCCGCTGCACCCTCGGACCGAGGCGATGGTGGACGCGGCGGCGAGCGTCGAATGGATCGTCGCTTCCGGCGAGGTCGACGCCCTGATGCTGGAGTTCAACCTGATCCAGCAGCATCTGCCCCGCTTCAACATCCGCTACCGGGACGACAAGTCCTACCCGTACCTCGCGCTGACGGTGGGGGAGACGTGGCCCCGCGCCCAGGTCCTTCGCGGCACCAAGCGGAAGGAGGTCCGCTACTTCGGCCCCTACGGGCATGCCTGGGCGATCCGCGACACCCTCGATGCCCTCACGCGCGTGTTCCCGATCCGCACGTGCACGAACCACTTCTTCGACCAGCGGGCCCGGGCGGGCCGGCCCTGTCTCTACTACGACATCGGCCGCTGCTCGGGGCCCTGCGTCCCCGCGCAGACGGGCATCACCGAAGAGGCCTACCGGCACGACGTCGACGCGCTCGGCGACTTCCTCGCCGGCAACTCCCGACCGGTCCTCACGCGGCTCGAGCAGCAGATGGCCGAGGCGTCGGGGCGAGAGGAGTACGAGCAGGCGGCCCGATTCCGCGATCAGCTCCAGGCGGCCCGGCGGGCACTCGAGAGCCAGGAGATGGTCCTCGTGCGGCCCGAGGACCTCGACGTGGTCGGCCTCGCCGAGGACGACCTCGAGGCCGCCTTCCAGGTCTTCACGGTCCGAGGGGGCCGTGTGCTCGGACGCCAGGGCTGGATCGTCGATCGCGTCGAGGATCTCGACCGGCCCGAGCTCATGGCGTCCTTCCTCCGGCAGCTCTACATGGAGCGCGAGGAGGTGCCGCCCCGGATCCTCGTGCCCACGGAGCCGGCGGACCAGAGCCTGCTCGAGACGTGGCTATCGGGTCGCCGCGGTTCGCACGTCACGATCGGCGTCCCCGCACGCGGGGCCAAACGGCGCCTGATGGAGGTCGTCGCGAGCAACGCCACCGAGGCGTTCCATCGTCACAAGCTCCGGCGGGCCTCGGACTTCGGCGCGCGCTCCCGGGCGCTGTCGGAGCTCGCCGACCAGCTCGGCTTGGAGCAGGCACCGCTCCGGATCGAGTGCTACGACATCTCGAACCTGGGCCCGACCGACACGGTCGGCTCGATGGTGGTCTTCGAGGACGGCCTCCCCAAGCGGTCCGACTATCGCCGGTTCGAGATCAAGGCCGTGGCTGGACAGGACGACTTCGCCAGCATGGAGGAGATGCTGACCCGTCGGTTCTCGCGGCTGCTGAAGGAGAAGGACGAGCCGCCGGGCGGCCGCCGCCGGTTCTCGTATCCGCCGGCGCTCATCGTGGTCGACGGCGGGCGTGGGCAGCTGAGCGTCGCCAGCAAGGTCCTCGAGGATCTCGGGCTGCACATCCCGCACGTCGGCCTCGCGAAGCGCCTCGAGGAGATCTACTTCCCGGACCGGCCCGACCCGCTCTCGATCCCGCGCGGGTCACAGGCGCTCTTCGTGCTCCAGCACGTCCGCGACGAGGCCCACCGCTTCGCGATCACGTATCACCGACAGCGACGAGATCGCCGCGCCCTCGCCTCGCCGCTCGACGAGATCCCGGGTGTCGGTCCGTCGCGGAAGCGTGCGCTCATGAAGCGGTTCGGCTCGCTGACCAAGATCCGGCAGGCGGAGCCCGCGGACCTCGCGGCGACGCCCGGGGTGGGGCCGCGGCTCGCGGACGAGATCCATCGCCGGCTGCACGCGGTCGGCGCCGCCGATCGTCGGGAGAGCGCGTGATGGCCCGGGTCGCGAGGCGCCCGGCGTCGGATGCCACGACCACGGCCGGGTTCCTGCTGATCACCGGGCTGTCGGGGGCGGGCCGTTCCGAGGCCGCGCGGAGCCTCGAGGACCTCGGCTACTTCGTCGTCGACAACCTCCCGCCCGCCCTGCTGCCCAAGATGGCGGAGCTCGCCGCGAGCCCTGGCGGGCCCGGCCGCGTCGCGATCGTCGTGGACGCGCGAGGCGGGGTGTTCTTCGGGGAGCTGGCCCGAGCGCTCCAGGAATTGCGGGAACAGCGCGTCCCCGCGCGGATCGTCTTCCTCGACGCCTCGGACGACGACCTCGTGAACCGGTACGAGGCCACCCGCCGCCGACACCCGCTCGCCCCCGCCGATCGCGTGGGGGAGGGCATCCGCAAGGAGCGCCTGATGATGGAGAGCCTGCGGGCCGACGCCGATCTCGTGATCGACACGACGGGCCTCACGCCCCACGACCTCCGCGACCGGATCCGGGAGGTCTTCGCGGACGCGCCGCCGGAGGCCAGCCTCCTCGTCTCCGTGGTGTCGTTCGGCTTCAAGTACGGCAGCCCGCGCGACGCCGACCTGGTCCTGGACGTCCGCTTCCTGCCCAACCCGCACTGGGTGGACGAGCTCCGGCCCCTCCCCGGCACGAACCAGAAGGTGCGCGAGTACGTCGAGGGCCAGGAGGAGTACGGCGATTTCATGCGTCGCCTCGAGGCCCTCCTGGACGTCGTCGTCCCGGGGTTCGTCGACGAGGGCAAGTCCTACCTCACCGTGGCGATCGGGTGCACGGGAGGGCGGCATCGCTCCGTCGTCGTCGCCGACGACCTGACCGACTACTTCCGCGAGCACGGCCAGAACGTCTCCGTGAACCATCGCGACGTCGACCGGGACTGAGCCGCCGGGCGGGGTCGCTGGGTGGGCGGCGGAGCCCATCGGTAGGATGGAGGTCCGGACCCGGGCGACACGGGTCCGAGCGACCCGAGGAGGTCTCCGGATGGCTGTCTCAGACAACGCGCCAAGGAACGTCAAGGTCGGCATCAACGGGTTCGGACGGATCGGACGCAATTTCCTGCGAGCGTCCCGGAGCGCGGGGGCGAGCTTCGACTTCGTCGGCGTCAACGACATCACGGACGCGAAGACCCTCGCGCACCTGTTGAAGTACGACTCGGTGCACGGGCGGCTCGACGCCGACGTCACGGTGTCGAAGAACGGCATCTCGGTCGACGGCGACGAGCTCCGAGTCTTCGCCGAGCGCGACCCGGCGCAGCTGCCCTGGAAAGAGCTGGGCGCGGAGGTCGTGATCGAGTCGACCGGCCTGTTCACGGACCGGGAGAAGGCGGCCGCGCACCTGGAAGCCGGCGCCGAGAAGGTCATCATCAGCGCGCCGGCGAAGGGCGAGGACATCACCATCGTGATGGGCGTGAACGACGACGCCTACGACGCGACGATCCACCACGTGATCTCGAACGCGTCGTGCACGACGAACTGCGTGGTCCCGCTGGCGAAGGTCCTCGAGGACTCCTTCGGGATCGATCGTGCGCTGATGACCACGATCCACGCGTACACGAACGACCAGAACCTGCTCGACCTGCCGCACGAGGACCTGCGCCGGGCCCGCGCCGCCGCGGTGAACATCGTGCCGTCGTCCACCGGCGCCGCCAAGGCCACGTCGCTCGCCCTGCCGCAGCTGAAGGGCAAGATGGACGGGGTCGCGATGCGCGTGCCCGTGCCGGACGGATCGGTGACCGACCTCGTGGCGATCCTCGATCGCGACGTCACGGTCGAGGAGGTCAACGAGGCGTACCGGGCCGCCGCCGAGACCGGGCGGCTCAAGGACAAGCTGGTCTACACCGAGGACCCGATCGTCTCGAGCGACATCGTCGGCTCTCCCGCGTCCTGCACGTTCGACGCGCTCTCGACGATGGCGATCGGCGACCTGGTCAAGGTGATCGGCTGGTACGACAACGAGTGGGGCTACTCGAGCCGGCTCGTCGATCTCGTCCAGCTGGTGGCCGCCCGGCGCTCGTGACCCTCCGGACCCTGGGCGACCTCGGCGACGTCGCCGGATCGCGCGTCTTCGTTCGCGCGGACCTCAACGTCCCGCTCGACGACGGCACGGTCGCGGACGACCTCCGGATCCGCGCGACCCTGCCGACCCTGCGGGAGCTCATCGAGCGCGGGGCGTCGCTCGTGATCGCGTCCCACCTCGGCAGGCCCGAGGGGGAACCTCGCGACGAGCTTCGGCTCGGACCGGTCGCCGACCGGCTGACCGAGCTGCTCGAGGTCGACGTGATGGCCCTGGACGAGGTGGTCGGTGACGGCCCCGAAGCCGTGTGCGAGCACGTCGGACCCGGTGAGGTCGTCCTCCTCGAGAACCTCCGGTTCGAGCCGGGGGAGGAGGCCAACGACGTCGCGTTCGCGGGACGGCTCGCCGAGCTCGCCGACGCGTACGTGAACGACGCCTTCGGTGCGGCGCACCGAGCGCATGCGAGCGTCTCGGCCCTGCCCGACCTGATGCGGGCGTCCGGGCGGCCCGCGGTGGCCGGCCGGCTCCTCGAACGCGAGGTCGACGTCCTCGGCCGGCTCCGCTCCGAGCCCGACCGCCCCTACGTGGCCGTCCTGGGCGGGGCGAAGGTGTCCGACAAGCTCGGCGTCCTCGACGCGCTCGTCGAGCGCGTCGACGCGTTGCTGATCGGTGGGGCGATGGCGTTCACGCTGATCGCGGCCGACGGAGGAGCGGTCGGCGAGAGCCTCGTCGAGCCGGATCGCTACGAGGAGGTCCGAGCCGTCATGAGCGCCGCGCGCGCGAAGGGGGCGCTGATCGAGCTGCCGCACGACGTCGTCGCCGCGGCGGAGGTGAGCGCGGAGGTGCGCCCCCGGACCGTGCCGGCGCGCGAGATCCCCAGGGGACTCAAAGGCCTCGACATCGGACCCCGCACCGTCGAGGAGTTCGCGCGGATCCTCGCCGACGCGAAGACGATCCTGTGGAACGGGCCGATGGGCGTCTTCGAGCTCGAGCCGTTCTCCTCCGGGACGCGCGGCGTGGCCACCGCGATCGCGGGAGCGTCAGCGTTCTCCGTCGTCGGCGGCGGCGACTCCCTCCTCGCGGTCAAGCGCGAGGGCCTCGAAGCGTCCTTCGACCACCTCTCGACCGGCGGCGGAGCATCCCTCGAGTTCCTCGAGGGCGCGGACCTCCCCGGCATCGTGTCGCTGGAGGATCGCGATGGCTGAACGGATGCCGATCATCGCGGCGAACTGGAAGATGCACAAGACGCACCTCGAGGCGATCCAGGCGGTCCAGAAGCTCTCGTACCTCCTCGATCGCAAGGACGCCGAGCGGGTCGAGGTCGTGATCTGCCCGCCGTTCACGGCCCTGCGGTCCGTCCAGACGCTGATCGACTCCGATCGTCTGCCGTACGGCCTCGGCGCGCAGGACCTTCATCCCGAGGACGAGGGCGCGTTCACCGGCGCCGTCTCGGGGCCGATGCTCGCGGCGCTCGACGTCGGGTACGTGATCGTCGGGCACTCCGAACGCCGCCGGCTCTTCGACGAGGACGACGAGACGGTCAACCGGAAGGTGAAGGCCGCCCTCCGCCACGGGATGGCGCCGATCGTCTGCGTGGGGGAAACCCTCGAGGAACGGGAGTCGGGCGGGACCGAGACGAAGGTGACGGAACAGGTCCGGCGAGCCTTCGACGACGTCGAGCCCGCGTCGGCCGCTCGCGCCGTCGTGGCGTACGAGCCGATCTGGGCGATCGGCACGGGGCGGAACGCCGAGCCCACCGACGCCGGGCAGGTGGTGGAGGTGATCCGGGCGACCCTCGCGGATCGCCTCTCGGCGGAGGTGGGCGCTTCGGTCCGCGTCCAGTACGGCGGGAGCGTCACGCCAGGCAACATCCGGGAGTTCATGGCCCATCCGGAGATCGACGGGGCGCTGGTGGGTGGCGCGAGCCTCGATCCCGAGGGGCTCGCCCTCATCGCCACGTACCGATGAGCTTTCGATTCCTTGCCCTTCAAAGGTGCTGCGACGGTTCCGCTCCCGCCGTTGCTGGATTGCGAGTCTCCTGCAACCTCTCTAGTATCCCGTTCCGGGTATGAGTCGATCCGACACGGACACCGGCGTCTCCCAGGTCGAGCAGCGCGAGCGCGCGGACCTTGAGGAGGCCGCGCCGTCGGCGGAAACACCGGCATCGATCATCGGCCGGAGCCCGTGGGAGATCTTCTGGAGTCACTTCCGCCAGGACAAGTTCGCCCTCGGCGGACTCGTGATCATCGCCTTCATGATCGTGATGGCCATCTTCGCCCCGGTGGTCGCGAACTGGGTGGGGCACCAACCGAACCAGGTCAACCTCCAGTCCCTCGACGAGTTCGGTCTCCCGTCGGCCCCGACCTGGTGGCCGGGACCGGAGACCAAGGCGCCGCCGCGGTACTTCCTCGGCGTGGACGACACCGGCCGCGACCTGTTCGTCCGGATCGCCTACGGGGCCCGGACCTCGCTCACGGTGGCGTTCTTCGCGACGGGCATCGCGCTCGTGATCGGCGTGCTCCTCGGGCTCATCGCCGGCTTCTATCGAGGCAGGATCGACACGATCATCTCGCGCGCCACGGATGTGGTGCTCGCGTTGCCTATCCTGCTCCTGGCGCTCGGCATCGCGTCCGCGTGCGGAGCGAACCAGGAGGGCTGTTTCTGGGGCTTCATCAAACCGGGCCTCCGACCGGTGATCCTGATCATCGGGTTGTTCGGATGGCCGTACATCGGCCGCATCGTCCGAGGGCAGGTGCTGTCGCTCCGGGAGAAGGAGTTCGTCGAAGCCTCCCGCTCCCTGGGCGCGTCCAACCGGCGGATCATCCTCCGCGAGATCCTCCCGAACGTGGCCGCGCCGATCATCGTCTACACCACCCTGATCATCCCCAGCAACATCCTGTTCGAGGCCGGACTCTCGTTCCTCGGTGTCGGTGTCCCCGACACCACGCCGTCCTGGGGGGCCATGCTCGCCGATGCGGGCACGGCCTTCCGATTCGCGCCCTGGCTGATGATCTTCCCGGGGCTCGCCCTGTTCCTCACGACCCTGGCCTTCAACCTGGTCGGGGACGGCCTCCGAGACGCACTCGATCCTCGGAAGGCCGTCTGAGCGTATCGACGGGGGGAACCCTTTCGCGAAAGGAGGAGGATCAGCTCCGAGGGCATCCATGTTCGTAGAGAAGAAAAGGGAACCATGAGAAGGGGGGTAGCTTTGAAACGAGCACTCAGACTGATCGCCGTGGTGACGGTCCTCGGACTCGTCGCCGCCGCGTGCGGCGGTGACGACGATCCAGGACAGACGCCGGAGTCACCCGCCAGCGAGGCTCCCGACCTGTCGGGCGGCACGCTGACGATGGCGATGCTGGCCGACGTCACGGCGGCGTTCGACCCACAGAAGGAGTATTACTCCGTCACGTGGGAGTACTACCGTTGCTGCCTGCTCCGACAGCTGATGTCCTACGAGGGCGTCCCGACGGACGAGGGCGGTGCCGAGATCCACCCCGACCTGGCGGCGGGTGAGCCCGAGCAGTCGGAGGACGGACTGGTCTGGACCTACCAGATCCAGCGAGGCATCATGTACGCGCCGCCCAAGGACGACACGGAGATCACGGCGCAGGACTTCATCCGCGCGCTCGAGCGGACGGCGAACCCGAAGGCGAACGTCGGCGGGTACTCCTTCTACTACTCGGTGATCGAGGGCTTCGACGACTTCGCAGCCGGCGACGCCGACGAGATCTCCGGTCTGTCCGCGCCGGACACGCACACGCTCGAGATCACCACGACCACGCCCGTCGGCGACATGAGCTACCGGCTGGCGATGGGCACCGCAGCGCCGATCCCGCCCGACGATGAGGGCGAGCGGCTGGGCGTCGCGGAGGGGCACGACCGGAACTACGGCCGGTTCCTCGTGGCATCGGGTCCGTACATGTTCGAGGGGTCCGAGACGATGGACTTCTCCGCGGACCCGAAGGAGCAGACGGAGGCGCCGGGCTACGTCCCGGGCCGCCAGATCGTGCTGGTCCGGAACCCGTCGTACGACCCCGAGACCGATGGACTCCGGGACGCGTTCCCGGACCGGATCGAGGTTCGGATCGGCGGCGACAACGACGACCTGTACAACCAGGTCGCCGCGGGAGACCTGGACTTCGTGGTCGACGGCGCGGTGCCGCCAGAGAAGATCCGCGAGTACCAGACCAACCCCGACCTCCGGGACAAGATCAACATCTACGCATCGGATGCGGTCCGCTACGTGTCCTTCAACCTGGCGGTGCCTCCGTTCGACGACGTCAACGTCCGCAAGGCGGTCAACTGGGCGTTCGACAAGCAGGGGTTCCGGCAGCTGCGAGGTGGTCCGTCGACCGGTGAGTTGGCGGGACACATCTTCGTGAACAGCCTCCAGGACAACCTCCTGGCCGACTACGACCCGTATCAGACCCCCAACGGGTCCGGTGACCCCGAACAGGCCAAGGCAGCCATGGCCGAGTCGGCGTACGACTCGGACGGGGACGGGGTCTGTGACGCGCCGGAGTGCAAGGACATCCTCACGGTGACCGACCGCGAGGACCCGTACCCGGAGCAGTCAGCCCTCTTGCAGCAGTTCCTGGAGCCCATCGGCCTCACGCTCGACGTGAAGCAGCTCGAGCGAGGCACGATGTACAACCAGTGCAACGACGCCAACTCGCAGCACGCGCTCTGCGCCGGCCCTGGCTGGGGCAAGGACTACGCCGACGGGGTCACGTTCGGTGAGCCCCTGTTCACGTCCGCGGGTCTGTGGGAGAGCTGCTGCAACTACTCGCTGGTGGGCGCCTCCGACGACCAGCTGGGCGAGTGGGGCTACGACGTCACCGGGATCCCCTCGGTGGACGACAAGGAAGACGAGTGCGCGGCGTTGGAGCCGGGTGACGAACGGTTCCAGTGCTGGGCCGAGCTCGACCAGCAGCTGATGGAAGAGGTCGTGCCCTGGGTGCCGTACCTGTTCGACAACAGTGTCGACATCATCTCCGCGAACGTGGAGAACTACTCGTTCGACCAGTTCGCTGGACTTGCGGCGTTCGACTCGTTGGCCGTACCGGGCAACACCTCGTAGTTCGATGAGCACGACGGTCGGGGGGGTCGCGGTCGCGGCCCCCTCGCCGTTCCGACGAACGAGGGAGGCGAGATGGGGCGG
>JBOGVD010000129.1:0-3620 GCA_050696355.1 Actinomycetota bacterium
ACTACAACGGGCTGATGGCCTGGGGCGTCGTGGTGCTCGTCGTGGTGATCCTCGTGGATCGAGCGATCATCGAGCGCATCGATCGCGCCGCGCATCGCTGGCGCGGGTCGATCGCGTCCTTCGGGGCGAAGGCGTAGGGGGCGGGGATGGCGGTCCTGCGGGCGACGAAGGTGGTGAAGGAGTTCCCACCTCCGACGAAGAACCAACCCACCGTGCGGGCGCTGGACGGCCTGGACTTCGAGATGAGCGGCCAGACGTTCGTCTCGATGGTGGGCCCGTCCGGATGTGGCAAGAGCACGTTCCTGAACATCGTGTCCGGGATCGAAGAGCCCACGTCCGGAGACGTCACGGTCACCGCCGAGAGCGGCGGACCGGCGCGACTCGGTTACGTCTTCCAGGATCCGAGGTTGCTGCCCTGGCGCACCGTGATGAGCAATCTCCTGTACGTGCACCGGCAGAAGACCCACGAGACGCGGGCGCACATCGAGCGGTACATCGACATGGTCGGCTTGCACGGCTTCGAGCACATGTACCCGGCGCACCTGTCCGGCGGCATGCAGCAGCGTGTCGGCATCGCCCGAGCGTTCTCGGTCGAGCCCGATCTCCTGCTGATGGACGAGCCGTTCAGCCACCTCGACGCGATCACGGCGCGGTCGTTGCGTGACGAGCTCCAGGCGATCTGGAAGCAGACGAAGAAGACGGTGCTGTTCGTGACGCACGACGTGATGGAGGCGGTGCAGCTGTCGAGCCGCATCATCATCGTGGCCTACGGCGGTCGCAACTTCGCCGACCTGCAGATCGATCTCCCCTATCCCCGGCTCCAGACCGATCCCGCGGTCGCGACGATGCAGGCGCAGATCCTCGAGGTGTTCGAGGACATGGAACGGAAGCGCAAGGAGTCCGATCCGAGGATCGCCGAGCTCGCAGAGGTCGCCCGCGCCGCCGACGTCGCCCGCGCCGCGGAGGACGCTCGCTGAGCTAGAGACCGAGGAGACGAGCGGGGTTCCGCTCGAGGATCCCTTCCTTCTCGTCCTGCGTGAGGCTTCCCATCGCGTCGATCCACGGAACCGGGTCGGCTTCCATCATCGGTGCGGGGTAGTCGGTCCCCAGCACGACGCGATCGCTCCCGACGACGTCCAAGAGATAGCGCAGCGTGGACTCCGTGTAGGTGCAGGAGTCGTACCAGAACCGGTTCACGTACTCGCTGGGCGCCCGTTCGAGGAAGGTCCGCGCGTCCTCGAACTCCGGCATGTTCTCCATCGCGCCCGCCTGCCAGCCCTTGTCCATCCGCGCCACCCCGAAGGCCGTGTACCCGCCGGCGTGGCCCAGGCAGAGCTTGAGGTCCGGGTAGCGGTCCATCACGCCGCCGTACACCAGCGTGCCGAACGTGATGGCCCGTTCCACAAGGTTGCCGATCACGTTGGGGAGGCCGTAGCGGGTCGTGCGGCCCTCCACCACCGTGGCGGCGCACTGGTGGAAGAACACGACGGCGCCGAGCTGCTCTACGGCGGCCCAGAACGGCGCGAATCGAGGGTCGTCGAGCGTGACGCCGTTCACGTGATCGCCGATCGTGATGCCCTTGAAGCCCATCTCGCCCATCGCGTGCTCCATCACCTCGATCGCCGCGGGCACGTCCTGGAGCGGGATCGAGGCGAGGCCCATGAATCGGTCCGGGTGCCCGCGCATCATCTCCGAGAGCTCTTCGTTGCACTCGTCGGCGATCACGCGCGTGACGGTCGGATCGAGGTTGTACTTGAAGAACCCCGTGTTCACGGTCAAGACGTGCACGTCCACGCCCATCCGGTCCATCTCCGCGATCCGCTCCTCGGCCGGGATCGAGAACTTCGGGATGTGCAGCTCGCCGACGTCGGCGTCCAGCGTGTGCCACTCGCCATCCCGCTCGATCGCCTCGACGAAGCGGCGCGGCGTGACGTGGTTGTGGATGTCGATGACGGCCATCGTCGTCAGAACTCGAACTGGACGCGAGCGGTGATCTCCTTCTGGGTCACCGAGGCCACGAGGTCGGAGGCGGCGTTCATCACCGGATGGGCGAAGTAGCTCTCCAGGCCCGCCACGTCCTCGAAGTCCGAGACGAGGACCATGTCCCAGTTGTTGGGGTTCCGCCCGATGTCGAACCCGACCGTGTACTCGACGACGCTCGGGACCTGCTCCTTCAAGGCGGCCAACGCGTCTCGTGCCGCCACCTTCTGTTCGTCTGCCACGCCGTCTTTCCACTTGAACATCGCTACGTGCCGCAGCATCCGGGACCCCCTCCTCCGCTCGATTGCAGAACGCAGGATATCGAATATCGTAGCCGCCCAGCTGCGGGCGCCGGCCCGTCGGGGGAGCGGCGTGAATCATATATAGTGCACAGCACCGAGCCCGGGAGCGATCGTGGACGGCGTCGTGGGACGACCGCCGGATCGGAAGATGGAGGCGCGCATGAGCGAAGAGCCCTGGCACACCGATGGATGGTTCACGAGTCCGTGGAACTTCCTGCCGGAGATCCGCGAAACCTTGGACCTCCCGTCCTCGGTCCAGGTGCACGACGTCACGCTCCGCGACGGCGAGCAACAGGCCGGCGTGGTGTTCACGAAGGACGACAAGCTCCGCATAGCGGAGGCGCTCGCCGAGGCCGGCGTGCCAAGGATCGAGGCCGGCCTCCCCGCGGTCTCGCCCGCCGATGACGCGGCCGTGCGCGAGATGGTGAAGATGGGGCTGCCGTCGAAGATCTACGCGTTCTCGCGGTGCATCGTCGACGACGTGAAGCGCGCGGCGGACTGCGGGGTCGACGGCGTGGTGATGGAGATCCCGTCGAGCCATCACCTGGTGGAGAAGGCCTACCGCTGGCCGGTCCAGCGCGCGATCGACGCCTCGGTCGAGGCGACGAGCCTCGCGCACGACCTCGGGCTCACGGTCTCGTTCTTCCCGATCGATGCGACCCGCGCCGGGCTGGTCGAGTACCTCGACCTCCTCGAGCGCGTGGCGACGGACGGCCACGTGGACGCCGTGGGCCTCGTGGACACCTTCGGCGTCCTGTCGCCGCACGGCGTCCGGATGTTCGTCCGACAGACGCGTGAGCGGATGGGCGTGCCGCTCGAGACGCACTTCCACATGGACTTCGGACTCGGGGTCGCGAACACGCTCCTCGCGGTCGCGGAGGGCGTCGAGGTGATCCAGACGACGGTCACCGGCATCGGCGAGCGCGCCGGGAACACACCGATGGAGGAGACGGTCCTCGCGCTCCTCACGATGTACGACATCGACGCCGGGATCCGGACCGAGCGGTTCTTCGAGCTGTCGAAGCTCGTGATGGACCTCGCCGGCGTGTCGCAGCCGTCGAACCGGCCGGTGGTGGGCGAACGGCTCTACAACGTCGAGTCCGGGATCATCACGACATGGGTCCGCAACGTCGGGGACGAGCTCACCGAATCATTCCCCTACCGGCCCGAGCTGGTCGGCCAGCCGCAACCGGTGCTGGTCCTCGGCAAAGGATCCGGGCTGGACTCGGTCGCGGCCGGCCTCGACCGGCTCGGCCGCTCAGCGAACGCGGAGCAGATGCAGCAGATCCTCGACGAGGTGAAGGCACGGTCGCTGCAGACGAAGGGCCTCCTCGACGA
>JBOGVD010000130.1:0-44590 GCA_050696355.1 Actinomycetota bacterium
CCGCCGCCCTTCGTGGGCCACTACCATCTGCCGCGATGGCGGACGATCCCACCACCGACCACCCGCCGGAAGGGACCACCGCCCCCGAAGGGCCGGTGGATCCGCTGGTCGTTCCACGGTTCGCGGGCCCATCGACGTTCGCCCGCCTCCCGCGCCGCGAGGACGTCGACGTCTGCGATGTCGCCGTCCTCGGCGTTCCGTTCGACAGCGGCGTGACCTACCGCCCGGGCGCTCGCTTCGGCCCGCACGCGGTCCGCAACGCGACCAGGCTCCTCCGTGCCTATCACGCGGGATTGGAGGTCCATCCCTTCGCCGCGCAGCAGGTGGCGGACGCCGGCGACGTCGCCTGCAACCCGTTCGACATCGCGGAGGCCATCGCGCAGGTCGAGGCCGCGGCGGACGAAACGCTCGACGCGGCCAGGCATCTCCTGTCGATTGGCGGTGACCACACGATCGCCCTCCCGCTGCTCCGGGCCATGCACCGCCGCCACGGGCCCGTCGCCCTGCTCCACTTCGACGCGCATCTGGACACCTGGGACACGTACTTCGGAGCCGCCTACACCCACGGAACGCCGTTCCGCCGCGCGTGGGAGGAGGGGCTCCTGCTCGAGGATAAGGCCACCCACATCGGGATCCGCGGGCCGCTGTTCTCGCCGGATGACCTCGTGGACGACGCTCGGTTCGGGTTCGAGATCGTGACCGCTATGGACGTCCTGGACGAAGGCCGCAAGGCGATCGCGGACAGGGTTCGCAGTCGGCTCGGCGATGCGCCGGTCTACGTCTCGATCGACATCGACGTGCTCGACCCGGCCTTCGCACCGGGAACGGGCACACCGGAGGCCGGTGGCCTGACGAGCCGCGAGCTCCTCGGGATCCTCCGCGGCTTCGCGGGGATCCGGCTCGTGGGCGCGGACATCGTCGAGGTCGCCCCGCCGTACGATCACGCCGAGGTGACCGCGGTTGCCGCGTCCCACGTCGCCTACGAACTGCTGGCCCTGTTCGCCAGGCAGGCGCCTGTTCCCCGGCAGGCGCCTGTTCCCCGGCAGGCCGACCCACCTGGCGGTGCCTAAGAGGCCTCGTTCTTCTCGAGGATCGCCGGATCGGCGCCGAGGAACCGCATCAGGTTGCCGAAGATCGCGAACAGCGTGAACGTCGTCGCGGCGATCACGATGAACATCACCGCGACCGCCGCGATCGTCGGCGTGAACCCGTAGCGCAGCCCGTTCACGATCTTCACCGGCAAGGTCTCGATGGTGAACCCGGCCACGAGGAACGAGATGATGTACTCGTTCAGACTCAGGACGAACGCTGCCGCGAAGCCCGTGATCATCGATGGGACCAGGAGTGGCAGCGTGATGGTCCGAAACGTGGTGCGCTGATCTGCGCCAAGGGTCTGCGCCGCTTCGGGGAGCGCCTGATCCATCGTCTCCATGGCGAGCGAGATCGTGACCAGGGGCAGCGTGGAGAAGAAGATCCCGTGGGCGATGATCACGTTCTCGATCCGGCCGACGTGCCCGGTCGAGAGCCAGAACACCTGCATCCCGAGCGCGCTGATGATCGGCGGGAGCATGAACGGCAAGATCCCGAGCGTGTAGAGCAGGGGTGCGAGGCGGATCCGGTAGGCGCGGAGGACGTACGCGAGCGGCGTCGCGACGAGGACCGCGAGCGCGGCACTGAGGGTCGCGATCGTCACGCTGTATCGGATCGACCTCTGCCACCCCGAGTCGGTGAAGAGCTGTGCGTACCAGGAGAGCGAGAACCCCTCGGGCGGGAAGTTCAAATAGCGATTCTGGTTCACGGAGCCCACGGCGATCACGACGAGCGGGGCCAGCAGGAAGACCACGACGAGCGCGACGACGGCCGCACGGAGCACGCGCACCTACATGAGCCTCCTCGTGCGCGACTCGATCACGCCCACGAGCGCCACGACGATCAGCGAGAGCAGCGTGAGGAAGATCGCCATCGTCGCCGCGAACGGCACGTTCGCGTTGGCCGACGCTTGGTTCGCGATGAAGACCGAGAGTGTCCAGTGCTCGGGGCGTCCGAGGAAATCGGCGATCAGGTAGCTGCCCAGCGTGAAGACGAAGACGAGCAGGAAGCCGGCGACGACGATCGGCCGTGCGATCGGCACGACGACGGTCCAGAACGTCCGCCACGGCGACGCTCCGAGCGTCTGCGCGGCTTCCGTGATCTCGGGGTCCAGCCGCGTGAGCTGGGGATAGAGTGTCAGGATGCAGTACGGGAACGCGATATAGCACAGGCCCAACAGGACGGCCTCGAAGCTCGGCTGGTACGCCGTCGGCTCGTTCATCAGACCGAGCCACACGAGGATGTTCGACACGCCCGAGGCCCGGCCGAGCAGGATGTACCAGGTGAACGCGACGATCACTTCCGAGAGGCTGAGTGCCGAGAGCACCACGATCAGGAGCGCCACGTGCGCACGCCGCCGCATCCGTGTGAGGAAGTACGTGAACGGGAACGCGATCGTGATGCAGACGACTCCGGCCAGCAGGCAGATCCAGATCGAGAAGAGGGCGCGCTCGAGGAACACCGGCTGGAAGAGGCGCTGCCAGTTCGCCAGTTCAAAGGCCGGCGTGTAGAACGCGCCCGGGACGCGGTGGTAGAAGCTCGTCGCCACCATGATCCCGAACGGGATCAGGAAGAAGACCACCAGCATCCCCACCGGGAACGCGAGGACGCCGAGGGTCCGGCCGGACGGCTTCTCACGGACACTCACGACGTCACGACCACGCAGGCCTCGGCCGGGAAGAGCACCGCCACCTCGGCGCCCTGTTGGACGGGCACCCAGTCGCGGGGGGAGCCCGCCACGATCACGTGCTCGCCGACGCCGCAGTCCACGAAGCACTCGAAGAGTTCGCCGAGGTCGCGGACGAACACGACCGTACCGGGGAGCGCGTTGCGATCCGGCATCCCGTCCGCGACGAGCTGGGCGGCCTCGGGCCGCACGGAGACCGTCTGTTCGCCGGAGGTGTCGGCACCGCCGGCGACGTCGAACGGGTGGCCGGCGATGTCGATCGAGCCGTCACCGGCAGCCTCGCCGACCAGCAGGTTGGTCCGGCCGATGAATCCGGCCACGAAGGGCGAGCCCGGTCGCCGATACACCTCCAGCGGGGGTCCGACCTGCTCGATCCGGCCCGCCTGCATCACGACGACCAGATCCGACATCGTCATCGCCTCTCGCTGGTCGTGCGTGACGATGATCGTCGAGATCCCGAGCTGCTGCTGCAGGAGCCGGAGCTCCACCTGGAGCTGCTCCCGGAGGTTCGCATCCAGCGCCGACAGCGGCTCGTCCAGGAGGAAGAGCCGGGGCTCCAGCGCCAGGGCACGAGCGGTCGCCACGCGCTGGCGCTGGCCGCCAGAGAGTTGCTGGATCCGCCGATCGCCCATGCCCTCGAGGGAGACGAGGTCGAGGAGCTCCCGCACCCTCGACGCGGTGCGATCTTTCTCCGTCCCCCGGATCCGGAGCCCGTAGCCGATGTTGCCGGCGACGTTCAGATGCGGGAAGAGGGCCAAGCTCTGGAAGACCATCCCGATGTCGCGCGTGTAGGCAGGCCGGTCAGTGATGTCCTCGTCATCGAGGAAGACGCGGCCCTCGGTCGGGCGCTCGAGCCCGGCGATCATCCGCAGCATCGTGGTCTTGCCGCACCCGGAAGGCCCGAGGAACGAGATCAGCTTGCCGGGGGGCAGCTCGAGGTCCACCCCCGCCACCGCGGTGACGTCGTCGAACCGCTTGACCAGCCCCTCGAGCCGGAGGCCGCCTCGGACGTCCACGGTCACCGTCCTAGGAGAGGATGAGCTCGGTCCAGTTCTGGTCGATCCAGTCCTCCAGCTCGTTGTACATCTCGTACTTCGGCTGCAACGCGACCTCGGGACCGGGGCCGGCGACCGCCTCGTACTCCTCGTCGCTCATCGTCAGCGTATCCCGCTTGGTCGACGGGATCGTCCCGAGGGTGAGCGCGAGCTCCTGCTGGACATCAGGTCGGCACATGTAGTCGATGAAGGCGACACATGCGCCCAACTCCTCGGTTGTCTTCGAGATCGACCAGAAGCCGGTGTCGATGATCGCTCCCTCGGTCGGGAAGACGCTCCGAAGCGGATTTCCGCCGCCGGCCTCCGAGGCCGCGAACAGCGTGATGTCATGGTAGAACTGCCCGAGCGACACCTCGCCCTCGTTGTACGCGGGCTGCCCCTGTGCCTCGTCTCGGAACCAGAGCTTCACGTTCGGCTTGACCTCCTGGAGCTTGTGCATGACTTCGAGGATGCCGTCCTGCGTCTCGAGGATCTCGTACCCGTCGAAGAAGCAGGTCGCCGTGATCTCGAGCAGGAACGAGTTCGCGGCGTTCCGCAGGAGCGCGAGCTCGTTCTCCCACTCCGGGTCCCAGAAGGCCGTCCACGTGTCGGGGCTCTCCTTCACGCGATCGGTGTTGGACACGAGCGTGATGTACCACGAGAGCCCTCCCACGCCGATCACGCTGTCGCCGTTGGCGGTGCGGATGTACCCCTCGGCGAGGTGCACGGACTCCGGGATGTCGCTCGGCTGATACGTGGCGAGGATCTCGCCGTTGATCGCCCTCTGGAGCCCGACGCCCGACAGCATCGACACGTCAGCCGGCGGCGTGCCGCCGGCGGCGATCGCCTGCTGCAGCTGCGTCACCCAGACCTCCGACGTCGGCTGCGAGACGGACTCGACCTCGACGTCGAACTCCTCGGTGAACGCCGGGTACATCTCCCGGAAGTTCTCCTCGAAGAAGCCGCCGTAGGTGCCCACCTTGATCGTCGAGCCGGCGATGTTGGAGGTGTCGACCGCCGTCGGCGACGGGTCGCCGGCCGGAGGCGTGGGCGCGTCGGGGGCGCAGGCGGCGAGGACGGCAGGCATGCCCACCGCGGCGCCCGCCAGCAGCCCCCCACGTTTCAGGAGGTCTCGCCGGCTGATCCGCCGGCCGCTGCTCCGTGAGCTGTTCAGGATCCGATCGATGTCCACGAGTCCCACGCTCCTCTCGGCGACGAGGTCTCCGAGGCTACCCGCCGTGCGAACGGCTCCGCAAGGGGCTGGTCTGTGGCGCAACACGACCGACCCGGTCGACACGGTCGCGCCGGCGCTAGCGAGCGAGGCTGTCGACGAAGCCGAGCACCCGCGCCCACGCGTCGCGGCTGGCCTCGGCGTGCTCGGTCATCGTCCGGTCGAAGAACGAGTGCGGGGCGTCCGGGTAGACGACGATCCGATGCTCGATGTCGCCGGCGTCGAGCGCGCGGTCGTAGGCCTCCACGTCCGCGACCGGGATCCCCGCGTCCGCTCCGCCGTAGAGCCCGAGCACCGGCACGCGGACCAGCCCGTCCTCGGCCTCGTCGAGCGGCGACCGGCCGTCGTTCTCTCGCCGCGCCGGCGGCCCGTAGAACGCGACGGCCCCGTCCACGTGCTCTTGCGACGCCTGGAGGAGCGAAGCTCGTCCGCCGAAGCAGAACCCCATCGAGACGACGGGCGACGCGCCCAGGCTCCGGAGGAGCTCGGCGGCCGCGCGCGCGTCCGCCCGGACCCCGTCGTCGAGGACGGCAGTCCGGTGGGGTGCGTGGTCGAAGTGGTCCCCGCGGTGCTCCGCGCCGGCCGTGCGGCCGTACGGATCGAGCGCGACCGCGTGGACGCCCGCGTCGGCGACGTGCTCGGCGAGCCGCTCGTAGTAGCGGTGCAGGCCACGCACGTCCGGCAGGATCACGATGCCCGCCGATGCCGACCCGCTGGTTCGGGCGACCGTCGCCGCGAAGCGGTTCCCGTCCTCGGCGGTGATCGTGGTCCGTTCGGATCCCTCGAGCATCCCCGTCCGTGCGGGGTCCGGGGGCAGGGCGTCGGTATCGAAGCACATCTCAGGCTCCGAACTTCGTGAGGTGCCCGGCGTTGGCCATCAGGATCGGCAGGAGGGTCGTCGAGGGGCGGATGCCGAGCCCGCCCGCTCGACACCAGCGCTCGCCGAAGCGGTCTGCCTCGTCGCGGCCGCACCGCTCCCCGTGCACCACGACCGGCACCGGGTGCCACGAGTGCGCCGCCATCTGCGAGGGGGTGGCGTGATCGCCGGTCACCGCGACGACGCCGGGCTCGAGCGCGGCGACGAGCTCCGGGATCGCCTCGTCGACGCGCTCGATCGCAGCGATCTTCGCCGGCCGGGCCCCGTCCTCGCCCGCGGCGTCCGCGTCCTTCACGTGGACGAAGAAGAGGTCGGCGTCCTCCCGATGCTTGTCGAGCAGCCGGACCTGATCGGTCAGGTCGGCGGGTTGACCGAGGACGTCGAACCCCAGCAGCGTCGCGATGCCTCGATACATCGGGTAGACGGCCACGGCGGCCGCGCGGAGACCGGTGCGGTCGCGGAAGGACGGGAGCTCGCGATGGGAGTCGAACCCGCGCAGGACCAGGCCGTTGGCCGCCGGCTCGCCGGCCAGGACCCGCTCAACGTCGCCGAGCGTGGCGGCCACCAGGGCCGCGGTGGGGGCCGCGGCCGGATCCAGCGGCCGCGGGGCCGCCGGTGGGACGCCCGTCGCCTGGGGATCCGTGTCGCCGATCCGTGGATCCAGGTCGTCCCCCCGGAAGACGACGAGGACGCGATGGCCCCGCTCGTGATGGAACTCCGCCCCGGGGATCGCTGCGCGCAGGCGGTCGATCACGCGACGGGCCTCGTCGTCTGGGATCCTGCCGGCCCGCCGGTCCACGACGTTGCCCGAGCCGTCCAGCGTGCACAGGTTCCCACGGGCCGCGACGTCGCCCGGTCGCAGCTCGACGCCCAGCCCGGCGGCGCTCAGCGCCCCTCGCCCGAGGACGAACCGCGTGGGGTCGTACCCGAACAGGGCGAGGTGGCCGGGGCCGGAGCCGGGGGTGATGCCCGGCCCGACCGGCTCGAGCAACCCGGTCACGCCCTCGGCGGCGAGGCGGTCGAGGTGCGGGGTCGCCGCGTCCTCGAGCTCGGTCCCGTGCGACCCGTCGGCCATGCCGCCCAGCCCGTCGATCACGAGCAGGAGGATCCGCGACCCCGTGCCGGTGGCGAGCTCGGCCAGCTCCACGGGGGGATGCTACCGCCGAGGGGCGGCGCCGTCGTCGCCGGGGACCGGGTGCCGCCCCCGTTCGAACCGGCCGAAGAGGGCGATCAGCCCGAGGAGGATCACGGCCGGGACGCCGAGCCAGATCGGTCGTTCGAGCCACCAGCGAGCCGTGGAGTCCTGCTCGCGCCCGAGGCCCAGCGGCCACAGGGCGAGGAGGGCGAGGAGGTAGGCCGTCATGTGCCAGAGGAACAGCGTCATGATCCGGGCGTTCACCACGATCGTGAACCGCCACGGCCGCTCGCGCCGGAGCCACCGGTCGAGCTGCGGCTTCGCCAGCAGCACGGCGCCGAGCGTCCAGACCCCGCCCAGCAAGAAGCACACGGTCGGGGGATAGGCGTTGGAGACGGCCTCGACGTCGGTCCCGAGCAGGCTCTTGGGGTAGTGGCCGATGCCGGGGAACCACGAGAACCGAGCATCGCCGAGCACCCGGAAGAGCCACGGGGTCGTCAGGGCCGCGAGCCCGCCGAGACCGCCGAGGACCATCGCCCAGAAGCGCCGGCGCGGCCACGTCGCGAAGGTCCCGTCCGCGTAGGCGTGCCCGAGCTGATGCGGGAGGAGGAGCACGAAGGCCACGTTGAGCCAGCGCCATCCCCACGCACCGGTCGAGAACGCCACCAGGTCGACGACCGCCGCCCCGAGACCCATCGCGAGCGGGACCCACAGGCCCAAGCGCCGGTGCAGCCGGATCGTGACCGGCGCGATCACCACCACGACGAGGTAGACGCCGAGGAACCACAGCGGTCCGAACGGGATCGTGGCGCCGGGCGGCCGCATGCCGCGGAGGAGGGTCGTCTCGCCCCACAGCCGCGGTCCCGCCGGCGCCCCCACGTCGGCCACGTGGAGCGCGATCTGGACGAATGCCCAGAGGCCGAGGAACACGAGCGACGGTCGCAGGAGTCGTTCCAGCCGACGGCGGACGAACGTTCCCGTCGACCATCCCTTGCGAACCGCCGAGTCGTAGGCGACGACGTTCGAGAAGCCACCGACGAAGAAGAAGATCGGCATGACCTGGAACACCCAGGTGAACAGCCAGAGGCCCGACGTGACGCCGATCGCGCTCGTCGAGCGGATCAGGCCATCCTGCCAGTGGTTGATCGAGATGAACCAGTGGCCGAAGACGACCGCGACGATCGAGGCCGCTCGCAGGAAGTCCATCGCGCGATCGCGGGAATCGGGCGTCGCGCGAACGAGCGCCTCGAGGTCGGGCGCGGAGGTCACGACGGGAGCGGCACGGACCCTTCGCTCTCCCGAGACGGCTGGGCGGCCCCGCGCGCCGCTCGGCTCGCGAGGATGCGGACGATGCGGTCCTCGATCGCGACCGCCTGGGACTTCGACATCCCGCGGGACATGATCGAGAACTCCCCCCACGCGCCTTCCTTGGCCAGCCACACCCATCCGGAAAGGGCAGAGACCTCGATGAGGGTGCCGGTCTTCGCGCGCACCTTGACCCCGACCAACCGATCCTCGAGCGTGCCCTCGTCGCCGGTGGGGAGCGTCGCTCGCAGCTCGTCTCCCCACGGTTGCCGCGCCGCGAACCGCATGAGGCGCACGAGGTCGGCGGGGCGGATCCGGTTCCAGTAGGACAGGCCGGAGGCGTCGTGCGCTACGACGTCGACCCCTCGACCGGCGGCGAAGCGCTCGATCGCCCGTGCGCCCCGCGCGATCGACCCGGCGCCGCGGGACACGAGCCCGCCCAGCCACTTCCCGAGGACCTCGGCGTGGAAGTTCCGCGAGTGGCGGTTCATGTGGCGGAGCAGTACCTGGAACGGCGCGGACCGGATCGTGGCGAGGAGGCGAAGTCCGGTCGGCGGTGTGCCGGCACGCGCGTCCATCGCGACCGCGATGCCTCGCGCCCGGAGCCGCTTCGTGAGGGAGTGCGCCGCGCGGCGCTCCGGATCCCGGATGTGGACGCCGCGGGCGTCGTGATTGCCCTCGAAGGTGAGCCCCGTGGGGAGGGCGATGTAGTCGCGCGGGAAGTAGTCGCGCCAGCCCGGGGCCCACCAGTCGCGCAGGAACCCGGTCGTGGCCCCCATGACGCGCCCTCGCACCTTCCGGATCCCCGCCCGATCGATCGCCGCGGCCAGCGCGCTCATGGTCCGGTTGCCCACGGCCGGGTCGCCGCGGCCGACGATCCAGAGGTTCCCGCGGAGGACGCCGGCGCTCGTCGCACCCTTGGCGAAGACCCGGGTGCGGATGCGTTTCGTGAGCGAGGTTCGATGGAGCAGGGCCATGGAGAACACGAGCTTCTGGTTCGAGGCCGGCGTGCGAAGCTTCGACCCACCGTGCAGGTAGAGCCATGCGCCGTCGAGTCCCACGGCGACCGACACCGGGCGCCCCTGCACGGCGCGGTTGAGGTCCTGCACCCAGGTCCCCGGCGCCGCGACGACGGGTCCGGCCGTCGCGACGAGGCTCACCACGACGACGACGAGGACAGAGGCGCGAGCGAGCGCGGGAGGGCGCGGCACGCGCGGAGGATACGTCAGGCGGCCAGCGCGACGAGCGAGCCGAGCTCGGACCGTTCCGCCGCAGCGGTACACGGCGGGCCCTCCGTGACCCAGAGCGACGCCGCCGAGAGATCCATCGCCACGGCGGCGATCGTCTCGTACGCGGCCTCCGGCGGCGCGGTAACGTCGGCGTGCTGGCAGATCGGCGCCGAGTGATCGCGGAGCACCTGGAACACGTCGTCGATCGTGCGCTCTCCGGGCTCCCCGACCCACCCGTCGGCGGCGGCCTGGCGCGCGAGGCTCGTGCTGGTGTCGTCGACGCGCTCGAGATCGTCGAGTCCGTCCCGCGATCCCAGGAAGTGGTTGGCGTGCGCGAGCCGTGTCCCGTCGGAGCGGTGGATCCGTTCGGGCCCTCCCGCTGCCGCCTCGAGACCGGCGGCGCGGCCGTCGCGGGACGCGACGAGGTACGAGCCGGAGGAGGCGCGGAACGGGGCGGTGACGGCGTCGATCGCGTCGTCGAACGACGTGGAGGACAGCACCTTCCGAAGCACCGCGTGGAACGGGACACCGGGCGCGCCGCGGTCGAGCGTCGACTGAAGGGCGTTGGCCGTCAGCCCGATGCCCGATCCGTTCATCCCGCACTTGGCGAGCAACCCGGCCTCCACGAGGGTGACGAACGCCGGGCCGTCGTGCGGTGCGGCGACGAGCAGCACGCAGGTTTGCCGCGCGCCGGGCTTCCAGTCCCAATTCTGCGCGAGGAGAACACGGCCATCCTCGCCGACCGTCGGCGCGCACAGCGCGGTGCACTCCGACGACCCCATCCCGAACATCACCTCGGTCCGCACGTTCAACGCGAGGACGTCCTCCGCGTCGACGCCGGCTCCGGCGGCGATCCCTTCGATCTCCGGGAGGAGCCGCACGTCGTACGCGTCGATCGGGTCGGCGAAGGCGCCGGCGCGATCGCGCACGGCCGGCCAGCGGAGGCCGGTGCAGTGGCGGAACACGCGCTCGTAGAGCTCCAGGGAGCCGTGGACCCGATCGCGGGCCCGCTCACCGTACGCGCGACCGCGCTCGCGGGGACCACCCGACACCGCGATCACCGGCCAGCTCACGACGGCAGGCTAGTAGACTCCGCCCCTTTCCGGACCACTCCGGACCACTCCGGACCACTCCGGACCACTCCCCCAGAGTCGAGAGCGTCGAGCATCGGAGCGAGCGCGTGACCCCGATCGATCGTGCACGGCTGTCCGGGTTGGTCGAGCGCGAGCGCGCGTTGTTCCGGGAGCGCCATCCGACGAGCAGGGCGCTCTTCGACGCCGGACGGAGCTCCCTCCTGTGGGGCGTCCCGATGAACTGGATGGTCCGCTGGCCGGGAGATCATCCGGTCTACGTTGCCGAGGCGAGCGGCGCGCGGTTCACCGACGTCGACGGCAACGCGTTCGTCGACTTCTGTCTCGGGGACACCGGCGGCATGGCCGGTCACGCGCCGGGGCCCGCCGTCGAGGCGATCGCGCGTCGATCGGCCCGCGGCATCACGTTGATGCTCCCGACTGAGGACGCGGCCTGGGTGAGCGAAGAGCTCGCTCGGCGTTTCGGTGTGCCGTACTGGTCGTTCACCCTGACGGCCACGGACGCGAACCGCTTCGCGATCCGGTGGGCGCGTCACATCACCGGTCGTCCGAAGATCCTCGTCCACAACCACTGCTACCACGGGACGGTCGACGAGACGTTCGCGGAGCTGGACCGGGCGGGGGCGGTGGTCGACCGTCCCGGCAACACCGGCCCCCCCGTCCCGGTGCACGAGACCACCAGGGTGGTGGAGATCAACGATCTGGACGGACTCGAGCGTGAGCTCGCGTACGGCGACGTGGCGGTCTGCCTGTTCGAGCCCGCGCTCACCAACATCGGGATCGTGCTCCCGGAGACCGGGTACTGGGAGGGGGTCCGGGAGCTCTGCGACCGCACCGGCACCCTCCTCCTGATCGACGAGACGCACACGCTCAGCGCCGGGCCGGGAGGCGCGACCCGGGCCTGGAACCTCGCGCCGGATCTCGTGACGATCGGGAAGACCCTCGGCGCCGGGATCCCCTCGGCCGCCTACGGGATGACCGAGGACGTCCAACGCCGGATCGTCGAGACCGTCGACCGGGACGTGATCGACGTCGGGGGGACCGGTGGCACGCTCGCCGGCAACGCGCTGTCCCTCGCCGCGATGCGCGCCACCCTGGGCGAGGTGCTCACCGACGAGGCGTTCGAACGGATGATCGCGCTCGGGGACCGGTTCGAGGCCGGCGTCCGCTCCGTGATCGCCTCCCGCGGTCTGCCCTGGCACGTCGTGCGGCTCGGGTGCCGGGTCGAGTACCTGTTCCGGTCGGAGGTGGCTCGTTCGGGGGCCGAGGCGTTCTCGGGTCAGGACGACGAGCTGGACCCGTTCATCCACCTGTTCCTGCTGAATCGCGGCGTCCTGATGACGCCGTTCCACAACATGGCGCTCATGTCGCCGGCCACGACCGAGGAGGACGTGGACCGGCACACGGAGGTGTTCGGCCGGGCCGCCGACGCACTCCTCGGCAACGGGAGCGCGACGTGATCGGCCGCGTGTCGTTCCTGACGATCGACGCCACGGACCCCGGACGGCTCGCGGCCTTCTGGGGCGAGTCCTCGGGACGCAGGTGGCCGAGACGGCCGATGCCGGCCGGTTCGTCTTCCTGAGCGAGGCGAACGGTCACGTCCTCAGCTTCCAGCTGGTGCCGGAGCCGAAGACCGTCAAGAACCGTGTCCATCTCGACGTCCGGGTGGAGGATCTGGCGGCCGCGACCGAGGCGATCCTCGCCCTGGGCGGCGCGTGGGACGGGAACGACCTCGCTCTGGACGATGCGCGATGGCGCACGCTGCGCGACCCGGAGGGCAACGAGTTCGACATCTTCGTGACGGCCGGATAGCGTTCCGCGAACGTGCAACGTCACCGCTCCCTTCCGTCGGCGCGCCGGGCCGCTGTCACCGGTCTCGTCCTCGCCCTGGCCGTGCTCGCGGTCGCTCCGGCCGGCGCCGTCGTCGGTCCGTTGCAGGTCCTCGGCGGTCCCGAGGACCAGCTCCAACCGGCGACGAACGGCACCTATCTGATCTGGACGGCGAACGCGGCGCGGTCGCCGAACCGGTACCACGCGTACGGGAAGCGCCGCGGTCCCTTCGACCGCTTCCGGCTGAACCCTGCCGGTACCCGCGGCTACGCGGGTGGGCTCGATCCCGGCCAGGACCGGGCGATCTACCAGCAGATCGATAGGAACGATTCCGACCTGTTCTGGATCAACCTCGCGACCCGGAAGCGCACCCGGCTCCCGCCCACGGTCAACACGGATCGGTGGGAGTGGGGACCGCGGGTCTCGAACACGTTCGTCCTCTTCGCGCGCGACGCCGCCGGCCGGACGTCCCTGTTCCTGTGGGACCGGATCGCGCGGACGAGGCAGAAGCTCGTGAGCCTCGACTTCACGAAGTACTACGTGGCGCCGGGCGCGGTGGGGGAGCAGTTCGCGACGTGGACGGTGTGCGGCCCGCTGACCTGCAACGCATACATGCGGAACACGGACACCGACCAGACCCACAAGATCCCCAGCCCGACCGGGCGGGCCAGCTACGCCCCGGTCGTGGACGAGGACGACGATCCGGACCAGGTGTACCTCGTGCGTTCGGGCCAGACCTGCGGCTCGGCCGTCCGCATCCTGCGTCTGCCGAGGACGGATCTCAGCGCCACGCCCGTCTCGCTGGTGGCGCTCCCGGCCGGGGTCGACGTCGGGTTCCAGCTCTCGCTGGAACAGGTGGGCTCGGAGGTCGATCTGTGGTTCTCGCGGTACCGGTGCGGGCCGCAGCAGGGAGACATCTATCGTCTCCGGGACGTCGGCCCGGCCTGATCCTCAGCCGCGATCCAGCGGCCGGGTGAGGCACGTGGGACCGCCGTCCCCTTTCCGGGAGATCTCGTTCCCGGCGTAGGTGCGGACCTCCACGCCGGCCGCTTCCATCCGGCGCCGCGTCTCGAGGTTGCCCTCGAGCGCCAGCGCGACCCGCGCCCCGAGCGCGAGGACGTTGGAGCCCATGCTCTCGAACTCGTCGCCCGGCACCTCTACGATACGCAGACCGCGGTCCCGGAGCAGCTCCACGAGGCGGACCGGGAGGTGCGGGAGCGAGGCCACCACCAGATCCTCGTCGAGGATCGACAGCAACGAGAGGAGGTGCGTGCAGGCCGCCGGTCCCGCCAGGTGCGGCAGGTCGAACGCCACCACGGTCACGCGGGGCAGCATGGCACGGAGGACATCGAGACCGACCGTGTTCGTGCGGTACCCGACGCCGGCGAGGAGGGTCTCGCGGTCGAGCCAGCAGAGGTCACCGCCCTCGACCACCCCCGGTCCCTCGACGGCGCCGACCACCACGACCCCCGCCGCCTCGAGGTCCGCCGCGACGACGGCCGGCTCGCCACGCCGTCCCCCCTTGCCCGGCCGGAGGAGGATCGCGCCGTCATCCGTCATCAGGATCGGGTCGTAGGGGTAGATCGCGTCGGGATCGTCGGCCGCGGGAGACCGGCCCACGACCACCTCCGCTCCGGCGTCGGCGAGGAGCGTGCGGAAGGCGTCGTGCTCGGCGGCCGCCCGCGCCGGGTCGGGAGCCGCGCGCCATCCGTACTCGCGCCACCGTTGCAAGGCCCTCGGTTCGGGCGGCCGCACGTAGACGCGCCGCAGCGGCGAGTGCTGGTCCTGGATCGACACCCGCGGATGGTACCGGCGGTCTGAGCCGCCAGACCCGCCCGCCACGCCCCGCCGACCACACCGCCGGACGGGTCCCGGTTCCCTCTCCCTCGCGTCGGGGAGCAGGGGTACACTTGCGCGACCATGCGACAGGCACGGGGAACAGCCCGCAGACGCAGGAGCGCGGAGCTCGGCGTGATCGACTACACGCTCGCCAAGCGCGCCCTGATCCGAGACGCGCATCGCGGCCTGCGCTCGGTCGCCGACCTGTGCGACGCGCATCCGGAGCTGATGCGGGCGGCCAAGCACGTCGGGGAGGCCACCAGCTCGGACTGCCCGGTCTGCGGCAAGGACAAGCTGGTCCTGCTCGCGTACGTCTTCGGCTCCTCCCTCGGTCGGAACAGCGGCCGGGTCTGGCCGATCCAGACGGGGTTGCGGCTCACCGCCGCCCACCCCGGCTCCGCCTGCTACGTGGTCGAGGTCTGCCGGTCCTGCGCCTGGAACCACCTCCGTGAGTCCTTCACCGCTCGCGGCCGCGCTGTCGCCGGCTGAGGCGCCCCGGTTTCTCCGCCCACCCACGAGGGTAGGATTCGGCTCGTCGTGTCCGCGACGTCAAAGCGACCTTCGAGGGACTATCAGCCCCGTCACGCCCGGAAACAGGCCAGGGGGGCCAAGTCGACTGTGTCCGGCGGGCGTTCGTCTGGCCGTGGCAGCGGCGCGTCCCGCACCCGTGCGCGCCCCTCCGGTGCCGCGAACACCGCGGCCGCCTCCAGGAGCGGCTGGGGCGGGCGGAGGACCCGGACGCGTTCCGAGCGGGGGTTCTTCCGCCGCTACTGGTGGGCGTTCGCGCTCACGCCGGTCGTGCTCGGGCTGCTGGTGGTCGGAGTGCTCGTGTTCGCCTACATCCGGATCGACCTCCCCAAGGCGCTCCCTCCGATCCAGACCACGTTCGTCTACGACCGGAACGGGGACCTCCTCTCCACGTTCCACGGCAGTGTCGACCGGACCCTGATCCCGCTGGGCCAGATCCCGCAGCATCTCCGCCACGCGGTCATCGCGGTCGAGGACGCCCGGTTCTACGACCACGCCGGCGTCGACCTCAAGGGGACGCTCCGGGCGGCCTGGAGCGATCTGGTCGCCCGCGACAAGGTCCAGGGCGGGTCGACGCTCACCCAGCAACTCGTGAAACGCGTGTACGCGGGCCGCTACGTCGAGGGGGAGAACGGCGTCACCGACTACGTGATCCCTCCGCGGACGGTGAAGGAGAAGGTCCGCGAGGTCCTCCTGGCGATCAAGGTCGAGCGGACGCTGTCGAAGGATCGGATCCTGGCGAAGTACCTGAACACCGTGTACTTCGGTCACGGGGCCTACGGGATCGAGGCCGCGGCGCGGACCTACTTCGGCGTGCCGGCGCGGCGTCTGACCGTCTCGCAGTCGGCCATCCTCGCCGGGATCCTCACCGCCCCCGAGGCCTACGATCCGATCGACCATCCCTTCGACGCCAAGTTCCGGAGGGACTTCGCCCTCGACCGAATGGTCCGGTACGGCTTCCTGGACGGCGAGCGAGCCGAGCGGCTGAAGCGCCGGGCCTGCTGCGGGGTCCCCGTGTCGCTCCAGCAAGGGCGCGATGCCCAGATCGATGCGCCGGGCGATGCCGAGTATTTCGTGCAGTACGTCCGTGAGACGCTGTCCAAGCGGTACGGAGCCGCAGCCGTATTCGGCGGCGGCTTGCAGGTGACCACCTCGCTCGACCTCGGGTACCAGGCCGCGGCCGAGCGCGCGATCGCATCCCACCTGCCGACCCCTGGAGGACCGGGCGCGGCGCTCGTCGCGATCCAGCCGTCCACGGGCCACGTCCTCGCGATGGCCGGCGGCAAGGACTTCGGAACCTCGCAGGTGAACCTCGCGACGTTCCGCGGTGGGACGGGGAGACAGGCCGGCTCGGCGTTCAAGGCGTTCACGCTCGCCGCGGCGATGGAGCAGGGGTTCGACCTGAACTCCCAGTGGTACGGCCCGAACACGATCACGATCGACGATCCCGCCTGCGAGGGCCCCGAGGGGCCGTGGCAGCCCGAGAACGCGGAAGGCGGAGGCAGCAGCTACTCGCTCCAGTCGGCCACAGCCCACTCGGTCAACACCGTCTACGCGCAGCTCGTCGTGGAGGTGGGCCCGGGATCGGTCGTGGACATGGCGCACCAGCTCGGGATCCGGTCCGACCTGCCCGCGGTGTGCGCGATCACGCTCGGGAGCGTCGCCGTGAACCCCCTCGAGATGACGAACGCGTACGCGACCCTCGCCGGTCGTGGGGTCCTCCACCGCGCGAGCCCGCTGCTCCAGGTGCGGAGGCCGGGCGGGCGGATCGACGGGGGCGTCGTCCCGAAGGGCCGCCGCGTCGTCGATCGGAACGTGGCGGACCTCGTCACCTACGCGCTGCAAGACGTCGTCGAGTACGGCACGGGTGCGTCCGCCCGACTGAGTTCGTGGCCCGCCGCGGGGAAGACGGGAACGGCGCAGGAGACGGTCGACGCCTGGTTCTGCGGATACACCGTTCAGGTCGCCGCCTGCGTCTGGGTGGGATTCCCGAAGGGACAGATCCCGCTGGTGGACATCGAAGGCGTGCCGCAGGTCTTCGGCGGGACGATCCCGGCCGCGATCTGGCACGACTTCATGGAGGTCGCGATGCAGGGCAAGGAACCGACCGCGTTCCCCGAGCCGTCCTTCGTGCGTCAGACCGTCACCCCGTCGGCCGAAGCGCCGATCCCGCCGCTGCCCGCGCCGTCGCCGACCCCCGAGCCAAGCGAGGAGCCGAGCGAGGACCCGTCGCCGAGCCCGGAGCCGAGCGAGGAGCCGTCGCCGAGCCAGGAACCCTCCTTGCCGCCGACCCCGAGCGCCTCGCCGGCCGAGCCCCTCGCACCGAAGGGTGGCGACCGGGGCGGTTAGGAACCGGGTGCGGCGGCCGAGACCTTCGTCTCCGCCGGCGCATCCACAGGCAGGGTTGCCACGATCGACGTGCCGCGGCCCGGGTTGGATCGGATCACGAACGTCCCGTTCGCGAGCTCGACGCGTTCACGCATCGACGCCAGGCCGACCCGTCCCTGGCGGAGGAACTCCCGGGTCATCGCACTGTCGAACCCG
Source organism: Actinomycetota bacterium (assembly GCA_050696355.1). Classification (GTDB taxonomy): domain Bacteria; phylum Actinomycetota; class UBA4738; order UBA4738; family HRBIN12; genus JAJNBA01. The sequence goes on from JBOGVD010000130.1 coordinate 17,420, forward strand.
CGGCCGTCGTCCTCGACCTCCACCCGCAACGACGTGGGGGTCATCTCGACGGAGACCACCACGTGGGCGGCCCGGGCGTGCTTCGCCGCGTTCGTGAGCGCCTCCTGGACCACGCGGTAGGCGAGCGTTTCGAGGTCCGCGGACAGGGGCCGTGGCAGGACGCCGGCCAGGTCCGTCTCGACACCCTGTTCGATCCCGAAGCGCGTGACCGCCTCGCGGAGGGCCGGCATCAGGCCGCGCTCCTCGAGGACGGGCGGCCGCAGGCCCGACATCAGGGCGCGGAGCGCATCCGCCTCGTCGGCGAGCTCCTTCCGCACCTTCGAGAGCACGTCGACGCCACGATCGACGTCGCCCGCCCCGATCATCAGGAGCGCCGCCTCGAGGGAGAGCGAGGCGGCGGAGACGCCCTGGACCGGGCCGTCGTGGAGGTCCCGCGCGATCCGGTTGCGCTCGGACTCGATCGCGGAGTTCGTCCGGCGGAGTAGGCTGGTGCGGTCCTCGTCCTTCTCCTGCAGGAACTTCAAGAGCGAACGGATCGTCTGGTCGGCGGCCTTGCCGGGTGTCACGTCCCGGATCAGCACGAGTCGACGGGGCGAGTCGGTCGGGATCTCCGAGACGCGCGATTCCAGGTACAGCGGGGCGCCGTCGGCCCGGTCGAGCTGCGCCTGCCCGGCCGCGGGCAGGTCGGCGAACCGCGCGTCCGCGCCGTCGAGCGAAGCCGCCAGCGCCTGCCAGCGCTGCCCCTCGATCGTCGCGCGATCGAGATGCACCATCTGACAGAACGCTTCGTTCGTCCGCACCACGACGTCGTCCGCATCGAGCTCCACGATGCCGTCCACGGCGGCGTCGAACACGAGGCGCAGGTGCTCCTCGGAGCGCTTCAGCGTCTCGTTCGTCTCCCGGACCCGGTCCAGGGCGGCGTCCGTGTCCGCGAGTGCCGCCTCCTTCTGGGCGAGGGCCCGCCGGACCGATTCGCTCGCCTGCGTCACCGTGATCTGGTTGGCGATGATCCGAACCGCGACCGCGATCGCGAGGACGCCGATGAACAAGCCGGTCTGCAGGGCGGTGAGGCCTCGGTCGTCGCCGAGCACACCCGTGATCAGCAGCGCCGCGCAAGCCGCGATCACGGCGAGGCTCGTGAGGATCGGTCGCGCGAACCGGGACGGCCGCGGCAGCTCCCTCGAAGGCCGGATGACGAGGTACGTCGCGACGACCGCCAGCGGTGCGAGCGCGATCGGCAGCTCGATCGCCGCGTTCGTCGCGTCGTAGGAACCGTGGGTCCACTGCCACCCGAACGCGAGCACCGCCGCGCCGAGTCCCGCGAACACGCCTGCTCGGGCGAGGTGCGCCCGTGTAGGCACCCAGATCGCGAGCGCCGGATAGGTGGCGATCAGGAACGCGGCCAGGAGCGCGAACGTCACGGCAGACGCCGAGGTCCCCGATGAGGCTCCGTCGGGTCGGATCAGCACGTACCCCCCCGCCATCACGGCGCTCACGATCAGCGCCGCGTCCGTCGCGAGCTCGCGACGGTCACCGGACGGCACGTGATGCCGGATCTCGCTGCGGAAGCCGGCGACGAGCGTGCCGAGGGGGATCAGGAACAGCAGGTCGGTGAACCCCGGCTCGGCCTTCGTTCCCGAGACCCCCGAGACGAACACGAGACCGATCACCGCGGAGCCGATCAGGAGCGTGACTCCGACGGCGCGAGCGCTCCGCGCCGCCTTCCCCTCCCGCATGGCGAGCAGCACGACTCCGCCCATGAACCAGGCGACGGCGTCGAGGAGGTTCACGACCAGCCTTCGACGCTCGGGATCGTCGGGAACGACCGCGTACGCGCCCAGGATCACCAGTGCGGTGAGGCCGAGGGCGATCGAGGCCGCCGCGCGACGTGGGTGAGGGGGACCGGCCATGGAGCGTCCATGATGCCGCGTGCTGCACCGGGACTCCATCACCCGAAGGGGCGAGGGACCACCGCCGAACGGCCTACGACGCTGCGGAAGTCGGCTACTCGATGAGGCGCCGCCGGAGCGCTTCCGCGACCGCCGCGGTGCGGTCGGAGGCGCCCAGCTTCTCGAAGATGTGCTCCAGGTGCGTCTTCACGGTGTCCGGTGAGATGTAGAGGCGCTCGGCGATGTCTCGGTTCGTGTGGCCGAAGGCCAGGAGCTGGAGGACCTCGATCTCCCGCGCGGTGAGGGTCTCCGCTCGGCGGTCGCGCTCCTTGGCGGTGGAGAGCTCCTCCGCGAGCGCCACGACGAGCTGGGGGTCGATCACCATGTTGCCGCCCGCCACCAGCCGGACGGTCTGGATCAGGTGCTCGGCGTCCCTAGCTTTCAGCACGTAGCCGCGTGCACCGGCACGCACCGCCTCCACGACGAACTGTCGGTCGTCGTAGGCGGTGAGCATGATCACGCCGATCTTCTCGTGCTTCTCTCGGATGGCTCGAGCCGCTTCGAGGCCGTCCATCTCCGGCATCCGGATGTCGCTCAAGGCGATGTCCGGCTCCTCCTTGCCCACGAGCGCGAGGAGCTCCTTGCCGTTGGCCGCCTCGCCGACGACCTCGATGCCCTCCGCCATCTCCAGGTACCTGCGGAGTCCCTGTCTCACGAGCGAATGGTCGTCCGCGATGGCAACCTTGATCGTCACGACACCTCCGTCGGTCGCGTGCTCGGCACATCCTACCCCGGGTCACAGGGCGCGGTTCAGCGCCTCCCGTTTCAGAAGAGGTGCCGCCAGTTCACGAACAGCACCACGCAGATCGCCCACGCCGCCGCCAGGACGGACGTGACGAGCGGCCACGGAAGCGACCGCCGTGGCGCGGCGCCGGCGAGGCCCCAGAGCACGGGGAACACCACTACCGCGAACCGTGGTGCGGACAGCAGCGGCCGGTCCCAATAGGGGTCGAGCAGCGGCAGGGCCAGGCTCACGGCTCCGTAGACGGCCTCCGATGCGCGGAGCGCCGGCAGCGCGAAGACGAGCCCGAAGACCGCGAGCGAGACGAGCAGCAGGTCGAGCAGCCAGTAGGACTGGAGGGACCACGCGAGCTCGACGGCCCGGCCGAGCGTCACCCACGGCGGCTGCAGCTCCCGGCCCCATTGGCGCTGGGCGTCGAGCGGGGCGAGCCAGGAGCCGTGGACGAGACCCCACCAGGCGAACCACACCAGCGGCCCGATCGCGATCGCGGCCGCTCCGGCCACTCGACCGGCAAGCGCTCGGCGGCCGCCGGCGTGGCTCCGTCGGCTCCTGCCGATCGCTTCCAGCAACAACGCCGGGAGCAGGAGGATGCCGACGCTCCGCGTGAGGGCCGCGAGCGCGCCGAAAACCGCGACCCGGCCCCACCGATCGCGCCGCGCTTCCCGGAACGCGAGGAGCGATAGCAGCAGGAACAACGACTCCGTGTAGGGCGCGAGGAAGAAGAAGGCGGTCGGGAAGACCGCCGCGACCACGATCGCCCGCTTCGCGACCCGCTCGCTGAACGTCTCGGTCGTGAGCGCGTACAACGCGAGCAACGCGGCGAAGAAGGCGAGGTTCGAGACGAGGAGGGCGGCGAGGAGGTCGTCGCCGGGAAGGACCCATCCGACCGCGCGGACCGTGAGCGGGTACAGCGGGAAGAACGCGGCGCTCGCGTCGCCCGCCGACCACCCGTCGTCGGCGAGTCGGAGGTACCACACGGCATCCTGGCGCTCGGTCGCGTCGATCGCGTTGTGCCAGCCCGGCGTGGCCGGCGGCCCCGCCCGCCCGGGCACGTCGACCGGAGGGAGCGGGTCGACGAGGTCGACCGCGAGGACCGAGAGCAGCGACAGGCCGATCCGGGCCGCGAGGAAGACCACGAGGCAGGGCCGCACCCCGTCGCGGAGACGCCGCCGACCGGTCACGCGTGCGGCACCGATGCCTCGCGGATGCCGGCACCCTCGACGGGCAGCCGACGGCTCGGCTCCCGCACCCATCCCACGACGCACCACACGAGGATCGCGGCCCGGACGACCACGGCGGCCTCGAAGACCCATTGGGGGACGCCGCCGACCCCGCTCAGCTCGCCGAAGAACGAGAACCGTGTGAGGAAGACGGCAACGTCGGCGGCCTGGAACGCGAGGAACCGCCGGGGACCGGGGAGCACGACCACGAGCCAGGGGAGCAGCCACAGGCTGAACTGCGGCGAGTAGACCTTCCCGAGGAGCAGGAAGAGCACGAGGAAGGGGAAGACGAGCTGCCAGCGGGGGAAATCCGGCTCGCGGCGGCGTTTCGCCGTCCAGATCCACGCCCCGAAGCCCAGCAGCAGCACGACCGACGCGACGTTGATGGATCCCGTGGGCGGGCAGAGTGACAGGTGCCGGCAGGCGAGGTACCAGAGGCTGTCCCAGTCGGCGCCCCGCGCGCCGTTGAAGCGGAAGAACTCCCACCAACCGCGAAGCGCCGCCGCGGCGAACGGCAGGTTCACGGCGATCCAGACCGCCGCCGCCGACCACCAAAGCAGGATCGCGCGATCGGGCTGGCGACCTCGGAGCCGCTCGGCGGCGAAGGGGAGCAGCAGCATCCCCGGGGAGAGCTTCGCCGCAGCCCCCAGACCGATCAGGACGCCGCTCCACCCGTCCCGGCGACGGAAGAAGGCCAGCATCGCGCCGGTGGCCAGGGCCACCGCGAGCAGGTCCCAGTTGACGAACCCCTGGAGCGCCAGGGTCGGAGCCAGCGCGAACCACATCGCACGACGCGCATCGAGCAGGTACAGGCAGCCGGCGACCACCCCCGCGCACGCCGACAAGAGCAGCGCGTTCACCCAGAAGAAGCGCGCGGTCGAGTCCCCCGACACCCAACCGGCGACGCGCATGAAGTACATCGTGAGCACCGGGTACTCGTCGCAGTTGTTGCCGGAGGCAGTGCAAGCGTCGAGGTAGGGAAGGCGTCCGCGCTTCAGTTGTTCGGTTCCGAACAGCGGGACGATGTCGGTGTAGCAGACCAGCCGGTACTGGCGCCCGTCTCCCCAGTCGTCTCTGGCGCACGGCGCCTTGTGCACCGCGCCGATCAACAGCGTCCCCCCGAGGCACGCCAGCACCAGACCGAGGGTGATCGGCCGGCGGGCGCCGCGCTCCATCGCAGGGCATCGTATCCGCGTGGGCGGCGCCGGCCGGCCATGGCCACGTGAGGTGCCGCGAGGATGACCGTGTGAGCGAACACTCGTAGAGTTCTTGGTCGTGAGGTACCGGGTCGAGCAGCTGGCGTCGACGTGTGAGGTGTCGGTCGACACCGTGCGCTATTACCAGGCCCGCGGTCTCCTCCCGCAGCCCGAGAAGGAGGGCCGGGTGGCGTGGTACCGGCCCGAACACGTCGACCGGATCCGTCAGATCCGCGTGCTCCAGGGCCAGGGGCTCACGCTCGCCGCGATCCGCCGGGTTGTCGACGGCGAGCTCGGTCTCGCCGACGCCGGACTGGCGGCCGCGGTGGCGGCGGAGCGGGGCGAGGCGGCTGCCGACGGCGAGGTGTTGTCCCTCGACGCCTTCGCGGCGGCGAGCGGCGTGCCGGCGTCGTTGATCCAGGCCGTGGAGCGCGAGGGGATCCGGATCGGCCGCGACGTGGACGGGGCGACCCGCTACACGGCCGGCGACATCGAGCTGGTCCGCACGGCCCTTCGTCTCCTCGAGTTCGGCCTGCCCCTCGGCGACCTCCTCTCGCTCGCGCGCGAGGCCGACGGGGCCCTCCGCGGCCTCGCCGAGCGGGCGGTGGAGCTCTTCGACGAGCATGTCCGCAAGCCGATCAGGGACACCGCCGACGACCCGGATGCGGCATCGACGAGGATCGTGGAGGCGTTCCACGAGCTGCTCCCGGCGGTCACCCTCCTGGTGTCTCACCATTTCCGCCGTGTCCTGCTCGAGGTCGCGGATGAGCATCTCGAAGCACCGGAGCTGAAGGCGGCGCACGGCACGACGGGAGCCGACGGCGCCGAACGCGCCGGGCCCTCGTGACCGACACGACGCTGCCCGAGGGCGAGGAGAAGGCCCACGCCGTCCGACGCCTGTTCGACACGATCAGCCCGCGCTACGACCTCGTGAACCGCGTGATGACGTTCGGGATGGACGTCGGCTGGCGGCGCCGGACGGTCCGAGAGCTCGCGCTGCCGGCCGGCTCACGCATCTTCGATCTCGCGTGCGGGACCGGCGACCTGTGTCGCGAGCTCACGACGGCCGGGCATCGCCCGGTCGGCTTCGACTTCTCACACGGGATGCTGCGCGCCGCCCGGACGCCGGCGCCACTCGTGGAGGCCGACGTCCTCCGCCTGCCGGTCGGGGCGGCGAGCGCGGACGGGGCGACGTGCGGGTTCGCGCTCCGCAACGTGGTGTCGCTCGACGCCCTGTTCACGGAGCTCGCGCGCGTGGTGCGGCCCGGCGGCCGGATCTCGCTGCTCGAGACCGCCCAACCCGAGAGCCGGCTCCTCCGGCTGGGACACCGTCTGTACTTCCGGCGCATCGTCCCGACGATCGGCGGACTCCTGTCGGATCGCGAGGCGTACGCGTACCTCCCCCGGTCGACGGCCTATCTCCCGCCGCCTGCCGAGCTCCTGTCGATCCTCCGCGCGGCCGGGTTCGCCGACGCTCGACGGCTCCTGCTCTCCGGAGGCATCACCCAGCTGCTCGTGGCCACGCGCGGATGAGCGGCCCGACGGGCTCCGTGCTCCGGACGCGGGCCGAGCCGCTCGGCCCCGCCTTCGATCTGCTGGCCGCGTACGGTCCGCCGCTCGGGATGTTCTTCGAGCGGCGAGGGCTGGGGGTGGCCGGCTCGACGGGGATCGCGTCGGGCATCGTGCCCTCGAGCGACCCGTGGGGGCTCGCCGACGTCATGGAGATGCTCCGGAAAACCGTGCGCCACGGACGGGACGTGGCTCCCGTCGCGATCGGGGCGATCGCGTTCCGGCGGCGAACGCACGGGCAGCCGCACGCCCTGGTCATCCCGAGGCGGGCCGTGAAGCGAGCGGCGCACGGCGCGACGTGGCGGATCGAGGCCGTCGACAGCGAGGGGGGCTCGGGCGCCGTGCGTCCCTTCGAGCGCGTCGTCGGGGGCGCGCCGCACAAGCCCTTCAGCCGGATGCAGCTCCTCGAAGCGCCCACGGGCGAGGCGTACCGGGAGGCCGTGCGCGAGGCGGTGGTGCGGATCGGTCGGGGGGAGCTCCGCAAGGTCGTCCTCGCGCGGACGATCGTCGTGACGGCCGAGCGAGAGCTGGATGCGAGGTTGCTCGCGCATCGTCTCCGTGCTGTCGACCCCGACGCGTACACGTTCGTCGTGCCGACGGACGACGGCGTGCTCGTCGGCGCATCGCCGGAGCTGCTGGTGTCCCGTCGAGGGCTCGAGGTCCGATCCAACCCGCTCGCCGGCTCGGCGCCCAGAGCGGGCGACCGGGAGGAGGATCGGGCGAACGCCGACGCGCTCGTCGCCTCGTCCAAGGACCGGGAGGAGCACGCGATCGTGGTCGACGCGGTCGCCGGATCGCTCGGTCCGCTCTGCGCGGAGCTGACGTGGGATCCCGAGCCGATCCTCCGCGAGACGCCCAACGTCTGGCATCTGTCGACGAGATTCCGCGGGGTTCTCCGCGACCCGGCGCCGACCGCCCTCGATCTTGCGGCGATGCTCCATCCGACGCCGGCCGTCGCCGGGGAACCGCGGGACGTCGCCCTCGAGACGATCGCCGCGCTCGAACCGTTCGACCGCGGGTGGTACGCGGGCGGCGTGGGCTGGGTCGACGCCGACGGCGACGGCGAGTGGGCGATCGCACTGCGGTGCGCGGAGCTCCGGCGAGACCGCGCCGTCCTCTACGCCGGCGCCGGCATCGTGGCCGGGTCCGATCCGGCGGCGGAGCTCGACGAGACCGAACGCAAGTTCCGGGCGTTCCTGGACGCCCTCCGCTGGGGTTAGGGCTCGAGCGGCCCGTCCGGAACGAGCCGCAGGACCAACGGTTCCTCCCGCCGTTCGAAGCCGCCGCGCCCGTAGAACGGACGGGAGCGCTCGGTCGGCCACACGATCACCTCGGAGTAGCCTTCGGCGCGACACCGGCTCGTCACGCGTTCCAGCATCCTCGTGCCGAGCCCGCCGTTCCGATGCTCGGGCGCGACGTAGACGTTCGTGAGGTAGCCGATCGGTCCGGCGCGCTTGCCCGGGACCGGCACCCGACGGACGGTCCGCAGCCACATCGCCCCGACCGATCCGTCGGCTTCGCGTGCGATCCAGGCACGCCACTCCCCGGACGGGAGCGCGTTCGACGCGAACCTTTCGAACCGATCGCGGTAGGACTCGGGCGACTCGCCGGACACGGCTTCCTGTTCCGCGTAGAGCTCCCAGCGGAGCCGCGCCAGGTCGGCGATGTCGTCGGTCGTGGCGAACCCGATCGACACGGCGTCTGCGTCGCTCATGCGGATCCCAGCGCGGCGTCCACGGCCGCCTGCAGCTCCTGCCGGCGACGGAGGCCGAGCTCCGCGTCCACGACGACCTCTACCACGTTGAGGCCGCCGGTCCCGGCCGCCCCGTCGAGCGCCGGCACCAGGTCCGACGCGCGCTCCACTCGCTCGTGGCCGGCGCCGGCCGCACGACACACGCCGCCGATGTCGACCGCGTGCGGCGTGACGAACAGCTCCCGGTGTTCCGGCAGGTCCCGCTGCGGCAGCAACGAGAACACGTGGCCGCCCCCGTTGTTCACCACGACGATCGTGAGCGCGAAGACCCGTGCGGCGTTCCAGAGCGTCGCACCCGCGTCGTGGAGGAACGAGAGATCCCCGAGGAGCGCCACCGTGGGCCCACGATCCGCCGCCGCCACGCCGAGCGCCGTCGACACCAGACCGTCGATGCCGCTCGCGCCTCGGTTGGCGAGCACCCGGATGCCGTCGCGAGGTGCCATCGCGAGATCGAGGTCCCGGATGGGCGTCGAGTTCCCCACGAACAAGACCCCGCCATCCGGTGCCCAGGCGGCCACGTCGCGCGCGACCCGGGGCTCGAACGGCTCGTCCCATCCGTCCATCAGGGCGTCCATCGTGCCGCGGGCACGGGCATCCGCCCCGTTCCACGGGTCGCGCCAGTCGTCGGGGGCGGGAGCGATCCGGCCGCTCCACAGGTTCTGGACCTCTTCTTCCGTCCGGGGGCCGGTGAACGCGATGCCGATCCCTTGCTCCACCACCGGATGACGAGCGAACGCGTGGGGGAGCGCATCGGCGTCCACAGCGAGTCGCCACGAGGCGATGCGTTCGGGATCGGGATCCAGGTGCCACCGATCGGCGACGACCAGCTGATCGGCCGAGGCCACGAAGCGCTGCATCGCCCGGCTCGTCGGGTAGGCGCCGAACTGGATCACGACCTCCGGGCGATGAGCCTCCCCCCAGGGTCCTGCGATCAGCGCCTGGCCGGCCGTGAGCGACGTTCCCCGCTGGCGGGCGCCGGAGGTGGGCTCGGCGAACACCGGCCAGCCGAGCAGCTCCGTCCAGAAGCGGCCCTCTCCGGTGACATGGCCGGGCCAGCCGCCGAACACGACGGCGCCTCGCGCGCCGGATACGAGACCGGCCAGCCGGTCGGCCTCGTCGGGCTCGAGCTCCGCCGGAGGCCGTGTCGGCCAGACGAACGGCTCCCCCGCGACGGGCAGGGGCGGCGTGACGCCGGTGCTCGGCGTGAGCGGCTCGTCGAATGGGCAGTTCAGGTGGACGGGGCCGGTCGGGTCGGCTGCCATCGACTGCAGCGCCTCGTGCGCCGCCTGCCGCCACCACGCCTCCTGCCCGGGTGTGGAAGGTCCCGGCAGGTCGAGCGATGCGAGCACGTAGCCCCCGTACAGGTCCGGCTGCACGATCGTCTGGTTCGCGCCGGTGCCCCGGAGCCGCGCGGGCCGATCGGCGGTGAGCACCAGGAGCGGCACCCGGGACTGGAATGCCTCCACCACCGACGGCAACAGTTCGGCCGCGGCGGTCCCGCTCGTGCAGGCGACGATCGCGGGCCGGCCCGTCGCCTTCGCGACGCCGAGAGCGAAGAACCCGCCCGATCGCTCGTCGAGGTGGACGTGCAGCTCCACGCGAGGCTCGCGGGCCAGGGCGAGCGCGATCGGCGTGGAACGCGATCCCGGCGACAGCGAGGCGTGCGCGACCCCCCCGTCGACGAGCCCGCCGACGAGCGCGGCCGCGCACGCGAGGGAGATGTCACCCTGGTCCATCACTCATGGTCCTCCACGCATCCACATCCTCCTAGGCGGTCCGCGCGAGGACGAGACCCGCTGTGAGCAGGAGCCCGGTGGCCGCATGGACGGCGGCCGTTCCGGTGAGGACGGGGATGAGGTCCCGGCCGCTCGCGCGTCCGACCGCCTCCATCGGGCGGATCGCGACGATCCAGCCGGCGAGCCCCAGGAGCCCCCACTGGGAGAGCCCCACCCGCTCGCCCACGAGGAACGTGAACACACCGGCCACGATCGTCGCGAACGCTCCCACCACGCACACCCGGTACAGGGTGCGCGTGCGTCGGCCGCCGAGCCGGACCGCGAGCGTCCGCTTGTTCGCGGCCGCGTCGGTCGGGATGTCCCGCAGGTTGTTGGCGACGAGGATCGCGACCGCGAGGAGTCCGAGGGTGGATCCGATCCACCACGCGGCGGCCGGTATCCGCTCGTCCATCACGAACGCGGTCCCGCACGTCGCCATCAACCCGAAGAAGAGGAACACCATGGCCTCGCCGAGGCCGAGTCCCGCATAGGGCTTCGGTCCGCCGCTGTAGGCGAACGCCGCCACCAGGGCGAGCGCACCCACGAACAGGATCAGTACCGGCTCCGTCGCCAGCGCGAGCGCGAGCCCCGCGAAGCCGGCGACCGTGATGGAGACGAGCGCGGCCACGAGCACCGCCCGCGGCGTGGCGGTCCCCGAGGCGACCAGCCGCGGCGGGCCGAGCCGCTCGCCCGTGTCCACCCCGCGGACGCCGTCGAAGTAGTCGTTCACGAGGTTCACGCCCACCTGCAACCCGACCGCCACCAGCAGGGCGGCGACGAACCGCCAGGCGACGAACGTGTCGGCCGCGGCTGCACCCGCGAGCACCGGCACCACCCCCGCGCCGAGCGTCCGGGGACGAGCGCCCGCGATCCAGGCGTTCACGGGCGCTTCGGGAACCTCGAGAAGTCGGGCGGGCGCTTCTCCACGTAGGCGTCCCGACCCTCCTGTGCCTCCTCGCTCATGTAGTAGAGGAGTGTCGCGTCGCCGGCGAGCTGCTGGACCCCGGCGAGCCCGTCGATCCCGGCGTTCGAGCCGGCCTTCAGCAGGCGCAGTGCGAGCGGGGAATGCGCGAGCATCTCCTTCGCCCATCGTACGGTTTCCTCCTCCAGCTCCTCCAGCGGGACGACGGCGTTCACGAGCCCCCACGAGAGCGCGGTCGCGGCGTCGTACTGCCGGCAGAGCAGCCAGACCTCCTTCGCGCGCTTCTCGCCGATCTGCCGGGCGAGCAGCCCGATCCCGTAGCCGCCGTCGAAGGAGCCGACGCGCGGCCCGGTCTGGCCGAACCGGGCGTTGTCGGCCGCGATCGTCAGGTCGCAGCACAGGTGGAGCACGTGGCCGCCCCCGATCGCGTAGCCGGCCACCATCGCGAGCACCGGCTTGGGCAGCCGCCGGATCTGGAGCTGCAGGTCGAGCACGTTCAACCGGCCGGTCCCGTGCTCGTCCACGTAGCCGTCGTCGCCGCGGACGCCCTGGTCGCCACCGGAGGAGAACGCGAGCGGCCCCTCCCCGGTGAGGATCACGATCCCGACCGACGCGTCGTCCCTCGCCAGGTCGAAGGCGTGGATGAGCTCCTCGGTGGTCAGTGGCCGGAAGGCGTTCCGCACCTCGGGGCGCGCGATCGTGATCTTCGCGATCCCCTCCGCCGTCTCGTAGCGGACGTCCGTGAAGTCCCGTCCCTCCGGCCGCGATCCGACCGGTTGCCAATCCAAGGCCTGTCTGATGTCGCGAGATTCGTCCATGTGACCGCTGACTCCGAGAGCGCACGCTCGAACGGTTCGGCTAGCCTACCGGACCCGCCCGGAGCGGGACGACGGCGCGCGGGAGCGGTGAGATGACAACCGACGAACTGGTCGTGATCGACCTGCCGCCGGGCCCGGCGTGGGTCGAGCTGGTCACGAGGCTCTGGCTCGAGGAGGTGCCGTTCCTGCCGCTGGACGACCGGCTGACGGAGCGGGAGAAGCGCGCGATCGTCGGGCGGGCCCGCCCCCACTTCGTGCGCGACGCTGCTGGCGAGACGCTCCTCGCGGACGCGGCGTCGACGGCGCCCGGAGTCGCGATCGTGATCCCGACGTCCGGGACCGCCGGCGAGCCGAAGCTCGTGGAGCTCCATCGCGTGGCGGTGGTCGTCGCGGTCAGTCGATCGGCAGAGCGTTTGGAGGCGACCCCGGGCGCGCCGTGGCTCTGCCCGCTCACGCCGGCGCACATCGGCGGGCTGCTGGTGCTGCTGCGCGGCGCGATCCTCGGCGCGCCGGTGATCATGCACGAGCGGTTCGATCCCGAGCGCCTCGTGCGCGATGGCGTGGGCGCCGCGTTCGCCTCCGTGGTACCGGCGATGGTGCAACGCCTCGTTGACGCGGACCTGGGGCTGGACGGCCTGACGCTGCTGGTCGGCGGCGGCGCGATCGAGGATGCGACGGCGGAGGCGGCGCGATCGCGGGGGGCGCGCGTGGTCACGACGTACGGCCTCACCGAGACGTGCGGCGGGGTCACCTACGACGGTGTCCCCCTCGACGGGATGCACGTCCGGCTCGACGCCGACGGCGCGATCGAGGTCTCGGGATCGACCGTGATGGAGGGCTACCGGCTCGACCCGGCCGCGACCGGCTCCGTGTTCACCGTCGACGGCTGGTTGCGCACCGGCGACCTGGGGACGATCGCGGGTGGCCGTCTGTCGGTCGGGGGCAGGATCGATCACGTGATCCGCACCGGCGCCGAGAAGGTGTGGCCCGAGGAGGTCGAACGCGCGCTGGCATCGCATCCCAAGGTGGGGGACGTGGCGGTGGCCGGCACCCCCGACGCGGAGTGGGGCTCCCACGTGAGCGCGTTCGTGGTCCCCGCGGATCCCGGCGATCCGCCCTCGCTCGAGGAGCTTCGCGACCACGGCGCCGACCGACTCGCACGGTTCAAGCTCCCCCGCCAGGTGCACCTCGTGGAGGAGATCCCTCGGACCTCCACCGGGAAGGTGCGCCGTCGCATGCTCCGCTGATCGAGCGGGATGCGAGGCCGGGCACCGGCGTGGAAAGGCCCGAGTCCGGGAGGGGTGGACTCGGGCCTCAGGTCGGGGAGGTCCCGAGAGCCATCTGGGGGGACGGCCCTGCACGCGCCCGGAGGCGCGGGTCACTCTCCACCATGGATGTCGTCCGCCCGTGGGTCAGACTTGAGCCCGGCCGGGCAGGAGTTTCGGGTGGCGCGGAGCTCAGACGACGATCGCGCCGTGCTTGACCGCGAAGGCGACGGCCTCGAGCTTCGAGTGCACGCGCAGCTTCCCGAGGATGTTCCGCACGTGGGTCTGCACCGTCTGTGGGCTGATGAACAGCTTCCCGGCGATCCCTTCGTTCCGCATCCCCTCGGCGAGCAGCTGGAGGATCTCTCGTTCGCGATCGGTCAGGTCGTCGAGCAGCACCGTGGCCTCCCGCTTCGCCTCCCGCTCCCGGGCGACCTGCGCGAGGAGCCGCGTGAGGGTCGTGGGGTCGATCAGAACCTCGCCCTCGGCCGCGGCCTTCGCCGCCGCGAGGACCTCCTCGGCCGCTTCCCCCTTCCCGAGGAACCCGGAGGCGCCCGCCTCGACGGCCTCGACGAGCAACCGATCCTCGTCGTGCGCGGTCATGATCACGACCTTCGTCGCCGGCGAGATCTCCTTGATCCGTCGCGTGGCCTCGATCCCGGACATCCCGCCCTTGAACACGATGTCCATCAGGACGACGTCCGGCAGGTGTTCCGCGGACAGGTCGATCGCCGTCTGGGGATCGTGGACCGGGGGCGCCACCAACTGGAGCGTCTCGTCGAGGCCGACGACCGTGGCCAGGGCGTCCGTCAGGACCTTGTGGTCGTCGCAGATCAGGAGCGTGGTCACGGGGAGCCCGCCATTCATCCCTCCGCAGGAAGCCGGACGCTGAGCATCGTACCCCCCGCCGGGCCGTCGGCGATCGAGGCGTCTCCCCCGTGTTCACGGGCGATCGCACGGCAGATGAAGAGACCGAGGCCCGTCCCCGGGCGGTCCTCGTAGCCGGGGGGCCGCCAGTCCGCGAACCGCTCGAAGACCGCCTCGCGCCGGTCGGACGGGATGCCGGGGCCGCGATCGACGACCTCGAGCACCGTGTCGGCGTCCTCGCGACGGATGCGGACGGAGATGGGGGAGCCCGGAGGCGAATACGTCGCCGCGTTCTCCAACAGCTGGCGAACGACGACGGCGAGGTGGAGGCGGTCCACCGGCGCCTCGATGCCCGCGTCGACGACGATCTCGAGAGGACGGTCGCCGGTCTCGGCCGCCTCCGCGGCGCCCCGCACGATCACCCCGACATCCTGGGTTCGGCGGTCGAACCGCAGCGCGCCGGCATCCAGCTTGAGCGCCAGCGCCACCTGCTCCACCGTGCGTCCCAGGCGCTCGGCCTCGACCCCGATCAGCTCCAGGAACTCGCGACGCTCACCGTCGTCGAGCCGGTCGTAGTGGGCGAGCGTGGTGCCCGCGAGGCCCCGGATCGTCGAGACCGGCCCGCGGATCTCGTGCGTGAGCTTGGAGACGAGCTGGGCCCGGGCCTGCTTCGCCTCGAGGCGCTCCCGCTCGTCGCTCACGCGTTGGAGTCTAAGCGGGGGTCGCGGCGTGACGTTTCGCTCGACCGGTCAGCGATAGGAGTGGTCGTCGTCTGGGAACGTGCCCGCCTCGACCTCGCGGACGAACGCCTCCACCGCGTGCGTCATCACGCCGCGGAGGTCAGCGAACTTCTTCGCGAGCTTCGGGACCTTCTCGTTGATGCCCAGGAGGTCGTGGATCACGAGCACCTGGGCGTCGCAGGAGGGGCCGGCGCCGATCCCGATCGTCGGCACCTCGAGCGACCGCGTGATCTCCGCGGCCAGCTCCGCCGGCACGCCCTCTAGCACGACCGAGAACGCCCCCGCTTTCTCGAGCTGCTCGGCCTGCTCGGCGATCAGGTGAGCGGCCTCGCCGCGACCCTGGACCCGGTACCCGCCCATCACGTGGACCGACTGCGGGGTGAGCCCGATGTGGGCCATCACGGGGACGCCGATCTCGACGAGACGATGGACGAGGTCGAGGTGCGGTCCCTCGAGCTTGACGGCCTGCGCACCGCCCTCCTTCACGAGGCGCCCGGCGTTGCGGACGCCTTCCTCGATCGAGGCCTGGTACGACAG
Organism: Actinomycetota bacterium; assembly: GCA_050696355.1. Taxonomy (GTDB): domain Bacteria; phylum Actinomycetota; class UBA4738; order UBA4738; family HRBIN12; genus JAJNBA01. The sequence goes on from JBOGVD010000130.1 coordinate 32,773, forward strand.
GAACGGCAGGTCGCCGACGACCAGCGCCCGCTCCGCGCCGCGCGCCACCGCGCGCGTGTGATGGAGCATCTCGTCCATGGTCACGGGCAGCGTGTCCTCGTAGCCGAGGACGTTGTTCCCGACGGAGTCGCCCACCAGCAGGAGCGGGACGCCCGCTCGATCGAGGATCTGGGCCGTGGGGAAGTCGTAGGCGGTGAGCATCGTGAACCTGCGCCCTTCCGCCTTCCAGGCCTTCAGGTCGTGAACCGTGATCATCGCTCGCGCCTCCTTGAAGTGCACGGCAGTCCGGCGAGTCTAGCGGACCGGTGTCGTACCCCGGTGTTACCGTCGCGGCAGGTCCCGTACACTGCTGGGCGAACCCTCAGGGCTTCCTGCTCCCCTTGGAAGGGGGCCGTCCAGACCAGAGGAGGTGGGGTTTGAGGGAGTACGAGAGCATGCTCATCTTGCCCGCCGAGGCCGACGAGGCCGCGGTGGGGACCGCGACCGACCGGATCTCCTCGGTCGCCGCGAAGCATTCCGGGCAGGTGCGCAACATCGAGCGCTGGGGCCGCCGCCGCCTCGCATATGAGATCGACGACCGCAACGAGGGCTACTACGTCGTGGTCACGTTCTCCGCGGAGCCGGCTGCTCAGGCGGAGCTCGAGCGCACGTTGAACCTCGCGGACGAGGTCCTGCGATACAAGGTGATCGTCCTGCCCACCGCACGAGCGAAGAAGCAGAAGGCACCTTCCCCCGCCTCCACCAGCGGCGGAGACGCGACACCCCAAGGGGAGTGAACGAACCATGGCGACGGACAACCAAGTGACCCTGGTCGGCAACCTGACCGACGACCCGGAGCTCCGCTACACGCCCAACGGCGCGGCGGTCTGCAAGTTCAGGATCGCCGTGAACCGGCGGTTCCAGGACGCGAGCGGCCAGTGGAAGGACGGCGACACGTCGTACTTCTCGATCAACGCCTGGCGAACCCTGGCCGAGAACGCCGCGGAGTCCCTCACGCGCGGCACACGCGTGATCGTTGCCGGCCGGCTCAACTACCGGACCTGGGAGAACCAGGACGGCGACAAGCGCTCGGCCATCGAGGTCGAGGCCGACGAGGTCGCTCCCAGCCTCAAGTGGGCGACGGCGGCCGTGACGCGGCAGGCGCGCTCCGGCGGGGCGTCGAGCTCCGGCGATTGGGGCGACAAGGTGGCCGCGCCCGTCGGAGGCGGAACGGAGCAGGAGGAGTCACCGATCGATGGCGGGTAGAGGTGGAGGACCGAAGGACCGCGGCCCCAAGCGCCGGCGCGAGAAGGACGAGAAGGGCTGGCAGAAGCGCGGCAAGCGCAAGTACTGCCAGTTCTGCAAGGACAAGGTGGATCGCGTCGACTACAAGGACGTCATGACCCTCCGCAAGTTCGTCTCGGACCGAGGCAAGATCCGTGCGCGGCGGGTGTCGGGCAACTGCGTCCAGCACCAGCGCGACGTGGCGTCGGCGGTCAAGAACGCCCGCGAGATGGCGCTCCTGCCGTACTCGAGCCGATGAGCGGGCCCACGGAGGGCGTCGCGGGATGAAGGTGATCCTGCAGAGGTCGGTCGAACGGCTCGGCGACCCCGGCGACGTCGCCGACGTTGCCGACGGCTATGCGCGCAACTACCTGATCCCTCGCGGCCTCGCGGTCCGGGCAGAGAAGGGCGCCGTGCGCCATGCCGAGAGCCTCAAGCGGGCGCACGAGGTGCGGACCAGCGCCCAGAAGGGCGAGTTCGAGACCCTCGCGGCGCGGCTCATCCAGACCACGGTCGTGGTCACGGCCCGCGTCGGTGAAGAGGGGAAGCTCTTCGGCTCGGTCACCGCGGCGGACGTCGCCGAGGCCCTCTCCGCGCAGGCGGGGGTATCGGTGGATCGACGAGACGTTCACCTCGCGGAGCCGATCCGCTCTGTGGGCGCCCACGAGGTCGCCGTTCGCCTCCATCCCGAGGTCGAGCCGGTCGTCACGGTCGACGTGCAGCCGCAGGAGTAGCGCCGGGTCCGTGGGCGCGAGGGGGGTGGACCCCAACGGGGCTCCCGGCTCCTCGCGCCGCATCTCTTGTCACTCTCGTTGTCCACAATGCTCCACATGGATCTCCACAGGTTGAACGCGCTGGTCAGCGGGGGAGTGACAAGGAATCTCCCGACCTCACCTGCCTCGGAACAATCCACACCTGTTCTCCACTGTTCGGCCGTCCCCCCGCGGCGTAGCGTCCCCGGTTCGGAGACCGGGACAGGCGACAGGGGGTGAGCGGGATCGTCCGCACGGCCGACGACATCGTCCGCCTTCCTCGCAACGGGGATCACCGCGTCCCGCCCCACAATCTGGAGGCGGAGGCAGCGGCCCTCGGGTCGATGATGCTGTCGGCCGAGGCCATCGCCGACGTCGTCGAGGCGCTCCAGGCCGAGGATTTCTATCGATCGGCGAACGGACGGATCTTCGAGGTGCTCCGCGAGCTCTACGCGCGCGGCGAGCCCGTCGATCAGCTGTCCGCCGTGGAAGCCCTCCGGCGGAAGGGCACGCTCGACGACGTCGGCGGCCCTCTGTACATCCGGGACCTCGCCGACCAGGTCCCGACCCCGGCCTCCGCCGCGCACTACGCGCGGATCGTCGCGCAGGCCGCCCTGCTCAGGAGACTGATCGGGGCGGCCGCCGACGTCATGGACATGGCGTACTCGGCACCGGAGGACCCGGAGGGCGTCGCGGACGCCGCCGAGCAGCGCATCTACGACGTCGCGCGCCGGGAGGATCACGACGAGATCGCCAGCCTGCGGGAGCTGATCGACGGTGCGATGCTCGAGCTCGAGCAGATCCAGCATCGGGAGACGGCCTACACGGGCCTGCCGACAGGATTCCGCGACCTCGACGAGCTCACGTCGGGGCTGCAGCCCGGCAACCTCGTGATCGTGGCAGCCCGCCCGGGGATCGGGAAGTCCTCCCTCGCCATCAACATCGCCCACAACGTCGCCGTCACGGGCGGGTCGGTCGCGGTGTTCTCGCTCGAGATGTCCCGGCACGAGGTGGGCATGCGGATGCTCTGCTCCGCCGCCAAGGTTCCCTGGGACCGGATCCGGAGCAAGCGGGTCGGTCCCGACGACTGGGTCCGCGTGGTCCAGGCGGCCGAGCGCCTGCACGACGCGCCGCTGTCCATCGTGGACGCCGGCAACGTGAACATCGTCGACATCCGCGCGAAGGCTCGGCGGATGCGGAGCAGCAAGGCGGGGCTCGCGCTCATCATCGTCGACTACCTGCAGCTGATGACATCGGCCGCCGTTCGGCGTCCCGACAACCGACAGCAGGAGGTCGCCGAGATCAGCCGGTCGCTGAAGCTGTTGGCCAAGGAGCTGGCGATCCCGGTCCTCGCGCTCTCCCAGCTCAACCGGAACCCGGAGACCCGTGCGGACAAGCGCCCGCAGCTCTCCGACCTCCGCGAGAGCGGCTCGTTGGAGCAGGACTCCGACGTCGTCGCGTTCATCCATCGCGACGACTCCGACCCCGAGAAGAAGAAGGAAGCCGAGCTGATCCTGGCGAAGCACCGTAACGGTCCCACGGGGTCGATCAAGCTGAACTTCGAGCCCTCGCTCACCCAGTTCCGCAACGCCGCCCGCGGCGACGCCCGCGTGTGACCGATCCGGCCCCGTCGGCCGTGCTCCGCCGCCGGGCCCGCACCGTGCTCAACCGGCTCCGGAAGCGCTACGGGGAGCTCCTGCCGCCGCGCCGGTCCGATCCGCTCGAGGAGCTCGTCCTGACCGTCCTGTCCCAGCACACGAGCGACGTGAACGCGGAGCGGGCGTTCGAAGGACTCCGCGCCGCCTTCCCCACGTGGGGGGCCGTCGTGCGGGCTCCGACCCGAGCGGTGGCGGACGCGATCCGCTCCGGCGGCCTCGCCGACACGAAGGCGCCGCGCATCCAGGCGATCCTGCGCGAGGTCGAGGAGCGGTGCGGCGTCTTCGATCTCTCGTACCTGGCGGACCTGTCCGACGACGACGCGCGGGAGGAGCTGCGCTCCCTCCCCGGCGTCGGCCCCAAGACCGCCGCCGTGGTCCTGTCGTTCTCGCTCGGGCGCGACGCGATGCCGGTGGACACCCACGTCGGCCGCGTCACGCGACGCCTCGGCCTCGTGCCGGCGACGACCTCCGCGGAGCGCGCGGACAGGATCCTGCACGAGCTCGTTCCCGATGGGTTGCGGACGCCGCTCCACGTGGCGCTGATCCGGCTCGGCCGCGAGATCTGCAAGGCGCCGACCCCCCGATGCGGCATCTGCCCCCTGAACGACATCTGCCCGACGGCACCGCGCTACCTGGCCTCCGAGCGTGCCGACCCGTAGGCTGCGGACGATGGCTGGTCGATCGCGAGGCCCGCATGGCTACCACCCGCCATGAATGAGACCCGGCAGCAGCGATGGCTGGCCGGCGTGGTTGGAATAGGTGCAATCCTGGTTGGAGCTTCGGAGCTCCGCGAAGTTCCTTCGAAGGATCGACTCTCCACTGCGGGTCTCCTTCTTCTCGGGATAGTGCCAGGTTTCCTCGTCATGCATGTGCGGGAGGTATATCTCCGCAAGAGTGGAAAGCGTCCGCGCGATAAGCCGCCTTCCGGAGTCATGCTAACTATGGCCCTTGCGTTCGTCGGACTGGCAGGGCTCTTCCGCCGCTTGGACCCGTCTCTGCAGGTTCTCGCATACGGCATCATCGCCGGCCTGACGCTCGGCCTCTTCGTCTACATCGGGAATGACATACGACGACTACGGAAAGGGAGCGGGTGAGGGGAATCGAACCCCCGTTTCGAGCTTGGGAAGCTCGCGTTCTGCCATTGAACCACACCCGCGTGGCGCCACCCGAGGGCGGCAGAACGTCAGTCTAGCGACGCTGCCGGCACGCAACCGACCGAGGCCTACCTGCTAGCGTGCGGGCCCTCATGGGCGAGCCCGACCCCGACCTCTGGCCCCGCATCCTGCAGCGGCTCGCCTCCCGCGAGGCGCTGTCGGCCGACGATGCGGCCGAGGCGATGCGCGCGATCATGTCGGGCGACGTCACCCCCGCGCAGGCGGGCGGGTTCCTGATGGCGCTGCGGACCAAGGGCGAGACGGCCGACGAGCTGGACGGCCTTGCCAGGACCATCCTCGAGCTCGCGCATCCGGTCTCCGCGCCGAGGCCGGTGCTCGACACGTGCGGCACCGGCGGCGACCGCAGCGGGACGTTCAACATCTCGACGCTCTCCGCGATCGTGGCGGCCGGCGCGGGCGTCGCCGTCGCGAAGCACGGGAACCGGGCTGCCTCCGGTCTCTGCGGGTCGGCCGATCTCCTCGAGGCGCTCGGGGTCACGATCAACCTCGACGCCGCCGGGGTGGAGCGCTGCCTGGCCGAGGCCGGCATCGGGTTCATGTTCGCGCCCGTGTTCCACCCCGCGTTCGGCCATGCCGCCCCGGTGCGACGCGAGCTCCGCGTGCCCACGTCGTTCAACTTCCTCGGTCCGCTGACGAACCCGGCGCGGCCGGCGGCGCAGGTCGTCGGCGTGTCCGACGCGCGGATGCTGCCGCTGATGGCGGCGGTCCTCGCGCGGCGCGGCACCCGCGCGAAGCTCTTCCGCGGCGAGGACGGTCTCGACGAGCTCACCACCACGGGGCCCTCGCTCGTGCTGGACGTCCGGGACGGCGAGGTCCACCCGGGGAGGCTCGATCCGGCCGATCACGGGATCGCGCGAGCCACGCGGGACGACCTGCGGGGCGGGGACGCCGAGGAGTCCTCGCGCGTCGCCCGTGCCGTGCTCGACGGTACGCCCGGTCCGGCCCGCGACGTCGTGCTCGTGAACGCGGCCGCCGCGCTCGAGGTCGCCGGCGTCGCCGCGGACCTCGCCGAGGGCATCTCGCTCGCCGCCGCCTCGATCGATGACGGCAAGGCGGCCGCGACGCTCGATCGGTGGGTCGAGGTTTCGACGGCGGTCGGGAGCGAAGGGTGACTGGGTCGAACGTGGATGGTGCGGTCCCGCGGTGGCCGAACCGGCTCGGGCTGGCCGTCGAGGATCTCGACGCGGCCCGTCGGTTCTACGGCGAGGTGCTGGGCATCGAGGCGATCGACGCCGGCGACCACTGGGTGCAGTTCGACATGGGCGAGCAACGGATCTTCGAACTCCTGCGCCGTGACCCCGGCCAGCTCCAGTACGAGCGGGCGCGGTTCCAGCCCGGCTTCGGGGTCGCCGACATCGAACGGGCGCGGGAGCGGCTGCTCACCCTGGGCGCGCGGCAGCTGACGGACGTGGAAGGTGGCCCTGGGCACGGCGGGTACTGGTGCTACTTCCGCGACCCGGAGGGACACGTCTTCGAGATCAGTCAGCTCGTCCCATCACGGCCGAGGCCGGCGAGGGACCCCTAGTACCATCCCGGCATGATCCTGTCCGACCGCTCGATCAGGGAAGAGATCGAGGCCGGCCGCATCGTCATCGACCCGTTCGATCCTGCCTGCGTGCAGCCGTCGTCGGTCGACCTGCACGTGGACTCGGAGTTCCGCGTGTTCGCGAACTCCCGCTATCCGTACATCGACGTGAAGCAGGAGCAGCCGGATCTCACGGAGCTGGTCGAGACGAAGCCGGACGAGCCGTTCATCCTCCATCCGGGGGAGTTCGTGCTGGGATCGACGCTCGAACGCGTGGCGCTCCCGGACGACCTCGTGGCGCGGCTGGAGGGGAAGTCCTCGCTCGGCCGGCTCGGCCTGCTGATCCACTCGACCGCCGGCTACGTCGACCCGGGGTGGGACGGCTACCTGACGCTGGAGCTCTCGAACGTCGCGAACCTGCCGATCACGCTGTATCCGGGGATGAAGATCGGGCAGATCTCGTTCTTCCGTCTGACGACGGCCGCCGAGAAGCCGTACGGGGGCACGGGCAGCAAGTACCAGGGCCAGCGAGGGCCGACAGCGAGTCGCTTCTTCGAAGACTTCCGCGCTTGAGGTCTGCGGCTAGCCGTTGACCAGCGCGCCCGGGACCGGGCCGACGCCCATCTGGACGGCCATCATCGCCGCCTGGGTCCGGTTCGTGACCCCGAGCTTCCGGAAGATCGCGGCCAGGTGCGCCTTGACGGTCTTCTCGGAAAGGTACAGGCGCCCCGCGATCTCACGGTTCGGCCGTCCCTCGGCGAGCAGCGCGAGGATGTCGTGCTCGCGCTGGGTCAGGTTGTACTCACCGCGCCGTCCGGTCGTGCCGTGTTGGCGGCCGGAGGCCTCGTGCTCCTCGAAGAGGTTCTGGATCACCCTCGGGGACAAGACGTTGCCGCTCCCGGACATCGCCACGTTGATCGCCTGGGACAGGTCCTCCGGCGTCGCGTCCTTCAACAGGTAGCCGGAGGCGCCATCGGCAAGCGCGCGCTTCACGTAGGGCGCGTTGTCGTAGGTCGAGAGCATGACCACCGGCAGGTCGGGCCGGACCGTCTTGATCGCACGGAGCAGCTCGAGCCCGTCGGTGTCCGGCATGCGGACGTCGACGAGCGCGAGATCGATCTCCTTGCCTTCATGGATGTGCTCGAGTGCCACCGCGGCGCTCTCGGCTTCCGTCACCTCAGCGTCCGGGAACCCTTCCTTGACGACGTAGCCCATGCCACGGCGCACCAGCGCATGGTCGTCCACGATCATGATGTTCATCCTTCATCACCTCGCCCTCCGACTGGGAGAACGGCGACCACGCGGGTGCCGCTTCCGGGCTTCGATTCGATCTGGATGGTGCCGCCGATCCGTGCTGCTCGGCCTCGCATCAGGCGCATGCCGAAATGCGGGTCGTCGTCGGCAACGGCAGCGATGCCGTTGCCCCGGTCCTCGACCTCGATCCGGAGATCGTCGGGACCGGCGATGATGCGGACCGAGACCTCGGGGGCTCCGGAGTGCTTCGCCGCGTTGGCCAGTGCTTCGGCCACGATCGCGTTCGCGGTCTCGAGCGTGGCATCGGAGATGCGATCCATCTCCCCCTCGATCGAGACGCGCGCCGACAGGTGCCAGCGCCGCACGAGGTCGTGCACGAAGCTCGCCAGGGGCGGCTCCGGGCGCTGCGAGTGGTCGCCGTCCAGCTCGAAGAGGATCTCGCGGATGTGCTTCAGGTCACTCCGGATCGCGTCCTCGATCTCCTTCAGGGATGCCAGGACCGTCTCGGGCTCCGTCCGGATCCGATGCTGGATGCCTTGGAGTTCGAGGAGAGCGCTGGTCACGGACTGGGTGATCCCGTCGTGGATGTGGGTCGCCCACTTCGTGCGCTCTTGGAGCAGCAGCGTGTCGACCGTGTGGGCCACGGCCGGATGCGCGCTCCTTCGGGTGCGCAGCGTCGTGCTCGAGGTAGCCACTCTCATCCCTTCGATGGAGGTCGTGTGCGGGCCGGTCCGTTGGGTCTAGTCCATCCATCGGACGAAAGGGCGCTCGGCTTGAACGATCTCGATCGAGGCTGCGCGAGGACTTCGGGACGGAGTCAGGAGCGCTCGGTCCGCGGGTGTCCCCGACCCATCAAGGAAAGCAGGAGAAAAGTTGCCAACGTCGCACTCAAGGTCCTATCCTGGACGGACCGGACGGCCCCCCTCCTGCGGAGACGTTCGGGACGGAAAACCCGCGCCGGGGAGGGCACCCGGGCGATCGAGAAGGAGGAACGTCGATGGCACGAGCGGTAGGCGTCGATCTCGGAACGACGAACTCGGTGGTTTCGGTGCTGGAGGCCGGGGAACCGGTGGTCGTTCCCAACGCGGAGGGCTCCCGGACGACCCCGTCGGTGATCGGGTTCTCCAAGACCGGGGAGATCCTGGTGGGGGAGGTCGCGAAGAGGCAGGCGATCACGAATCCGGACCGGACGATCCGGTCCGTCAAGCGCCACATGGGCGACAAGGCATGGTCCGTCGACATCGACGGCAAGGGCTGGACCGCCCAGGAGGTCTCGGCGCAGATCCTGAACAAGCTCAAGCGCGATGCGGAGGCCTTCCTCGGCGACACCGTCACCCAGGCCGTGATCACCGTGCCGGCCTACTTCGACGACGCCCAGCGCCAGGCCACCAAGGAGGCCGGCCAGATCGCCGGCCTCGAGGTCCTGCGGATCATCAACGAGCCGACGGCGGCGGCGCTCGCCTACGGCCTCGACAAGCAGCAGACCGAGCAGACGATCCTCGTCTTCGACCTGGGCGGAGGCACGTTCGACGTGTCGCTCCTCGAGATCGGCGAAGGGGTCGTGGAGGTCAAGGCCACCCACGGTGACACGCAGCTCGGCGGCGACGACTGGGACCAGCGGGTCATCGACTGGCTGGCCGAGCGCTTCAAGGGGAACTACTCGATCGACCTGTCCAAGGACCGCATGGCGATGCAGCGGTTGAAGGAAGCGGCCGAGAAGGCGAAGATCGAGCTGTCGCAGGTGACCGAGACCACGATCAACCTCCCGTTCATCAGCGCCGGGCCGGACGGCCCGCTGCACCTGGAGGAGAAGCTCACCCGGACCGAGTTCGAGCGCATGACGGCCGACCTCGTCACCGGATGCCGCGGACCCTTCGAGCAGGCGATCGCGGACTGGGGCAAGGACGCGAGCGCGATCGACCACGTGATCCTGGTCGGTGGCTCCACGCGGATGCCGATGATCCAGGACCTCGTGCGCGAGCTGACGGGCGGCAAGGACCCCCACAAGGGTGTCAACCCCGACGAGGTGGTGGCCGTGGGAGCCGCGATCCAGGCCGGTGTCTTGAAGGGGGACGTGAAGGACATCCTCCTGCTGGACGTCACCCCGCTCACGCTCGGGGTCGAGACCAAAGGCGGGCTGTTCACGAAGCTGATCGAGCGGAACACGACGATCCCGACGCGCAAGTCGGAGATCTTCACGACCGCGGACGACAACCAGACCACGGTGGAGATCCACGTCCTCCAGGGCGAGGCGGAGACCGTGATGTCCCCGGGCGTGAAGTCCCTCGGCCGGTTCCACCTCACAGGGATCCCGCCGGCGCCGCGCGGCGTGCCGCAGATCGAGGTCGCGTTCGACATCGACGCCAACGGCATCGTGAACGTGAGCGCCAAGGACCTCGCGTCCGGCAAGGAACAGGCGATGACGATCACCGGCGGGACCGCGCTCTCCAAGGACGAGATCGATCGCATGATGAAGGAGGCGGAGGCCTTCGCGGCCGAGGACCACGCCCGGCGCGAGGCCGCCGAGGCCCGGAACCAGGCCGATCAGCTCACGTATCAGGTGGACACGTTCCTGAAGGACAACGGAGACAAGCTCCCCGACGCCGACAAGGCCGAGCTCACCGCGAAGCACGACGAGCTCGCGCAGGTCCTGAAGGACGAGTCGGCCGAAACGGAGACCCTCCGTTCGGCCAGCGAGGCGCTGATGCAGACCTGGCAGAAGGTGAGCCAGGCCATGCATGAGCAGGCCGCGCAGTCGCAGGCTGCTGCCGGAGGCGGCGGCAGCGACGAGCCCTCGGCGTCGCCCTTCGACGACTCGGCAGACGACGACGAGGACGTGGTGGAAGGCGAGATCGTGGACGAAGGAGGGACATCGTGAGCCCGGCCGGCTCCGTCTCCGAGAGGCTGACGAGAACCAAGCGGGAGGGCTCGTGAAGGACGACGAGCACGGAGGGGTCGGGGGCGAGGCAGGGGCCGCCGAGGAGGCGGCCGCTCCTCCGTCCGACGGGGCCGAGGGCGCCGTCGGCGCCGACGGCGACCTCGAGACCGTTCGCGGTGAGGCGGATCAGTACCGCGACCACCTGCAACGGCTGCAGGCCGAGTTCGACAACTACCGCAAGCGCGTGCTCCGCGAGCAGACCAGCGCCGTCGAGCTGGCGGCGCAGCCGGTGTTCCGGCGTCTCCTGGAGGTCCTCGACGACTTCGACCTCGCGTTGATGCACGCGCAGGATCGTCCCGACTTCGATCGGTTCCTGCACGGCGTGGAGCTCGTGTACGCGAAGCTCCTCGACACGTTGCACGCGGAAGGGTTGGAACGGATGGACGCACAGGGCAAGCCGTTCGATCCGGAACTGCACGAGGCGCTGATGCAGTCGGGAGACGGCGAGGGCGACCCGGTCGTCGCCGACGTGTTGCGACCCGGCTACACGCTGAAGGGCCGGGTCCTCCGGCCGGCCGGGGTTCGGGTGGAGAGGAAGTGAGGCATGGCGGACGAGGTTCGCAGGGAGTGGTTCGACAAGGACTACTACGCGGTCCTCGGCGTGCCCAAGAACGCCACCGACGCGGAGATCAAGAAGGCGTATCGCAAGCTCGCGCAACAGCATCATCCTGACACCAAGCAGGGCGATCCGGACGCGGAGGAGCGGTTCAAGGAGATCTCCGCGGCGTACGACGTCCTCGGTGACGCCGAGAAGCGAACCGCCTACGACCAGGTCCGCGACATGAGCGCGTCCGGGGTCGGGCCGGGCTTCGGCCGGCCCGGGGGCGGGGGATGGCCCGGCGGTGGCGGTGCCGCGGGATGGCCCGGCGGCGTCCGGTACGAAGAGGTGAACGTCGACGACATCGGCGACCTGTTCGGCGGACTCTTCGGCGGCGGCGGACGCCGCGGCGGTCGAGGATCGGCCGGACGGCGTGGGGCGGATCTCGAGACCAAGGTCTCGATCTCGTTCGATGAGGCGATGTCGGGGACGACCGTCCCGATCAGGATCGACGGACCGGCGGTCTGCTCGCGCTGCCGCGGCTCCGGTGCTGAGCCGGGCACCGAGCCGATCACCTGCCCGCAGTGCAACGGCAGCGGCGCGATCGCCGAGAACCAGGGGTTCTTCTCGATGTCCCGGCCGTGCCCTGAGTGCCGCGGCTCGGGTCGCATCGTGGAACATCCGTGCAAGACGTGCGGCGGCTCCGGAAGCGTCC
>JBOGVD010000131.1:0-8097 GCA_050696355.1 Actinomycetota bacterium
ACCATCGGCAGGTGCAGGTAGCTGTAGGCGTCGCGCGCGAGCCGAGCCCGCTCTTCCCCCTGCAGCCGCCGCAGCACGCGCTCGGCCACGATCGACACGACGTCGAAGTAGACCCACCACAGGCACCCGGCGAGCGCGAGCCCGAGCGACGACCCCGCGATGATCGGCCAGGAGATCGCGACGTGGGCACCCACGCCGATCGCGACGATCGACTCGCCCAGCGCCACGATCACGATCAGGCCGTGCCGCTCCGCGAAGTGCGAGGCGGACCGGAGCCGCCAGCCCGAGGCGCCGCCCAGGATCGTGCCCACGTAGTCCACGACCAGCGCGGCGACCCACGTCAGGGTCTGCGCCGTGCCCTCGAGCTGCGACGCGACCAGCAGGATCGCCGTGCTCCCGAACACGGACGGCGCGAACCGGAGGAGCTGCCGGCGCAGTCCACGATCGTCTTCGGTCCGGGCCGCCACCCAGAAGATCGTGAGATGCAGCACCCGGACCACGAGGTACGCGAACGCGACCACGACCGGACCGTCGAGGCCGCCCGGGAGGTCCTCGAAGGCCTCGGGCACGGTGAGCGCCATCACGAACATCGCGGCCATCGCGGCGAACATCGCGGCCTTGCCCAGCCCCTCCTCCGCCTGCACGACGTTGCCGAGCCAGGCGTAGGCGACCCAGCACCACCAGAGGAGCGCGAGGACGAGCAGCCCTCGCACGATGTTGCGTCCGGTGAGGTCGTCCGACATCAGTGCGGTCACCTGCGTCAGCGTGAACACGAAGACGAGGTCGAAGAACAGCTCGATCGGCGCGACCCGGGACTCCTCGGAGACCGGCAGCAGCCGCGGATGCCTCTCGGTGCTCACCGGAAGAGGCTATCGTCGCCCCGAGTCGCCGAGCGCTCGGCGGAGACCGACCGTACCCTGTCGACGTGACCGCCTGGCACCTACGCGCGGTCCGGCTCCCGGAGGGCGACGTCGTCGAGGATCTCTGGTTGACGGGCGACGGATGGAGCGACCGCCCGATCCCGGATGCCGAGCGCCTCCCTGGTGCGTTCGCGCTGCCGGGCCTGGTCGACGCGCACAGCCACGTGAGCTTCGGCGACGACGGCGACGGCCCCGTCCCCTGGATCGTGCCGGCGCCGAGTCGAACCTCCGACGGTGGGCGAGCGACGGCGTCGCGATCCTCCGCGACGCCGGGGGCGACCCCGACGTCGTGCTGAGGATGCCCACCGTCGCGGGCAGCCCGCATCTGGTGGCGGCCGGCCGCCATCTCGCGCCCGCGGGCTCCTACTTCGAAGCGGTCCATCACCCGGTCGGGCCGTCGGATCTCGTCCGTGTGGCCCTCGAGGAGCTCGCCGCGGGTGCGCGATGGGTGAAGCTCGTCGCCGACTTCTCCTCCCCGGTCTCCCGTGCGGCCGGATCGCCCGTCGCCGAACCCACGTACGAGCTCGACCTCGTGCGCGAGCTCGTGACGGCGACGCACGCCGTGGGCGCGCGGGTCGCGGCGCACGTCACGACCGACCTCGTGGGCGAGCTCGTGCGGATCGGGGTGGATTCGATCGAACACGGGACGGAAGTCACCGAGGAGGTGGTCGACGAGATGGTCCGGCACGGCTCCGCGTGGACGCCCACCCTCTGCGCCACGCTCTCGCTCCCGGACGACCCACCCGAAGCGCGGAGCCTGCTGGTCGCGGAGCGGCGCGAGCGGTTCCGGGAGCTGCTGCCCAGGGCCGTCCGCGCGGGGATCCCGGTGCTCACCGGCAGCGACGTGGTTGGCTCGATCCCTCGGGAGATGGCGCTGCTCGTGGAGTGCGGCCTCGATCCGGTCGACGCCCTCCGGGCCGCGACCACGTCGGCCGTCGCATTCCTGGGCGCCGACGCTGCCGCGGCGCCGCCGGCGGTCGTCACCTACACCGAGGATCCCCGCGAGGATCCGTCCGCCCTGACGCGGCCCGCCGCCGTCGTGATCGGCGGCGTCCGCCTCCGCTGATCAGACGACGTCCCCCGCGTTCCCGGGCAGCCCCTCGTCGCGAGCGAACGTCAGCGCGTAGACCTCCTGACCTTTCGGGTACTCCTTCGTGGGCCGGCTCTCGCGGACCGCGGACATCCCGAGCGCCCGGTAGATCCCGTCCTGCTCGTCGTGCAGGTGCTCGCCGAGGTAGACGTTCGCGAAGATCTCCTGCGGTCGCGACGCCGCGTTCACCATCCGCACGGCGCCCACGACCGGCGGCCCCACCACCGTGAGCTCACCCGCGATCTCCACGAGGAAGCCGGGGCCGGCGTCGAGGCCGATCGACAGCCCCACGCCGTCGGACAGGTTCCTCGAGTTCCGGCGGAAGTCCTCGAGGACGCGCCGGTGGAAGAGCTCGATCAGCTGATGTGCCGTGTGGGCGAGGTTCCCGGCCGCCTCGACGAACCGCCGCTGGTACTCCTCTTTCGACGCGGCCGGGACGACCCAGTAGGCGAGGAAGCCGTCGCCCGTGAACTTGTCGAACCACCCGCCCGGCGTGCCGATCCCGCTGCGGACCGCGGAGACGAACTTGTCCATGACCTTCGCGAATCGCTCGAAGCGGACCGCCTCCTTCATCAGCATCGTCGACTCGCGGATGTCCGCGGCCATGACGAACATCTGGATCGGCGCCGTGTCGATGATCGCGTCGAGCAGCTCGTCCTTGGGGAAGCGCTCTCCCCAGTCCGGGGGCGCGTGTCCGGCAAGCAGTCGCGCGACCCGGAGCCGTTCCTGCTCGCGGTCGACCGGCTCGGACGTCGCTTCCTCTGCCATCGGGAGGGAGCGTAGCCCGAGCTCCGGGATCAGCGCGGGCGGCCCTCATGGAGCGCGGCGACCGACTTCGCGATCCGGCGCTGTCGCGTCTCGTCGGTCTTGGCACCTTCGATCGACTGGACGTGCCAGCCCTTGTTGCTGTTCGACAGGGCTTCGAAGGTCTTCCGGGCCTTCGTGTCCTTCTCGAGCGCGGCTGCGAGGTCCTTCGGCACCGTCACCTCGCGTGGCGCGGTGTCGAGCTCGAGGTCGACGTCCAGAACGTCGCCGCCCGCGACCCTGGCTCCCGCGCGGTTCTCGGCGCTCACCCCGACCATGAACCGGCCGCCCATCGAGGCGACGGTGCTCCGATAGGTGAAGCCGTTGATGGTGACCTGGACGGCCGGCCGCTTCCCCGCTCCGAGGCCCTCGACCACCGTCACCGGAACCTCGAAGCCGGTCGCCGTCTTGCCCGCCTGCTCGAGCATCGCTCGGAACCTCATGCGGGCGCCCTCAAGAGAAGAACTCCTTGAGCGCCGGCGCCAAGACCGTCGGGTCGACGTTGTGCCCCTGCCCGTCGAGGAACCGGACCTGACCGTCGGGCAGCGCGTCGGCGAGCGCCTGGGCGCTCTCCCGCATGAACGGCATGTCGGCGCCGCCGGCGAGCACGACCGTGGGGACCTTGACAGAGCTCGCGGTCTCGGTCGGGATCGAATAGTCGCCCATGATCCGCGCGTCGTAGGCGAGCGTGTGCGCGATCGCTTCCTGTCCAGCCCACCACGGCTGGTTCCGGGCGTCGGCGACGAACTCCGGCGGCATGCCCACGACCTTCGACATGAAGTACTCGGCCGCGTCGCCGCGCCGGTCCTCCGCGATCATCCGTTCGTACTGCTCCACCTGGTCCGCGGGCGGACGTGCGTTCTCGTCGAGGATGAACGGCGGTTCCCACAGCGCCAGCTTCGTGACCGGGGCGCCGCTCGCCGTCGCGATCATCGCGAGCACCGCGCCGGACGACGAGCCCCACAGGTTCGCCGATCCGCCGGCCGCGTCGAGCATGGTCTCGATGTCCTCGACCTCGCGTTCGATCGCGTACGGGAGCGTGTCCCCGCTGTCACCGCGGCCCCGGCGGTCGTAGTTGAAGACCGTGAAGTCCGATGCAAGTTCCTGCGCGATCGCCATGTCGGCCATGCGATCTACCGATCCGCCGCAGACCAGGACCACGGGCGGCCCCTGGCCCAGCCGGTCGAACGCGACCGTCGTGCCGTCCTTCGAGGTGGTGGTTTCCATCGGATCCTCCCCTTCGTGATCTACGAGAACAGTTCCTCGAGCCAGGCTCGCCACGCCTCTTCGGTCTCGGCCTGATCGAGTCCGTCGACGAAGATGTGATGACCGACTCCGGTCGGACCGCCGAACACGCTGATGTGCATGAACCGGTAGATCCCGTCCTCGGTGCGGACACCGAGGAAGTCCCGGGAGAGCCAGTCCACCTCGCCCTCGAGCTGCGGGAGCCCCTCGGGCGTGAGCTGGACGCGGTTGCCCACCTGGGGGGGACCGGCCAGCCCGAGCCCGCGATGGAACGTCGCCCACGCCTCGTCGCGATCCGGGATCAGAGGACCACCGAACACGTTCACCGGCGTCGCCTTCCGGCCGCGGAAGTACGTGAGGTAGACGCGCAGCTTGTCGAAGTACATCGGGTCGCCCTCGGAGAGCCCCTCGTACTCACGCTCCCAGTTGTCACCGAGGAACCCGCTGTGGACCCACCGGACTACGGTGCTGCCCTTGTCCCGCCCCTCGACGAGGTACTCGAACGCGTGGAGCGCGCCGTCCTCACCTTCCGGGGTGCGGCTCGCGAACCGTGTCGGCGGCTCCCACGCCGTCACCGTGGCCTCCTCCGTGGAGCCGCGGAACGCCATGCGGGTCGTGCCGCCCTCCCGCGGCTCGATCTCGTTCACACCCATGAACCAGGCGTCGACGCCCGGTCCGGTGGCGATCGCGTCCCACACCTCCTCGGGGGAGGCGTCGACCTCGATCTCGTGGGTCAGCTCGAACGGATGTGCCATCTCAGTGCTCCTCTCCCTCGGGTGGTGTCGTCCCCGTTTCGCTCGTGTGGTCGTCCTTCAGGGTCGGGTGGACGGCCACGATCACGCGGTGGTCGCGACCTCGCTCCGCCCCCTCGTCGTGGTACTTGCTTACCAGCGAGGTGATCGCGGTGGCCAGCTCCTCCGCGAACGCGGCCCGGTCGGCCGCCGACGCGAACCGGATCTCGCCGTCCATCGCGAACGTCGCGAGACGCTTGCGGGCCTTGGTGGCGCCGGCGACCAGCTCACCCACGTCGCGCACCGCCCGGGCGGCCACCGCGATCAGCCAGCGCGCCGACAGTCGATCCGGGGCCCGAGCGGGGTCGGGCTGGACGCCGTCGAGCGCGGAGGGTGAGATGACGTAGGACATCGCGGTCGCCTGCAGCAGGCGCTCCGTCATGTTCCCCTTGCGGCGTTCCTCGACCAACTCGACCAGGCCGTGCCGCTCGAGCGCCTTCAGGTGGTAGTTCACGTTCTGGCGCGGGAGCCCCACGCGGCCGGCGAGCATCGTGGCGGACCCGGGCTCGGCGAGCGCGGACAGCAACCGGGAACGCACGGGGTCCAGCGACACCTCCGCCGCCTCCGGATCCTCGATCACCGCCAGCTCCAACATGGTCCGATGTTGCCACCGAAGAATCTTTTTGTCAAGATAGGAGAAATATTCGGTGGCCGGGCCGATGAGTCGACTCGTCGACGGCGGTTGTAGAACAGACGGCACGGTCTCGACGGAAGGCGGTTCACGATGCAGTCCTCGATCTCCCAGCCGGGCCCGCTCCCGATCGAACAGCTCCGCACGGACCTGCGGGGGGAGGTGATCGCGCCCGGCGATCCCGGTTACGACGAGGCGCGCACCGTCTTCTCCGGCACGATCGACCGCCGGCCGGCGGTCGTGGTTCGGCCGCCCGACGCCCGTGGAGTGGCCGACGTCGTCTCGCTGGCGCGCGAGACGGGCATGGAGCTTGCCGTCCGGAGCGGCGGACACAGCGGGGCCGGTCACGGCACGTCGGAGGGCGGGATCGTCCTCGACCTCTCTGCGATGAAGGGGTTGGACATGGACGTCGATGGACGCGCGGCGTGGGCCGAGACGGGACTGACCGCGGGCGAGTACACGGTGGCGGCGGGCGCCCACGGCCTCGCCACCGCCTTCGGCGACACGGGCTCCGTCGGGATCGGCGGCCTCACGCTCGGAGGCGGGATCGGCTACCTGGTCCGCGAGCACGGCCTGACGATCGACGACCTGCTCGCCGCCGAGGTGGTGACGGCGGACGGATCGCTGCTGCAGGTCGACGACGAGCATCATCCGGACCTGCTGGGCGATCCGCGGCGGCGGGGGCAACTTCGGCGTCGTGACCAGGGTACGTCTCCGCCTGCACGAGATGGGCACGATCGTCGGAGGCGTCCTCATGCTGCCCGCCACCCCCGACGTGATCGCGGGCTTCGTCGCCGAAGCCGAGGCCGCGCCCGAAGAGCTGTCGACGATCGCCAACGTGATGCCGGCGCCGCCGATCCCCTTCGTGCCCGAGGAGCATCACGGCGCGCTCTCGATCTTCGCGATCATGGTCCACGCGTCGGGCGGCGAAGCCGGCGAGCTGGCGATCGCGCCGTTCCGCGCGCTCACCGAGCCGCTCGCCGACATGGTGAAGGAGATGCCGTACCCCGAGATCTACTTCCCCGACGAAGAGGACTACCACCCGATCGCGTCGGGTCGGACGATGTTCGTCGACACGATCGATCGCGACGCGGGCGCCACGATCCTCGACCGGATCCAGGCGTCGAGCGCGATGATGGCCGTGACGCAGATCCGCGTCCTCGGCGGCGCGATGGCGCGCGTGCCGGTCGACGCCACGGCCTTCGCCCATCGAGCGAGCCGGATCATGGTCAACGTCGCCGCCCTGTACGAGAGCTTCGACCAGGCTCCCGAGCACGACGCGTGGGTACAGGATCTCGCCGCGGCCCTCCGACAGGACGACCACGGCGCCTACGTCAACTTCCTGAATGACGAGGGCGCCGACCGGGTCCGGGACGCGTACCCCGGCCCTACCTGGGTCCGACTGCGCGCGGTGAAAGGCCGCTACGACCCCGGGAACATCTTCCGCCTCAACCAGAACATCCCGCCCGCCGACGCGTCGGCCGGGGGGCCGACCGATGGATGATCCACAGGACCCTGATGTGGCGCGGTATCCGGAGCCGGTGTACCGGGGCGCCGGGGGTGAGTCGAGCGCGACGTTCCGCCCGGCGAGCCGAGGACCCGAGCTCACCTATCCGAACGGCAACACGACCCATTACCTCGCGACGGGCACGACCACCGGCGGCTTGTTCGGGCTCTACCGGTGGGAGATGGGCCCGGAGCCGAGCGGGCCCGGCCCGCACTTCCACCGATCGATCACGGAGTCGTTCTATGTGTCCTGACCGGCTCGGTGCGGATCTTCGACGGCACCCGCTGGATCGACACGGAGCCGGGCGACTTCGTCCACGTGCCGATCGGCGGCGTGCACGGGTTCCGCAACGAGTCGGGAGCACCGGCGTCGATGCTGCTGCACTTCGCGCCGGGCGCGCCCCGTGAGGGCTACTTCGAAGGCCTCGCCGCGTTCGCCGCCTCCGCGGCTCCGGGAGACGACGAGCTGGCCGCCTTCTCCCTCGAGCACGACAACGTCTGGCTCGAGGAGCGCTGAGTCTCGACACCCGTGGAGCGAATCCGCTCCGTGACCCTCGTCATCGTCGATCCTCGTGTCAACCGCTGCCACCGACGAGAGCACCACGACGACCCATCACGAGGACGCCTGCAGGTCGCACCAGGCCCGCGCGACGGCTTCGAGCTCCCTCGCTCTCGTCTCGACCTCGGCCTGATCGGCGAAGCGCATGAACCGGGCCGTGGGGCCGTCGCCCTCCAGGTGCCGGAAGTCGCCCGGGATCCTGGCGCCTCGGTTGAACATAGGCGAGATGCGCTTCCCTTTTCGGCTGGACGAACGCCGCCAGATCCCCCCGGTAGGCGAACGTCACCGTCCCGTACTTCAGGTACGCGTTCAGGCGCGGATCCGCGCGTAGGACGATCTCCGTGACTCGGCGTATCGCGGGTTCCAGGGTCGGGTTCGTCTCGTTCAGACAGGCATCGACGTCGGCATCCACCGCTCGAGGAGTCTAGATATCCCACGCTCGCAAATGTCAAGCGACCTTGGCCTCTTGGACCGGCCAAGCGGCGTCTTCCCGGTAGAGCTCGCGGTGGCTGAGGCAGCCGTGCAGGATCCCCACGAGTCGGTTCCCCAGA
>JBOGVD010000132.1:0-4416 GCA_050696355.1 Actinomycetota bacterium
GCCTGGAGGCTCACCCGCGGCCGCTGCCTGCTTCTGTCCTTCCGCTCAGAGCACGTCGTCCAGCGACTTCGTGTCGCTGTAGATGGCGGGTTCGTCCGTTCCTCCTTCGACCGGCCATCCCGGCGCCTCGAAGACGCCGATCGTGACGTCGGTGGCGCAGTCACCCAGCTCCGTGCAGGTGATCGTGCCGGTGATCCCGTCGTAGCCACTCGTCGCGAAGACCGCGTCCCGGAGCGCCTGCCGCGGGATCGAGAGCGACCCGTCGTCGTTCTCGACCGCGACCGCCTCGATCGCGTCCATCAGCAGGTTCGCCGCGTCGTACGAGTGCGCGTGGAACACCGCGAGCGGAGCGCTTGCGAAGGCTTCCTGGTACGCCGGGATGAACTCGTCTGAATAGAACGGGTCGTCCTGGAACACCGAGATGTCCGGGGACGACGCGAACGTGCCGTCGGCGTCGGCACCCGCGTTCTCGAGCGTGTCGCTCGACAGGCATCCGTCGGCCACCATCAACGCGGCCTCGGGCATGATCTCCTGTGCCTGCCTGATCACCAACGTGCACGCGGCCACGAAGATCGGGAAGTACAGGATGTCCGGGTTCCCCTCCGCCAGCGCCCGCAGCTGCGTCTGGAAGTCGGTGTCCTCGGAGTTCACCTGCTCCGTGCCGCTGATCGTGCCGCCGCCGGCCTCGAAGTTCTGCTCGAAGGCCGCGACGAGTCCCTGCGTGTACGGGCTCTCGTCGGCGATCGTGGCCGCCGTGGTGGCGCCGAGGTCCTCACCGAGCGCGAACTCGGCGCCGATCGCGCCCTGGATCCGGTCGTTGTGCGCCGTGCGAGCGTAGAAGGGCTGGTGCGTCCCTTCCGCCGTCAGGGCTGGGTTCGTGTTCGACCCCGACAGCAGCACGATCCCCTTCTCGGACAGGATCGTGTCGGCGACGCCCAGGGCGCCGCTCGAGCAGCTCGTCCCCAGCACGGCGACGATCGACGTGTCCGCGCCGAGGGCGGTCGCTGCGGCCTGCCCGCCTTCCGCGGAACAGCCGTCGTCCTCGACCGTGAGCTCGACCGCGTGATCGAGCACGGTGCCGTCGGTCCCGTCGAACGTCCCGTCGCGGTAGTCCAGTGCGAGCTCGATCCCGTTCACCTGGTCCTGGCCGAGGCTCGCGTCGGCGCCGCTGATGACCTGTGCCACGCCGATGTTGATCGGGTCGTCGGCTCCTACCTCGACGCATCCGAACTCGACCGTCGCGCAGTCGATGCCGCCGTCGTCGCCGGTGCCCGGGTCACCCTCATCGCCGGCACACGCCGTCGCGACGATGGACAGGACGGCCACGAGGGCGAACGCCTTGAACCATCTCCGGTGCTTCATGAAGCCCCCCTTCTCCTCGGTCCCCCGAGACAGGGTGTGACTATCACACCCGGTCCCCCATTTGCCAATCCTCGGGACCGTTTCCCCTGGTCATACGAGATGCCGTCGTCGCGGAGATGCCCGCGGCCCGGATCCTCACGCCGGAACCGAGCCACGGAAGGAGCTCGCGAGGGCGACGGCTCCGTCGAGGTCACCCGCCACGACCCGGGCCATCAGGGCGCTGCCGACCACGATCCCGTCCGCGAAGCCGCAGACCTCGGCCGCCTGGGAAGGGGAGCCGATCCCGACGCCGACGAGCAGCGGCAGGTCGGTGTGCGGCCGGAGGGCTCGGACCACCCCTTCGGCCGTCCCGTCGAGGCGGTCCCGGGCTCCGGTCACGCCGTACGTGGCCACGCAGTAGACGAAGCCGCGTGAACGGCGGCCGATCTCGGCCAGGCGCGCCGGCGCGGAGCCCGGCGCCGCCAGGAGCACGAGGTCGATCCCGCGCGTCGCCGACGCGGCTTCCAGCTCCGCGGACTCGTCCACGGGCAGGTCGGGCACGATGGCGCCGGCCACACCCGCGGCGGCGGCGTCGTCCAGGAACCGGTCGAACCCGGTCCGATGGACCGGGTTCACGTACGTCATCACCGCGACCGGCACATCGGTGGCCGCCGCTCGGACCGTGGCGAGGACGTCCGAGAGCCGGGCACCGGCGCGCAATGCCTCGGCGGAGGCTTCCTGGATCACCCCCCCGTCCATCACGGGGTCGGAGAACGGGACGCCGACCTCGATCGCGTCGGCGCCCGCAGCCTCCAGCCTGCGGAGCAGACGGGCGTCCACGCCGGGGTAGCCGCCGGTCACGTAGGGCACGAACGCGTGCCCGCCGGCGTCGCGCCGAGCGCGGAGCGCCGTCTCGAGGCGCGCCATCTACCCGGTCCCGAGGCGGGCGCGGACCGTGTCGAGGTCCTTGTCCCCCCGCCCGGAGAGGCAGACGAGGACCGACGTCCCCTCGGGCAGGGGGCGTCGCAGGAGCCATCCGATCACGTGCGCGGGCTCCAGCGCCGGGATGATCCCTTCGCTCCGCGACAGCGCCTGGAAGCCCGCGAGCGCATCCTCGTCCGACGCGCTCACGTACTCGGCGAGCCCGGCGTCGCGGAGGTACGCATGCTCGGGTCCGACGCCCGGATAATCGAGCCCCGCCGAGATCGAGTGCGTCGGCGACACCTGGCCGTCCTCGTCTTGCAGCAGGTAGCTCAGAGCGCCGTGGAGGATCCCCGGCTCGCCCTGCGTCAGCGAGGAGCAGTGCTCCCCGAGCCCTCCCCCGCGCCCACCGGCCTCGACGCCGACCAAGCGGACGCCCGGAGCGCCCAGGAACGCGGTGAACATCCCGATCGCGTTGCTGCCGCCGCCGACGCACGCCGCGACGACGTCGGGCTCACCGCCCGCGGTCGCGTCCGCGAACTGGGGGCGTGCCTCGTCGCCGATCACGCGCTGGAGGTCCCGGACCAGGGCCGGGAACGGGTGCGGCCCGACGACCGACCCGATGATGTAGTGGGTGGTACGGACGGACGCGGCCCAGTCCCGGAGCGCCTCGTTGACGGCCTCCTTCAGGGTCCTCGAGCCGGCGGTGACCGGCACCACCTCGGCGCCGAGCAACCGCATGCGGGAGACGTTGGGGGCCTGTCGCCGCATGTCCTCCTCCCCCATGTAGACGACGCACGGGAGGCCGAGCAACGCGCACGCCGTCGCCGTGGCGACCCCGTGCATCCCCGCGCCGGTCTCGGCGATGATCCGCTCCTTGCCGAGCCGCTCGGCGAGGAGGGCCTGGCCGAGCGCGTTGTTGATCTTGTGGGCGCCGGTGTGGGCCAGGTCCTCCCGCTTCAGCCAGATCTCGTAGCCGAGCTCCGCGGAGAGTCGCCCCGCCCGGGTGAGCGCCGTCGGGCGGCCGACGAAGCGCTCGGAGAGCGAGGACAGGTCCTCGCGGAAGCTCGGGTCCTCACGGAGGCGGGTCCAAGCCTCGGCGAGCTCGTCGAGAGCGGGGATCAGCACCTCGGGAACGTAGCGGCCGCCGTAGGTGCCGAACCGGCCGCGCGCGTCGGGGACCGTCGTCGCGATCGTCACGTCCGGAGCTCCCTCCAGAGCAGCTTCCGTACCGCGCGGGCAGGGTCGTCCGCGCGCATCAGCGTCTCGCCCACCAGGATGGCAGACGCCCCGGCGTCGAGGGCGGTGTCGACATCCGCACGGGACGACACACCGCTCTCGAGCACGGCGAGCCGCCCCTCGGGCACGCGGCCGACGCGCGCGAGCGCGCCCGTGAGGTCCACCTCCAAGGATTCGAGGTCGCGGGCGTTCACGCCGATGATCGTCGCCTCCGTCTCGAGCGCCCGGCGCAGATCCTCGTCCGTGTGCGTCTCGACGAGCGCCGCGAGCCCCAGGTCCCGGGCGACCTCGAGCAAGGCCGAGAGCTCCGGGTCGCTGAGCGCCGCCACGATGAGGAGGACCGCGTCGGCCCCGGAGGCTCGCGCCTCGATCACCTGTGCCGGATGGACGAGGAAGTCCTTCCGGAGCACGGGGATCGACACGCACGAGCGGACCGCCTGGAGGTCCGCGATCGATCCGCGGAAGTGCCGGGGCTCGGTCAGGACCGAGACGGCCGCGGCCCCACCGGCCTCGTAGCCGCGCGCGAGGACGCCGGCGTTCGCGTCCTCGGCGATCGCGCCGACCGACGGGGACGCGCGCTTCACCTCCGCGATCAAAGCCGGCGGCCGGACCGCGCGGAGCGCCCCCTCGAAGTCCCGGGCCGGCGGCATCGCGGACGCGCGTGCCATCAGCACGGCGTCGTCCAGGGGATGCTCTCGCAGGTCGCTGCGGAGCCGTTCGACGAGATCGGTGAGGAAGCCCATGGGCCGGCGAGTCTAGTGGCGGGTCGATCTCAGGCCAGGTCGCGGATCGCCGCGGCGAGGTCGAGCGCACCCTCCAGCAGCGCGTTGCCGACCACGGCGCCCACCGCGCCCGCCGCTCGGAGGTCCCGGAGGTGCTCCAGCGAGGCGACGCCGCCGGCGGCCAGCACCGGGC
>JBOGVD010000133.1:0-22151 GCA_050696355.1 Actinomycetota bacterium
CCGATCGTTCCGGGCTGGCTTCTGATCCTTCCCGGCCTCGCACTGCTCGGCACCGAGTACGTCTGGGCTCAACGGCTCCTCAGGATCGCGAAGGAGAAAGCGACGCAGGCGAAGGACATGCTGCTCCGCAAGAAGGAAGAGGACGACCCCGAGCCCGGAGGCGAGCAGCAGGCGTGAGCCGTGGCTCGATCCTGATCGGCACGTCCTCGTGGACCGACCCCACACTGGTCAAAGACGGGAACTTCTACCCGCCGGGCACGAAGACGGCCGAGGGGAGGCTGAAGTTCTACGCCTCGAAGTTCCCACTGGTCGAGGTCGATTCCACGTACTACTTCCCGCCGTCGGAGAGGAACTCGGAGCTCTGGATCGAGCGGACGCCGAAGGACTTCACGTTCAACGTCAAGGCGTACTCGCTCCTCACGAATCACCCGACCCGCCCGGACTCGCTCTACGGCGACATCAAGGCCGAGCTGCCGAAGGAGCTCCTCGACAAGCGCCGGCTCTACCGCGACAAGCTCCCCGACGACGCGGTCGACGAGGTGTGGGAGCGCTTCCGGCTCGCCCTCTACCCGATGCACTCCGCCGGCAAGCTCGGCGCCGTCCTGTTCCAGTTCCCTCAGTACTTCACGATCTCGAGGAAGAACAAGACCTATATCGAGGAGACCGTGACGCGCCTGCCGGACTACCGGATCGCCGTCGAGTTCCGGCACAAGTCATGGCTCGAAGATCGCAACATGGAGGAGACACTGTCGTTCCTCGAGGAACGGAACCTGCCGCTCGTCTGCGTCGACATGCCACAGGGATTCGACTCATCGATGCCGCCCATCGCGGCGGCCACCGCGAAGGACCTCTCGATGGTGCGCTTCCACGGACGTGACCCGAAGGCGTGGAACACGAAGGCCGAGAGCGCGAGCGTGCGCTTCCGCTACGACTACGAGAAGGACGAGCTGCAGGAGTGGGTGCCGAAGATCGAGAGCCTTTCCGACGACACCCGCGAGACGCACGTCCTGATGAACAACTGCTACCGGGACTTCGCCGTGCGCAATGCTCGGGACCTCGGAGCGTTGCTCGACCTCGACCTCCCGGAGTAGGTCAACCGTCGAGCGCGGGTAGGCTGCCCACGTGGAGAGACGCTGGAAGGTCGCGTCGATCGGCGGCATCCCGATCTTCGTCACGATCCCCTGGCTGATCTTCGCGGCCTTCGTCGTGTACGGGACCTACGAGAGCCTCGGGCGAAGCGGTGCCCTGACCGACCAGCAGGCACTCGGGTGGTCCGTCGCGAACGCCTCCTTGTTCTACGGCAGCATCATCTTCCACGAGCTCGCGCACGCCGTGACCGCCCGTGTCTTCGGTTTGCCGGTGCACGGGATCACCCTCGTCTTCTGGGGCGGCTACACGGAGACCCATTCGAGCGAGCGAGGGCCCCTCGCCTCGTTCCTGATCTCAGCCGCGGGCCCGGTCAGCACGTTGGCCCTCGCGGGCGCGTTCTGGCTGGGTGCTGAGCTCTCCGAGGGCGTGCTCTCCGCGATCCTGGGGAACCTCGCCTTCCTGAGCCTGCTGTTCGCCGGCCTGAACGCGTTGCCCGGATTCCCGGTCGACGGAGGGCGCATGCTGCTCGCCGTCGTCTGGGGTGTCACGAAGGACCGGTTCGTCGCGCTGAAGGTCGCCGGCTGGGGTGGGGTCGTGGTCGGCGCGACGCTCGGGTTCGTGGGCATTCAGCGGCTGCGAACGGGCGACGGAGACTGGCTCTTCTTCGCCTTCATCGGCTGGATGATGATCAGCCAGGGTCTCCAGGTGGGGAAGCAGGCGCCGATCCTGCGGGACCTGTCCGCGGGTCAGGTGTCGCAGGCGATGAGCCCGCCTCCCCCGCCGATCCCCGCGGAGGTCACGTTGCTCCACGCGCTCGAGACCCATCTCCGCGCCGATCGATCGACGGAATTCCCGGTCGTCGACGCCGACGGACGCGTGATCGGTTCGCTGTCGTTCGCGACGGCCGCGAAGGTGGGAGGGAACGACCCCACGCGAGGGGTCCGGGAGGCGATGACGCCGCCGGAGCGGATGCGATCCGTGCCGCCGGAGCTGCCGCTCGATCGCGCACTCGAGTGGATCGTGGGAGGTGGGCAGGCGCTCGTCCTCGAGGAGGGGCGGCCGATCGGCAGGCTCACGACGGATGACATCGACCGCTGGTACCGACGGCGGTCGGGGGGCGCGACGCCTGCGGACGAGGCCGCCCAGCCGGTGCCGCCTCGGCCCGACCTCGGGGGTGTCGGCGACTGGCGGTAGCATCCGCCTCGTGAACCCCCCCTTCTCCTCCGATCCTCTTCAGGAGGCCGTCCTGTCGCACGGTGCCGGTGCCCTGCTGGTCACCGGCTCGGCCGGGACCGGGAAGTCCGCCGTCCTCCGGGAGCGATTCGCGCGCCTGGTGGAGGACGGCGCCGATCCGGAGCGCGTCACGTTGGTGGTCGGGTCGCGCCGGGCCCGGCAGGCGGCGCGCGACGCCCTCATCGCCCGGCTGCCGTCGTCGCTCCCCAGCCTGAACGTGCTGACGTTCCACGGGCTCGGACACCTGATCCTGCACGAGCGCTTCTCCGCGCTCGGGTACACCGAGCCTCCCGAGGTCCTGTCGGCCGCCGATCAGTTCGCGCTCGTCCAGGACCTCCTCCAGGGTCAGGACCCCGGCGAGTGGCCGGCCTATGGCCACCTCCTGACGCTCCGCGGGTTCGCCGATCAGATCCGGCAGCTCCTCCTGCGCGCGCAGGAGGCGCGCCTCACACCTGAGGACCTCCGCGCGAAGGCCGAGTCGCGAGGGCTCACCGGCTGGTGGGAGCTCGCGCGCTTCTACCGCGACTACCTCGACGTGCTCGACGCCGACCGCGTCGTGGACTTCGCGGCCCTGATCGGGAGGGCCGAGGCCGCGGTGTCCGCGTCGGACGCCCCGCTCCTGGACCATCTGCTGGTCGACGACTACCACGACGCCACGTTCGCCCAGGAGGCGCTCGTTCGATCCCTGCGTGCCGGCGATCTCGTGGTGGCCGCGGACCCCGAGGCGCACGTGTTCTCGTTCCAAGGGACGAGCGCGGTGCCGTCCCTCCGATTCACGCAGGTCCTCGACGGGGCGAAGCACGTGGAGCTTGCCACGCCGCATCGCGCCCCGAACGGGGTGCGCGTGGACGCGTGGAGCGCCGCTCACACGTCGGAGGAGTACGCGGGCGTCGCGCGCGAGCTGCGACGGCTCCATGTCGAGGAGGGCGTCGGTTGGGGGGAGCTGGCCGTCGTCGTCCGGCGCCAGGGCGCCCACGTCGGAGGCCTCCTCCGGGCGCTGGACGACGCACGGGTCCCGCGGACGGCGCCGGAGAGCGGCGTGTCCTTGGCGCAAGAGCCGGCCACCCGCCCCTACGTCCTCGCCTTGCGGTGGCTGGTGGCCTCGGAGGACGAGCGGAACGCGCTGATCGAGTCGGTCCTGACGTCGGACCTGGTCCGCCTGTCGCCGGCGGTGGCGCGTGGCCTGCTTCGTGTCGCGCACGCCAGGGCAGGGTCCGTGGGGAGGGCGCTCGAGCTGACGGACGGGCTCACGGCCCAGGAGGCCGCGCAGGTCGTCGAGGTCCGGGGCGTGCTGGAACGCGCCGCGTCCGCCGCCGAGCGCTCGGTGCTCGATTCCTTCTCGACGTTGTGGCGCGAGCTCCCGTGCTCGCGCCGTCTGGTCGAGGGGGCCGACGCCTCGGTCGAGTCGAGGCGCGAGCTCGATTCCGTGGTCGCGTTCTCGAGCGCCGTCGCCGAGGCAGGATCGACGGCCGACCCGTCGGTGGAAGCATTCCTCTCGTCGGTGGACGCCGGGGAGCGCGGGCCGGGGTTCTCCGGGTGGGAGCGGCGCGACGCCGATGCCGTCCAGGTCCTCACGGCGCACGGCGGCGTCGGTCGTGAGTTCCAAACGGTGATCGTGGTCGGAACCGTCGAAGGGAACTTCCCGAGCCTGTCGCGGCCGGAACCGATGTTCGATCTCGACGCGCTCGACCGCCTCGTATCCCAGTCGGATCGGAACCGCGCCCGCCTGGAGGACGAACGCCGGCTGTTCCGGATGGTGCTCGGCCGGGCGCGGGAGCGAGTCGTGTTGATGGCCAGTCGCGCGCACGCGGACGAGGCATCGACGGGATCGCGGTTCGTCGAAGAGCTCGGGCTCAAGTGGTCACCGGCCCCGGATCCGAGCCTGGCCGATCCCATCTCGGTGCGTGAAGCGGCCGCCGTGTGGCGCCGGACCCTCGGCGACGGAGCCGTCCCCAGCCTCGAACGGCTCGCCGCCCTGGAGGGGCTCATCGCGCTCGGCGTGGATCCCCGGCGCTGGTGGTTCCAACGCGACTGGACGGATACGGGGCGCCCGCTCCACGAGCA
Organism: Actinomycetota bacterium; assembly: GCA_050696355.1. GTDB lineage: Bacteria > Actinomycetota > UBA4738 > UBA4738 > HRBIN12 > JAJNBA01. The sequence continues at coordinate 4,387 of JBOGVD010000133.1, forward strand.
TCTCCGGGCGTCCTACTCCAAGCTCGACGTGCTGGACAACTGCGAGCTCCAGTTCGTCCTCGGCTACGAGCTGGGGCTCGGGCGCCCGGTCGGCTACCAGGCGTGGGTCGGGTCCCTCGTGCACCGGATCATCGAGGCATGCGAGAAGGGCGAGGTCGGCAGGACGCTCGAGGCGCTTACGGCGGAGGTCGATCGACGATGGCGCCCGCAGGAGTTCCCCGCCACGGCGGTCTCCGAGGCATGGCGCTCGCTCGCGAAAGGGAAGATGCTGCCCAACTGGTTCGAGCGCTACGGCGCCCACCCGGCTTCAGCCACCGAGCGCGGCTTCGAGTTCGACCACGACGGCGCGACGATCGTCGGCTACATCGACCGGATCGGGCCGGACCCCGCCGGCTACCCCGGCACCCGGATCACCGACTACAAGACGGGGAGCGCCGATCGCGCTCCGAAGGCGAACGAGAGCCTCCAGCTCGGCATCTACTACCTCGCGGTCCTCGAATCCGACGAGCTGAAGGAGTTCCAGCCGGTCTCCGGCGTGGAGCTCTCCTACCTGAAGGGTGATTGGCGCACGGGTGAGCTCGTGACGCGAGAGTGGACGATCGGCACGCCCGATCGGGAGGAGGAGTACCAGGGTGTGATGCGTCAGAAGCTCTCCGGCCTGGTCGGCGAGCTGCAGCGCCTCAACGCGTCGAACTCGTACCGTCCCAACTACCAGGCGAACTGCTTCTTCTGCGAGTTCCAGTCGCTCTGCCCGTTGTTCCCCGAAGGCCGGCCGTTGTTCGACGTCGGCGACCCGGCGGCCTCGGTCGAGGGACGCACGTGAGCGCGACCATGACGTACCCGCAGGAGATCCTGGACGTTCTCCAAGGACGGCCGCCCACCGAGGAGCAGTGGCGCGCGATCACCTGGCCCCTCGAGCCGTACGTGCTGGTCGCCGGCGCCGGGTCGGGGAAGACCTCCGTGATGGCCGCGCGGGTCGTCTACCTCGCCCTCGTCGCTCTCGGTCGGCTCCCCGCCGAGGGCTCGGGCGTGCTGCCCGGCAACGTCCTCTGCCTCACGTTCACGAACAAGGCCACGGAGAACCTCCACCAACGGGTCCGCCGCGCACTCTCGAGTCTCGATCTCCCGGACGGTGAGGAACCGGAGATCACCAACTACCACGGCTTCGCGGCTCAGCTGCTCGATCGCCACGGCGTGCTGATCGGCATCGAGCCGAACCAGCGCGTCCTCACGCCCGCGCAGCGCGTCGAGCTCTGCGCGCGGGTCCTGGACCGGATGACGTTCGAGGTCATCGAGGCCCAACGGCTCCAAGGCGTCGTCGACCGGATCCTCACCCTGGACGATCAGGCGGCCAACCACTTCCGCTCCCCGGACGAGATCATCGAGTTCAATGAGCACCGCCTCGAGGAGCTGAAGGACCATCGTTCCGACCGGGCGTTCGGATCCGCGAGGGAACGCATCGAGCTCGCGAAAGCCTGCGCCGTCTTCCGGGAGCTGAAGCGTGAGCTCGGCGTGATCGACTTCGGCGACCAGATCGAGCTGGCGCTGAACATCGTGGAGCAGCATCCCGAGGTCGCTCGCCAGTACCGCGACCGCTTCGCGGCGGTGCTGCTCGACGAGTACCAGGACACGAACGTGGCCCAGGCGCGACTGATGGCGGGCGTCTTCGGCGACGGCCACCCGGTCACGGCCGTCGGCGATCCCGATCAGAACATCTACGCCTGGCGAGGAGCGTCCCTGTTCAACCTCCTCGAGTTCCCGAACCAGTTCCGCAGGGCGGACGGCGGGGAGGCCACGAAGCTTCCGCTGTACACGAACTTCCGGTCGGGCGCCCGGATCCTGGAAGCGGCCGACGTGTTGATCGGACAGCTCCCGGCGCAACAGCGCCCGGATCCGGACAAGCGGCTCGTCCCGTGGGCCGACAACGGTCCCGGCGAGGTCCACGTCGCTCGGATCTCAGACGAGGTGAAGGAGGCTGCCTGGGTCGCCAACCGCATCGTCGCGGTGCGCCAAGGCGGGGCGGCGTGGTCGGACTGCGCGGTCCTGTGCCGTACCTCACGGCTGTTCCTCTCCTTGCAGCAGGCCTTCAACGAACGGGGCGTGCCGGCCGAGATCCTGGGTCTCGCGGGCCTGCTCAAGATGCCGGAGGTCGTGGAGGTTCTGGCGTACGCGCGCGCGACGCTCGATCCGATGGCCAGCGTCGCGCTCGGCCGGATCCTCCTGGGGCCGCGCTACCGGGTCGGTTTCAAGGACCTCGCGCTCGTCGCGTCCCTCGCCAAGACGAAGAGCTACGCGCTCCGGGAAGAGGACGAAACGGAGGGCGACGCTGCCCCGTTCCTCTTCACCGAGGCGCTCGAACACCTCGACGAGGTCGAAGGCCTGTCGGAGGAGGGTCGGGCGCGCCTCGAGGAGTGCCGACAGGAGCTGACCGCGCTCCGGGTCGAAGCGCGCCGCCCGGTCGGCGAGTTCCTCGGCGAGATCATCCGCCGCACCGGGATCCTCACCGAGCTGGACGCCCATCTGGACGTCGCGTCCGCGACCGCGGCCCGCCGCAACCTGGCGGCGTTCCTCGACGAGGTCCACGCCTTCTCTCCGGTCCAGGGAGAGCTCACGCTACGCGCCTTCCTCGACTACGTGGACGCCGTGGAGAACCTCGACAAGCAGGAGTGGTCACCGGTCCAGCCCTCCGAGGAGGACTCGGTGAAGGTGATGACGATCCACGTCGCGAAGGGGCTGGAGTTCGATCACGTCTTCGTGCCCGGCCTCGCCAAGGGGCTCCTGCCCAACACGACGATCCAGCACAACCCCGCCGAGCGAGGCAAGTCGATGGACTTCGAGCTTCGGGGCGACGCGTCGTACCTCCCTCGCTACGACGGCAACCTCTCCGCGTTCAAGAAGGACCTGAAGCAGCAGGAGGAGTACGAGGAGCGGCGGACCGCCTACGTCGCGATGACGCGAGCGCGCCGCTCCCTCCATGTGTCCGGCGCTCATTGGTACGCGGAGAACATCCGGGCCAAGGAGGCCGGGCCCTTCCTGCGCGAGCTGAAGGACTGGATCATGGAGACGAAGCACGCCACCTGGGATCCGGGCGCCGACATCGACGAGGAGCACAACCCGATCCTCGGCTACCGAGAGCGGTTCGTGCGCGACTGGCCGGGCCCGGCGCTCCCGGGAGGATCGGATCCCGTGTTCCCCGAAGGATGGCGGCGTGCCGCCGTCACCGCCACAGAGAACGGCGAACTCCAGGGTTCCCTCCTCGAGACCTTCGACCCGGAGGAACGCGTCGCCTTGCGTCGGCTCGTCGCCGATCGGCGTGCCCTCGCGATCCACCTGAGGGAGCGGGAGGAGGTCGAGGGCGTCGGAGGAGAGGTCGCGCCCCCCCAGACGGTGTCGGTGGGCGGCGTGATCGACTACTCCCGGTGCCCCAAGCGCTTCTACTGGACGTCGGTGCGGCCGCTGCCGCGCTTCTCGGGGCCGGCCGCCCGGATCGGCACCGAGGTGCACCGGTGGATCGAGCGCCGTTCCTCCGGACAGGGGCAGCTCCTGGAGCCCGACGACGCACCCGACCTCACGGCGGACGAGCTGGCGACCGAGCCGGGCAAGGTCGAGCGTTTGCGCCAGTCGTTCCTCGCCAGTCGGTTCGCCGGCACCGTCCCGCTGTTCGCGGAGCGCGCGTTCCTGCTCCGCATGGATGGGTTCGCGGTCTCGGGTCGGATCGACGCCGTGTTCGGCGCGTCGGTCGATGGGCCCTGGGAGGTGGTGGACTGGAAGACGGGCCGGCGTCCACCGTCCGACGACCCGCTCGCCGGGCTCCAGCTCGACCTGTACGGACTGGCCTGCGTCGAGGTGTGGGACAAGCGCCCGGAGGATCTCACGCTGACCTACCTGTACCTCGCGGGCGGCGAGGAGGTCTCCCATCCGATGGGCGATCCCGACGAGGTTCGAGACCGGGTCTCGCGATCGTTGCGAGCGATCGGTGAGGGAGCCTTCGAGCCGGCACCCGGTCAATGGTGCCACCACTGCGACTTCCTCTCGTTCTGCGACGCAGGCCGAGCGTGGGTGGCCGGCGACGCCTGATCGCCCATGACTACCGGGATTCGAGCCGTTCGATCTGTTCCGAGAACGGGCGGTAGTTCGCCGCCGGATCGTACCCGCCCGCTCGCACGCCGGGGACGGAGCGAGCCACGAGCCCTGTTTCCGCAGCCACCCGGAACTGCGCGACCGCCCGGAACCACTCGAGATCGCCGGGCTGAAGCATCAGGTCGCCGTGGGTGCCCGGGTAGCGCAGGGAAGGATCGTCGATGACGACCGGAGTTGGACGGAACGCGCGCTCGAGGGAAGCCCTGATCGCGGGATCGTCCGATCCGATGACCGCGCGATCGTCCGTCCACGTCGCCGACGCCACGGCCGGGAGCGGCGGCGGTGGCGGAGCGCGCGGCCCCGGGGGTGTCGATGCAGGCTCGGCCGGCTCGGCGGGGTGGTGGAACTCGATCCGCAAGGGGCTCACTTGGCGAGTGAGCGGTCGACGCGCCTGACCATCCTAGCGAGCGACGCGAGCAGCGCCCGCGCGAGATCGGCATCGTCCTTGACCAGCCGGAGGAACGAGGTACGTGGGACCCGGAGCAAGGACAGCGGCGTTTCCGCCACGACCGACGCCGACCGTGGCTGACCGTCGAGCAACGAGATCTCGCCGAAGTGGTCGCCGGGGATCAGCCGATGGACGGTCCTACCGCCGGACACGACCTTGGCCTGCCCCGAGACCGTGACGAAGAACGAATCTCCCGGCTCGCCTTCCTGGATCACGGTATCGCCGGCGTCGTACTCGACGCTCGAGGTCAGCCCGGCCACCTTCTTCAGATGCCGCTTGGAAAGAGATTCGAACAACGGCACCGCCGCGATGACCGCATCGAGCTTCGCCTTCGCCAACCGTGACCTCCTCGGGAACGCCGGCGGTGGCAAGCCTAGCGCGTTCGGATCGCCGGCGTGTCGGTGGCCGTCGGTAGGGTCGCCCGCGCGAAGGAGTGGTGCGTGGTGAGGACGACCGACGAACCGCTCCCCCTCATGTTCGATGTCCACCCCGGGCGGCAGATCGTCCACCAGGGAGAGCCCTACCCCGATGCGTGGGTGGTGGGAACAGGGGCGCTCCTCATGGAGGTCGTGGACCTCGAGGGCCATCGGTTGGCGCTCGACCTCCTCGGGCCGGGAGATCTCGTGGGCGGTCCCACCTCCTGGACCGCGGACGCGTCGGTCCGCGCGCTCGCGACGAGCGGGCTCTTCCCGGCGGGACCGATCGCGCTCCGGGACGGGCTCGCCAGGCGATCCCGGCGAGCCTCCTGGCTCGCCTGCTCCGTGGCCTGGGATCGGATCGCTGATCGTCTCGCTGCCAGGCTCGACGACCTCGCCGCTCGCTTCGGGCGCCCGGTCCCGGGCGGGCGACGTCTCGAGCTCCCCCTCACACAGGAGCACCTCGCGGGTCTGTGCGGCGCGACGCGGGAGAGCGTGAACCGGGCGCTCGGCGAGCTCGCCGCCGCGAGCAGGGTCGAGCGCATCCGCGGGCGCTACGTGGTGCGGCCGGGGATCGTCTGCGCGGAGCCGTCCGCCCTACCCATCGGACTGCAGCATCGCAAGGGAGCATGAGTCGCAGTAGCGAGCCTTGCCCCGGACCGGCCGCCCGCACCGCTCGCACGTCCTCGGCGTGGACGCGATCCACGGTCCCTCTTCTTCCTTGCCCGTCCGCTCCGCCCGCCCCTCGTCGGCAAGCTTCAAGAGGTGCGCGAGGACGGACCGGGCGGCGAGCGGGCGCACGTCCTTCGGATGGTCGGCGTAGATCACCTCGACCATCTCCGCGATCGTGCGTGGCCCGTCTTCGAGCGCGGCCGCCACCTGCGCCTCCCGCTCGTCCCGATGCGCGAGGTACTCGGCGAGCTTGTCGCGGGCTCGCACGACCATAGGCCCGTGCCCCGGATAGATGGTCCGGGGATGCAGGTCCGTCAGGCGTCGCAGCGAGCGCAGGTACTGGACGAGGTCGCCGTCGGGCGGGTCCAGGAAGCTGGTGCCACGCCCCAACACCGCGTCTCCCGTGAACAGCGCCCCACTGCCGGGCTCGAAGAACGCCACGTGGTCGGACGTGTGTCCCGGTGTGAGGACGGCGGTGAGATCGAGCGACCCGGCACGCACGCGCTTGCCGCTGGAGAGCCGTTCCGCGCCGGCGAGTCGGAACGCGTAGACAGGGGCGTCCACCAGCCTCGCGAGTGGCTGCGCGCCCGGCGCGTGATCGGGGTGATCGTGGGTGACGAGGATCGCCCCGACCGTTCCCGCCTCCCGAGCGATGTCGGTGAGGTGGCCCGGGATGTCGGGCCCCGGATCGATCACGAAGGACGGCTCGTCCCCGACGATCCAGGTGTTGGTGCCCTCCAGCGTGTAGACGCCGGGGTTCGGGGCGAGCACCCTCCGGACCGGCAGCATCAGTCCTGGAAGAAGACCGAGCGCGGGAGCCGGCCCAGGTCGTCGTCGTCGGGCTCGCGCGTAACGAGCCGGAGCCCGAGCAGGTCGTCCGCGTCACGCCCGTCGGCGAGCGCCCGCATCGTGAAGTGCGTGGGCCAGTACAGGAGCACCTCCTCCGCCTCCCACGCCTCGAGCAGCGAACCCGGCGATGCCCACCAGGCCTTCGTCGCCTCGGCTCCGTCGGGAGAGGGTTCCGCCGCGCCCTCCATCCGTACGGCGAAGTACCGGGCATCGAACCGGACGGGGACGTCTTCGGGCGCGATCCATCGGGCGATCTCCGGGAGGACGTCGACCGTCGGGGGCGAGGCGTCGATCGGCGCGAGCGGACGGTCCGGGTCCACCGCCCCGACCGCCTCGGCGGTCACCACGAGCCCGACCTCCTCGGCGAACTCACGCACGGCGGCGGCTCGCGCCGCCTCCGCCGCGTCGTCGAACCACCGCTCGGCGAGGACCACGTCACCGGGGTCCACCGCGCCGCCGGGGAAGGCGACGTAGCCCGGGAGGAACCGATGACCCAGCGTCCGCTCGACCACGAGGACCTCGGGCCCGCCCGGGCCGTCGCGGACGCCGATCAGCGACGCCGCTCGGCGGATCTGTTCGCTCACGGAACCGGATGCTACCCAGGGCCGTACGCTGGGGCTCGTGGACGCCCGCCAGTCGATCGCGACCGCGATCAGGGATCACGGTCCCATCACGTTCGCGGAATACATGGAGCTCGCGCTTTCCGGGCCGGGAGGATTCTTCGCACATCCCCCGATCGGACCGGACGGTCACTTCGTCACGAGCCCGCACGTCCATCCGGTCTTCGCGGAGCTCCTGGGTCGCGCCATCGTCGATCTGTCGGACCGGCTCGGGGCGCCACGGCCGCTGCGACTGACAGAGGTCGGAGCCGGTGACGGGACCCTGGCGCGGCAGCTCCTCGAGCACCTCCGGGATCTGGACGTAGCGTACACGGCCGTCGATACGAGCCCGGGAGCGCGCCGGGCGCTCGGGGCGATCGAGGGGGTCGAGGTGGCCACAGAGATCGAGGGTGCACCGCAGCTGATCCTCGCGAACGAGCTGATGGACAACCTCCCGTTCCGCCGGCTGCGCGGCACGACCTCGGGCACGAGGGAGATCCTGGTCGCGCTCGAGCGCGATCGTTTCGTCGAGCACCTCGGCGACCCGTCGCCGGGAGACGACGTGCCCCTCGCGGACGGCGAGGAGGCGGTGCGCCCGGACGGCGCCGTCGCGTTCCTCGAAGAGGTCGCCGCCAAGCTGGCCCACCCGGGATACGCGCTCCTGATCGACTACGGAGGGGTGGGCGAGCCGGGCGGCCAGCCCCACGGCTATCGGGCGCATCGACCGGTCGAGGATCTCCTCGAGCAGCCCGGCGAGACCGACATCACGTGCGGCCTCGATTTCGATCTCCTCGGTCAGCACGCGGAGCGAGAGGGCCTGATCGCGTTCCCCAACGTGACGCAGCGCCACGCCTTGACCGCCCTGGGGTTCGACCAGTGGGTCCACGAGCAGCTCCGCTCGCAGGCGGACCTCTTGAACCGGCGGGAGGGCCTCGATGCCGTCAGGGCGTGGAGCGGCCGGAGCCGCGCGAGCCTCCTCGTCGACCCCTCGGCGCTGGGTCGCCTCCGCTGGCTCCTCCTCGCGACCCCTGGCCTCCAGGGGCCGACCTGGGTCTGAACCTTCCACCCTCAGGCCGTCTCCCGGAACCGGTCTCTCGCCACCGCATCACGAGCCGGTACTGCAACCAGAGGATCGACGCGGTGAGCGCGAGCAGGACGACGGTGGCCGCCGAGGCGTAGCCGTACCGCAGGTACTCGAACGCGTTCCGGTAGACGAACAGCGGGAGGTAGGTCGTCGCGTACGGCGGCGGGCCCCCGTCAGTGACGACGAGCGCCGGTACGAAGGTTCCCTGGAGGGCGAGGATCGTATCTCGCATCGCGATGAGCAGCAGCGCCGGGGCCATGATCGGGAGCGTGACCCGGACGAACCGGGACCACCGCCCAGCGCCGCTGATCGTCGCGATCTCGTGGAGCTCGGCCGGGACGTGTCGCCTCGCGACCAGGGCGATCAGGAAGCCCTCGCCGAGCTGGAACGCGGACATGATGACGACGGCCCATCGCGCCGGCGTCGGTTGCGAAAGCCACGAAGGAGTCGGCAGGCCGACGGCCCCGAGCGCCAGGTTGAGTGGGCCGTAGAGCGGGTTCAGCAGCCAGAGCCAGACCAGAGCGTACGCCGCGTCCGGGATCATGGTCGGGATGAGGACGCTTACGCGACCGGCCGCCGACACCCGATCTCGCCGATGCAGCAGGAGCGCGAGTCCCAACGCCCCGACCACACGGATGGGAACGGCTGCCGCCGCGAACAGCAGGCTGTTGCGGAGCGCGATGCGGAACACGGGGTCGTCGATCAGCTCCCGGAAATTGGCGAGGCCCACGGAGCGAGGCGGACGCACGAGGTCCCAGTCCGCGAACGCCATCGCGAGCGAGCCGAGAGCGGGAGCGATCACCAGCCCGACGATCCCCGCCATGAAGGGAGCTGCCATGAGCCACAGGACACGACGCTCGGCGGATCCCATCAGCGCTCGGCGCGAGCGAACTGCGCCCGGGTCAGGAGCGAGACCTCGACCGCGACCTCCCTCGCCAGGCCGCCACCGTAATAGGCCTCCTCGAGCAGACCGTTCGCGGTGTCCTCGATCTCGGGCCAGGTCGAGACCACAGGAACGGCCCGGAGGAAGGGGATCTGCTCGAGGAACACGGCGGCATGCGCGGGATCGGCGTCCGGGTCGAGGAACGAGTCGCTGTCGGCGACCGAGCGCAGCGACGGGACGGTCCGGCCGGCCTCGGCCGTGATCCGCTGTCCCTGCGGGCCCAGGGCGAACTCCAGGAAGCCCCACGCCGCGTCCTTGACGTCGGAGGCGGCGGTCATGCAGTACGCGTCGGAATGCAGGATCGATGCCGGGGTCCCGAACGAGGGAAGCCCGACCACATCCCAGGCGAAGTCGCCGATCGTGCGGAACGTGGGGACGACCCGCCGGGACTCCATCAGCATCGCGAGGCGTCCGTTGAGGAACCGGCTCTCGAGGTCCTCGGACTCGGCTTCCTCGTCGGTTGGCGTGACGCCCTCGACGGCTCGCAGGTCGAAGAACCGTTGCATCGCGACCACCGCCGCCGCGTCGAACGAGAACCGGTTCGGTGCCACCTCGTCGTCGACCAGGGTGCCCCCGTTCGACCAGATGAACGGCGCGATGCGGATGACCTCCGGATCCACGCCGAGCCCGTAGACGTCGCTTTGCCCGTCCCCGTCCTCGTCGCGCGTCAGGCGGGTGGCGGCGCTGACCATCTCGTCCCACGTCCACCCGTCTCGCGGCGGACGGACGTCCGCCGCTTCGAAGAGATCGGCGTTGTAGTACACGACGAGGCTCGAGACGTTCTGGGGCAGGCACACCTGTTCGCCGTCCCATCGGAAGGGCGACATCGCCGTCCTGAAGAAGTCCTCGGGCGAGAGCGCCTCCGAGGCGCGCAGGTAGGGCTCGACCGGGGCGAGCGACCCCCGCGCCGCGAACTGCCCGTAGTAGCGGTAGTTCATCAGGAAGAGGTCGGGCGGGCTGCCGCCCGCGATGGACGTGGCGAGACGTGCGATCAAGTCGTCCCGTTCGGCGAACGGGAGGAGCTCCGCGTCGACCGTCCGCTGCGATCGGTCGAACGCGTCGACGACGGCTCGATACGCGTGGATCTCCTCCGGATCCCCAGAGACCATCACGGTGATCCGGGCGCGCCCCGCCGGTGCGCCGGTGCACCCGACGACGAGCAACGCGAGCGAGAGCAGCACGACCGCGAGTCGTGGACGGGATCCGGTCATGCCCATCGCCGATCCGAGACGAACCGCTGGACGAGCACCGCGGTCACCAGAGCCGGTGCGGTCGCCAGGAGGGCGGCCGCCAGCATCAGCCCGTGATCGGTGGGCGGGAGGGCGGCGAGCGACGCGAGGCCGAGCGGGAGCGTGAACCAGCGCTCGTCGTAGACGTAGAGCAGCGGGTCGGTCAGGTTCCCCCACGAAAGCATGAACGCGATCGCAGCAGCCACCACCGCCACCGGCATCCTGATGGGCAGCGCGACGAACCACCATGTGCGGAAGGGGCCGAGCCCGGCCTCCCACGCGAGGTCGTACGTGTCCCGAGAGATCGTGAAGTAGCTCCACGCGAACAGGAGCACGAGGAGCGGTGACACCCCGATCAACGCCGGTGCGATCAGCGGCACGGGGGAATCGGTGAGCCCGGTGAGTCGGAACAGGGCGAGCCGGCCGACGAACAACGTGGACGCCGGGATCGTCGCAGCGACCAGCGTCAGGCCAAGGAGCAGGAGCGCCGCTCGCCGCGGCAGTCGGGCGATCGCGAATCCCGCCCACGACGCGACGATCGTTCCGGCCGGCACCGCGATCGCGGCTACGAGAAGCGAATTGATCGCCTGGCGGCGGAACGAGCTCCGCCCGAGTACGTCGCCGTAGTTCGACGAGTCGGCCCCGGCCAGCAGCAGATCGAAGGTGGTGGGCGGCGCCGTTCCCGTCGGCCGCAATGACCCGAGGAGCACGAGGACCATCGGAGCCGCGAACACCGCGAACACCGCGAGCACCAAGATCGGCATGACGGCCCGCGCGAGCCCGGGGCGACGGGAGTCTCGCATCACCGGCCGGCCCATCCGGGGGAGCGTACCGTCCGCCTGGCTCGCGGTCCGAGTGGCGTGGACGCGCAAGGTCGGGCTACGATGCTCGCCGAGGTCCGAACCGATCTCGGTCCCGTGGGCCCAGCGAGGAGGCGATCGCTGCATGCGAGCCAGGTCCCTGTCCCCCTTCGTCACCGTCATCGCGATGGCCCTGGTCACGGCCGCGATCGCGGTGGCGGCAACCGGTCCCTCCGGCCTCGGTGGCCCGGGACGGGCGCCCGGCGGCCAAGCCGAACGCCTGGAGCAGCGGCTCACGACCGAGCTTCGTCTCGACGCATTGCGCCAGGCTCGCGCGGCTGGGGACTTCGGTCGCCGGCAGCGGGTGGTGACCGCCGCAGCGCCCGGATGGGCCGGCGAGCAGGTCATGAACGTCGGGACGGACGATTGGGAGCCGGCGATCGCCGCCGACCCGAACGCCCCGTTCGTCTACATGCTCGTCACACGGTACGCGCCGAAGCCATGCCCGGGGAACTGTCCGTCGCCCTTCACCGCGCTCGAGATCTCCACCGATGGCGGCGCGACCTGGAGCGCGGGGACACCGCTCTGCCCCTGCAAGGGATCCGGTCAGTTCGACCCGATCATCGAGGTCGTCCCGAGCACCGGACACGTCTACGCGCTCTACATGAACGGGTTCAACGTGGTCTTCATCAAGTCGACCGACCACGGCCAGACCTGGTCTGCCCCGGTTCCCACGTACGGCAAGGTCTCGTGGACCGACAAGCCCGTGCTCGCGATGAGCGACGACGGCCAGCACGTCTACGTCTCCTGGAACGGCCCCAACGCCGGCGACCCATGGGTGGCGCAGTCACACAACGCCGGTGCGACCTGGACCCAGACCAAGCTCGTCAACGGGACCCGGTACTTCTTCGCCTACGACGCGGACGTCCTGCCCAACGGCACGGTGGTGTTCTCGGAGAGCAGCATCCTCTACGGGGGGCAGGGGTCGTCGCCGGAAGGGGTCGTGCAACACCACGCGTTCGTCTCCACGACGCAGGGAGCCTCCTGGCAGAACGTCGTGGTGGATACCGTGGAGATCGGCGAACCATGCGTGGCCGCCGGCTGCTCGTCAGACTTCTACCTGGGGCACAGCGCCGTGTCCGCGGATGCTGCCGGCAACCTCGTCATCGCGTACGACGGCGCGACGACCCCCGGCGGCAAGCAGCAGATCTTCGCCAAGCGGTCGACGAACGGCGGGCTCTCCTGGTCCACGCGGACCCCGATCTCGGCGATCAGTGAGCACGCGACCGGCCCGGCGGTCGAATCCCGCGGCAGCGGCGACGTTCGCGCCTGGTACGCGGAGACGAACGGCGGCAGCCACGACGCGTGGAACATCTGGTACCGCAGCTCCGGGGACGGGGGACTGACGTGGAGCACCCCCGTCAAGATCTCCGACGCGAGCACCGGCGCCGAGTACAAGACCGCGGCCGGCTTCCAGGAGTTCTATGGCGACTACGGCGAGATCGCGATCACGAGCGCCGGGAAGACGATCGGGGTCTGGGGCGAGGGCTTCAGCTGGACGGGGCCGGGAGGCGCCTGGTTCAACCGGCAGACGTAGCCGAACGCTACGAAGCCCAGTCCGAGAACGCTTCCTTCTCGGCCAGCTCGTCGGGACCCTCCACGTCCGCGAGCCGGCGCAGCTCGGCTGCCGCCGCTGCGGCGGCCTTCTCGGCGGCCTTCTGATCGCGGAGCATCTGCGCGTACTCAGCCTGCGGTATGTAGACAGGCGTCGGGTAGTACGACGGGATCCCGTTCTCCGCTTCCACAAGCTCGGCGGGAGCAGAGATGCCCACCGGGTCGGGCTCGGTGATGGCCACCTTCGTGAGCTCGGCGGCGGGCTCGGCCCGGCCCCTGTGGCGGAGGCGGCGGGGGGCGGCCGGCTCTTCTGGCGGGTCGACGGCCGCGACGACCGTGCCCTGCGGGGTCAGGCGAACCGCCTTGAGGGCGGCCCGCAATTCCTTGCGCTCGCGGCGCCGGTCCTTCCGGGACCCGCTCGTCAGCTCCTCGGGATCGGGAACGGAGGGCCGGGGTGCGGCACGTACCGGAACGGGGGCGGCGGCTGTCGGTGCCGGCTCGAGCCCGGCGAGCTCACCCGCGACGGCGAGCTCCTGGAGTCGATTCAGCTGGTCCGCCGCGGACAGGAGCGGTCCCTCGTCGTCGTAGGGATCGAGCTCTGCCGCATCCAGGGTCCCCGGGAGCGGGATCTGTGGCCCGTCGTGGAGCACCATGAGCACCCGGGCTTCGTCGTGGCGGCGTTCTCCCATGAAACCGCTGACCTGCTCCCATGGGAACCGCTGCGTACGGACCACGCTCACGATGGAGACCGCCTCGTGCGTGAACCGGAGTCCGGGCTTCGTCATGCGGGAGACGAACAGGGCCGCCACGATCATGACGACGGCGCCGAAGGCGCGCATGGGCGGGGACATCGGGGCGAAGATGAACATCAGGGCGAGGCCTGCAGGGATCAGGGCGTAGAGCTGGGACTCCAGGCGCCAGCCTCGCGCCCAGACGTCGAGCGATCCGTCATCCGCGATGCGGGTCCGGAACGAGCCGATGTACTCGATATTCATCCCCGCAGAGATATCGGCCGGATGGGCCGGGATATTGAGCGTTCGAAATTTCGGTCGTGCCCGAGGGGCCGCTCGCCACCCTCGTCCGCGGCCCCGCCGTCAGCGGTCGACGTCGCCGACGACGAAGAAGATCGAGCCGAGGATCGCGATCAGGTCCGGGACCAACGTGCCCGGCAGCATGGCCGGGATCACGCTGACGTTCGAGAACGAGGCCGTCCGCATCTTCAGCCGGTAGGGTTGCTTCTTCCCGTCTCCGACGACGTAGTAGCCCATCAGGCCGAGGGGATTCTCGGTGCGAACGTAGACCTCGCCTTCCATCTTCAGCGTCTTCGGGAGCTTCGGCGCCCGGAACGCTCCGGCCGGGAGGCGATCCATGCACTGCTCGATGATGTTGCAGGACTCCTTCATCCGTGCGATCAGCACCCAGAGCCGGTCGTAGCAGTCCCCCTTGATGCCCACGGGAACCTCGAACTCGACCTCCCCGTACTTCTCGTACGGCTCGTCCTTCCGTGGGTCCATCGGCACGCCGCTCGCGTGGAGCACCGGCCCCGACGTGCCGAACGCGACGGCCGTCTCCGCGGGAAGGAGACCGACGTCACGCGTGCGGGCGTAGATGATCTCGTTGCCCATGATCAGGGTTTCGAACTCCGCGATCCGCTTCCGCGTCTCAGCGAGGACCTCTGCCGAGCGCTTCAGGAAGCCGTGGGGGAGGTCGTCCTTGAGCCCCCCGACCCGGCAGTAGGAGTGATGCATCCGCGCGCCGGTGGCGGACTCCATGAGATCCTGGATCATCTCGCGCTCGCGGAAGGCGTAGAAGATCGGGGTCATCGCGCCGAGCTCGAGCGGGTACGAGCCGCTGAACATCAGATGGCTGAGGATCCGGTTCCACTCCGCGAACATCGTCCTGATCCACTGGGCGCGCTCGGGCACCTCGATGCCCGAGAGTCGCTCGACGGCGATCGTCCACCCCAGCTCGTTGTTGAACGCGCTGATCCAATCGTGACGGTTCATCAGGACGAGGACCTGGCGGGCGTCCCGGAACTCGGCGAGCTTCTCGGCGGCGCGATGCATGTAGCCGATCACCGGCTCCGCCTTCGTGATCAACTCCCCGTCGAGCTCGAGCACCACCCGCAACACGCCGTGCGTCGAGGGGTGCTGCGGTCCGATGTTGAGGATCATCTCCTCGGTGGAGAACTCCCCGGAAGGAAGGACCTCGACGTCCAGCCCCCCACCCCGGATCATCGAGGTGACCTGGGTGCTCTCGAACGCAGGCCGCTCGCGGATGTCCATCAGCGCGCCATCCTAGCGGAGGCGCGGTGGAGCCACGGCGACGCATGGAGCCCGCGGACTGAGGCGATAGGCTGCCCGAACATGGCCGTCGACGTCCGCCGGAAGGTTCCCTCGGTGGATGCGCTCCTGCGCTCCGATCCCGCGCGGAGGGCTGCCTCCGTCCTCGGGCGACCCCTCCTCAAACGGACGCTCGAGGACGTGCTCGCGGAGGTCCGGTCGGCCGCTGCCGAAGGCGACGATCCCCCTCCCGCCGAGGTGCTGCTCGCCAGGGCGCTCGGCCGCGCATCCCACGCCGCGCAGGGGATGGTGCCCGTGATCAACGCCACCGGCGTGATCCTCCATACCAACCTCGGACGTGCGCCGCTGCCCGAGCGCGCCGCGCGCGCGGCGGCCCGTGCCGCCCGGTCCTACACCGACATCGAGGTGGATCGACAGACGGGGCGACGCGGCCGTCGCGGGGCACACGCCGAGACCCTGCTGACCGCGCTCACGGGAGCGGAGGGGGCGCTCGCGGTCAACAATTGCGCCGCTGCCCTGCTGCTCGCGATGGCCGCGCTCGCCAGGGGGAAGCCGGTCCTCGTGTCCCGCGGCGAGCTGATCGAGATCGGTGGGGAGTTCCGTATCCCCGACATCCTCGCCGCGTCGGGAGCGCGTCTTGCCGAGGTCGGAACGACGAACCGTACGAGGATCGCCGACTACCGGGCGGCGGTGACCGACAAGACCGGATTGATCCTCAAGGTCCATCCCTCGAACTACCGTCTGATCGGATTCACGGCGGCTCCGGCGGTGTCCGATCTGGCCGCCCTCGCCCGGAAGCATCGCATCCCATTCCTGTACGACATCGGCTCGGGCCTCCTCCACCACGGTCACGGGCATCCGGAGGGCGAGCCCGCCGTCTCCGACGCGCTCGGCCAGGGAGCGGACCTCGTGACCTTCTCTGCGGACAAGCTCCTCGGTGGACCCCAGGCGGGCATCGTCGTCGGACGGGCGGACCTGCTGGAGCGGCTGCGCCGGCATCCGATCGCGCGGGCCGTCCGTATCGGCAGGATCCAGATGGCGGCGCTCGAGCAGGTGCTCGCGATCATCGCGACCGGCCGCGAGGCGGAGCTCCCCGCCTTCCGGATGCTCCGAGAGTCGCCGGAGATCGTCCGGAGCCGCGCTCAGCTGCTGTCCGAGACGATCGGCGGGGAGCTCGAGGGGGCTCGCGTGGTCCGGTGCGAGTCGACCGTGGGCGGAGGCTCGATGCCCGGCACGAGCCTGCCGTCGTGGGGGGTCCGGATCCAGGTCCCGGACGCGCCCGCGTTCGCGGCCCGCCTCCGCACGGGGGCGCCTTCCGCGTTCGCCCGGATGGAGGACGGCTTCATCCTGCTGGACTGCCGAACGGTGACCGACCGCGACGTGCCGCACCTGGTGCGGGCGGTGCACTACGCGCTCGAGGGCGACGTGGAGCACGGCCACGACCTCCACGGCGACGACGAGCGCGCGGACGGCGACACGGTCATCGACCCCGAGCACGACGGGTAGATGACGGAGCTCCGCGTCGTGGCCACGGCCGGCCACGTCGATCACGGCAAGTCGTCCCTGATCGTGCGCCTCACCGGCATGGACCCCGACCGGTGGGACGAGGAGAAGCGACGCGGACTCACGATCGATCTCGGCTACGCGTGGGGCGAGCTCCCGTCCGGTCGAGAGATCGGCTTCGTCGACGTGCCGGGGCACGAGCGGTTCATCGCCAACATGCTGGCCGGCGTCGGACCGGTGCGGCTGGTCCTGTTCGTGGTGGCCGCCAACGAAGGCTGGCGCCGACAGTCCGAGGAACATCTCGCGATCCTGGACGTCCTGGGCGTCGCCGGCGGGGTGGTGGCCCTCACGAAGCGGGACCTCGTCGACGACGACGCGCTGGACCTCGCCGAGGAGGAGATCCACGAGCGGCTGGCCGGCAGCGTCCTCGAGCGAGCCCGGGTGGTCCGGGTGTCGGCCACGACCGGAGCCGGCGTGGACGATCTCCGGAGGGGGCTCGACCAGCTGCTCTCGGAGGTCCCGTCGCCGGAGACGACGCGGACGCGCCTGTTCGTGGACCGCGTGTTCACGATCTCGGGAGCCGGGACCGTCGTGACGGGGACCCTGGGAGGCGATCGGCTCGAGGTGGGCGACGAGGTGGAGCTCTACCCGCACGCGCGGACGGCACGGATCCGTTCAATCCAGACGCACAAGCGGGACGTGGAAAGTGCGACCCCGGTCGCCCGGGTCGCGGCCAACCTCGCCGGCACGGGCCGGCACGACCTCGCTCGGGGTGACGTGCTCGGAGCTCCGGGCGCCTGGCGGCCGACGACCGTGTTCGACGGGATCCTCCGGCCCGTGCGAGGGCTCGCACACCCGATCACGGCTCGTGGCGCGTTCAAGGTCTACGTCGGCGCCGCGGAAGCCGACGCTCGCCTGCGCATCTTCGGCAAGGCTCCCCTCGAAGCCGGCGAAGAAGCATCCGTCCGGGTCACGACGACACGGCCGCTCGTGGTGGACGTCTTCGACCGCTTCGTCCTCCGCGAATCCGGGCGTCAGGAAACGCTGGGAGGTGGAACGGTGCTGGACCCGGCGCCCCCGCGGCGCGCCGGACCCTCGCCGGCCTCACGCCTCACCCGGCGCGCCGTGGCGGCGCGCCACGATCTGCCGGCGATCCTCGCCGACG
>JBOGVD010000134.1:0-10956 GCA_050696355.1 Actinomycetota bacterium
AGGTTCGGTAGTCCGCGTAGCCGGGCGCCGGACGCATGTGGAACAGCTGATCCACCGACAGCTCGCCGTGGAAGATGTTGCCGCCGATCAGCCCAAGCTCCTGCTCCATGTCGTACGGACCGATCACCTGGTAGTCGATGATCGCGTCCTTGAAGTTCGGCGCGAGCTCGTCGTAGAGGTCGAAGATCCGCTTCGCGTACGCGTCGAGCTCCTCCCGGTGCGGCTCGTTGACCCAATCGTCCGGCACCCACTGGCTGAACATCGAGAACACGTGGGTGCCTTCAGGCGCGAGCTTCTTGTCCATCGTCGTCGGGATCACGCCGTCGACGAACGGAGCCACCGAGGCCTTCCGGTCCATGTGTGAGTCTTGGAACGCGCGCTCCGCGTACTGCGGTGAGAAGCACAGCTCCACGGAGCCCGTGTGATGCTCCTGCAGCTCCTTGCCGGGCATCGCCGTGAAGTCCGGCAGCTCCGACATCGCGACGTTGATCTTCACGACGCCCGAGCGCGTTTTCCAGCGCTGGATGTCCGTGACGAAGTCGGCCGGCAGGTCCGTGGGCGGGATCATGTCGAGGAATCCGATCTTCGGGTGCACGCACGTCACGCCGATCGGCGCGCGAAGCTCGGTCCCGTCCTCGAGCACGACCCCGTGGAACCGTCCGCCGGTCGTGAGCATCGACTTCACTCGTGCGTTCGTGCGGATCTCGGCTCCGAAGGACTCCGCGGAGCGACGGATCGAGTCGGAGACCGCGCCCATGCCTCCCTGCTGGTAGCCCCAGGAGCCGAGATGACCGTCGCCGACGTCGCCGATCGAGTGATGGAGCATCACGTACGCGGTCCCGGGCTCATCCGGCCCCGCCCACGTCCCGATGATGCCGTTCACCGCGAGCATGCCCTTGATCGCGTCGGACTCGAACCAGTCGTCCAGCAGGTCCGTGATGCTCATCGTGAACAGCCGCGTGACGTCGCCGACGCCGCGGACACCGAGCTTGCGCACCTTCCATGCGGTCCGCGCCGTCTCGAGCAGGTCCCCGATCGCGAGCGAGCCGGCGCGCGGGGGGCTCTGCAGGAGCAGCGGTCCCAGGATGTCGGCGACGCCCTTGAGCCATGCCTCCCATTCGGGGAGCGCGTCGGCGTCCTTCTTCGAGAACTGCGCGATCGAGTCGTAGGACCGATCGGCTTCGTCCGCATAGACCGTGATGGAGCGGCCGTCCGGGAACGCCTGGAAGTACGGGCCGAACGGCGTCACGTCGTACCCGTGTCGCTTCAGCTGCAGCTCGTCGATGATCGTCGGCGGCATCAGCGACATGACGTAGGAGTAGGTCGTGACGTTGATGTCCGGGTGGTCGGCGAACGGTGCGCTCGTATCGGCGGCGCCGCCCGTCTTGTGCCTCGCCTCCAGCACCACGGTCCGTGCCCCGTGCCGGGCGAAGTACGCGCCGGCCGTCAGGCCATTGTGCCCCCCGCCGATCACGATCGCGTCATAGGTGTTCGTCGCCATGGCCCCTCGGATCCTTTCGTCGATGCCGAATGATGCCCCAATCTTGAACGGCGAGTCAAACCCACTCGGGACGATCGGCGCTTTGATTTCGGCTGCTCAACAGGGTACGGTTCCGACGTCCGCCGGGCGGGCCGGGATACCGGGCGGCCGGTATCTCTGTACGTCGTTCAGGAGGTCGATGGCCAAGGGGCGCTCCAAGTCGGGAAAGACGGCGAGGGTCGGCAAGGACCGGCGCCAGGAGATCCTGGCCGCCGCGGCCCAGGTGATCACGGACCGAGGCCTCGCCGAGACAAGGATCCAGGACATCGCCGAGGCCTGCGGCGTGTCCACGGGCCTGATCCTCTACTACTTCGAGTCGAAGGACCGCCTGCTGGTCGAGACGCTGACCTACTCGAACGACCAGTTCTACCTGCGCCTCTCTCGCGAGCTCCGGAAGAACCCCTCGGCGAGGGCGCAGCTGGACCGGTTGATCGAGTTGTCGGTGCCGGGACTGCTCCCCGACTACCAGTTCCTGGACGAGTGGGCGCTCTGGGTCGAGATCTGGGTGCGAGCGCTCCGCGACCCGGACATGGCCAAGGAGCACGAGGTCCTGAACCGGCGCTGGCGTCGCTCGATCGCGGACATCGTCCGACACGGCCGGGAGACCGGCGAGTTCCCCGACGGCCTCGACGCGGACGAGCTCGGGATCCAGGTCGGCGCCGTGATCGACGGTCTCGCGATCCAGGTCCTGATGGATCACAGCGACGTGACGCCCGAGGACATGCTCCGGGTGAGCCGCGAGGTCTCCTCGAAGCTGATCGGGTTCGCCCTCGAGCCTGCCGGTGCCTAGGCGCAGACGGATCAACTGGACCCTCGTCTTCGTGCTTGCCGTCATCGGTGCCGCTCTCGGTGTCATTCTGACGTTCGGGGCGGGCAGCGTCTGCTCGGATGGCGTGTCCGAGTCCTTCTGCGGACGGAACTTCCTTGCCTGGAACCTCTCCTCCGAAGCAGCGTTCGCCGCGGCCGGCGCACTCGGCGCCGTCGTCGGAGCGCTCGTCGGTTCGTCGTTGGCATCGGGCTCGCCCGGCGACGCCCGGCCCACAAGCCGGCCGGCGCCTCGGGACTTGGGTTGAGGCATGATCCGTTGGCTGCGAACGAAGCGACGCCGCCGAGCCGCCCGGTTCGACCCGGACACGCGACCACGGGTTCGCAACGACGCTGACCGCGCCAACTGGAAGCTCTGGAAACTGCGAACCCCACCGCTCCCCCGACGCTGACCGTTCGCCCGGCACGTACCCTGTGCCGGTCATGGCGCCGCGACCCCTGATCCTCGACGTCGATACCGGCGTGGACGACGCCCTCGCGCTGCTCTACGCGGTGGCGTCGCCGGAGGTCGACGTGATCGGCGCGACCTGCGTGATGGGCAACATCTCCGTGGAGCAGGCGACGGAGAACACCCTCGCCGTGCTCGAGGCGGCGGGCCGACCGGAGGTGGAGGTCGCGCACGGGGCGGGCCGGCCGCTCGCCCGAGACCACGTCCCGTTCCCGGTCGTGCACGGGGAACGAGGACTCGGCCGGGCCACCCCGCCGTCGGCCTCGGCCGCACCGTCGGACCGCACGGCGGTCGAGGTGCTCGTCGGCTCGGCTCGGGAGCGGCCGGGCGAGGTGCTGCTCGTCGCCACCGGCCCGCTCACGAACGTCGCCCTCGCCCTCCGAGAGGAGCCGCGCCTGCCGGAGCTGCTCGGTGGCTTCGCGCTGATGGGCGGTGCGTTCGCGCGCGGCGGCAACGTCACGCCGGCGGCCGAGGCGAACATCTGGGTCGACCCCCTGGCCGCGGCCGAAGTGTTCACCGCGTTCTCGGGCGCCGACGACGAGCGGCTCCCGATCTGCATCGGCCTCGACGTCACCGAGGGCGCCGTGATGCGGAGGCCCGAGCTCGACGCGGTCTGCGCGCCGGCCCCGGACTCGCCCCTCGGGCAGCTGATCGAGGGCGCGACCAGCTTCTACCTGGACTTCTACGCCGCGGTCGTCGGCGAGGACGGGTGCCGCCTGCACGACCCGCTCGCGGTGGCCGTCGCGATCGACCCCTCGCTGGTCCGGCTCGAGACGACGCGGGTCGAGGTCGAGACGGAGGGCCGCTGGACGATGGGGCAGACGGTGGCGGATCTGGCCGGCGTCCGCGGGAGCCCGTGGCCCGTGGGCTGGGAGCCCGAGGCGAACGCTCGGGTCGCCTTCGACCTCGAGCCGGACGCGTTCATGACCCGGTTCGTCGAGCGCGTCCGCTCGCTGGTGGAGGCGAGGGCGTGACCGGCTCGGTCGTCGTGATCGGCGCGATCAACGTGGACCTCGTCGTGTCGGGAGCGCCGCTCCCGGCCCCCGGCGAAACGGTCACCGGCGGTGTGTTCGCGCAGCATCACGGCGGCAAGGGCGGGAACCAGGCCGTGGCGGCCGCTCGGGCGCTCGGGCAGGGCGTGGTCATGATCGGGGCCGTCGGGAACGACGCCCTCGGACACGATGCGCTGGCGTCGCTCCGCGCCGAAGGGGTGGCGCCCTCCGTCGCGATGCGGCCGAACGTGCCGACCGGCGTGGCCCTGATCTGCGTCGGTCCCGACGGGGAGAACCAGATCTCCGTGGCTTCCGGGGCGAACGCGGAGCTCGCGGCGGGCGACGTGACCTCGGCGATCGGACAGGTGTACGAGGTGGGGGTCGTGCTCGCGAGCCTCGAGGTCTCGCACGCCGCCGTCCGCGCGGCCGCCGCCTGGTGCAGCGAACACGAGGCGCCGTTCATACTGAACCCCGCGCCCGTGCAGCCCTGGACGGCGGAGATCGCGGCGCTCGCGACCTACGTCACGCCCAACGAGCACGAGCGGCGGTCCCTCGGCTCGCTTCCCGACGACGTCGTGGTGGTGGAGACGCGAGGATCGGACGGCGTCCTGATCGATCGGAACGGCCACGAGGAGCGCATCGCGGCGCGCCCGGTCGAGGCCGTCGACACGACCGGGGCGGGCGATTGCTTCAACGGCGTGTTCGCGGCCGGCCTGACCGAGGGGTTGGACGTCGCCGCGTCGGCCGAGCGCGCGGTCGCGGCGGCGACGCTCTCCGTCACGAAGGTCGGTGCCCGCGAGGGGATGCCCACCCGCGACGAGCTCGACGCGTTCCTCCGCCGCAGCTGATGCCGACCCTCGCGCCGAGCGGGTACGGTGCTCTCGTGAGCGAGGACCGGCGGGCCGCGCCGTGAACGTCGTCGTCTTGACGAAGTGGGTGCCGGAGCCCGAGGGCACCCCGACGCTCGGCGCCGACGGGCTCCTCGTCCGCGAAGGCGCGGACGGCGCGCTCGACCCCGGCGACGAGTACGGGCTCGAAGCCGCGCTGCAGCTCGTGGAAGCGGCGGACGACGGCGAGATCACGCTCCTCACGATGGGTCCCGAGGTCGCGCAGGCGGCGCTGCAGCGCGGCCTCGCGATGGGTGCCCATCGGGGCGTGCGCATCACGGACGACGCGCTCCGCGGCGCCGACTCGTTGGTGACCGCCCGCGTGCTGGCCGCCGCGATCGGACGCCAGGAGTTCGACCTCGTGATCGGCGGCGTCGAGTCCACCGACGGCTACACGGGGATCGTGCCCGCCGCGATCGCCGAGCTCCTCGGCCTCCCGAGCCTGACGTTCGCGCGGAAGCTGGATACCTCGGACGGCGCCCTCCGGATCGAGCGGCAGACCGTCGCCGGCTACGACGTCGTGACGGCGCCGCTCCCCGCGGTCGTCACGGTGACGGCGGGAGCGACCGAGCCGCGTTATCCGTCGCTCAAGGGCGTGATGGCCGCGAAGTCGAAACCGGTCGAGACGATCGGTCTCTCCGAGCTCGGGCTGTCGTCCGAGGACGCCACCGCGACCCAGAGCGTGGCCGAGGTGACCGACGCGCCGCCGAAGCAGGGCGGCGAGACGGTCGAGTTCGACGAGACGACGCCGGCCCGGATGGCGGATCTCCTCGCCGAGGCGAAGGTGATCTGACGTGCCAAGGTGCCTGCGATGAAGGTCTGGGTCTGGGCCGACGTCACGCCGGACGGGCCGGCGACGAGCGCGCTCGAGCTCCTCACGAAGGCGCGCGAGCTCGGCGACGAGGTCGCGGCGGTGGCGCTCGGCCCGGGCGCGAAGGCGTCGGCCGACGCGCTCGGCGAGCACGGGGCGCAGACGGTCTTCGCGAGCGACGACGAGGTGTTCGACACGCACCTGGCGCAGCCGGCGGTCCACGCGCTGGCCGGGCTCCTCGAGGAGCACACCCCCGACCTGATCCTGTTCCCCGCCTCCTACGACGCCCGCGACGTCGCGGGGCGGCTGCAGGCGCGCACCGGCTCCACGCTGATGGCGAACGCCACCGACGTGCTCGGCCCGGACCGCGCACGGACCGAGATCCTCGGCGGAACGAAGGTCGTCGACGTCGAGCTGCAGGGACCTGCGCCGAGGCTCGTGATCGTCCGGCCGCAGTCCTTCGTGGCCGACCCCTCCGGCGGCACCGCCGAGGTCGTGGACATGAAGGTGGACGTTCCCGGCGAGCTGACGACGGCCGAGCGCGTGGAGCGTCACGAGGAAGCCGCGTCCGGCCCTCGCCTGGAGGACGCGAAGGTCGTGATCGCGGGAGGGCGCGGGCTCGGGGGCCCCGACGCCTTCGAGCAGCTCGACGAGCTCGCCGCCGCGATCGGCAACGCCGCCGTGGGCGCCTCGCGCGCCGCCGTCGACGCCGGCTGGGTGCCATACAGCTACCAGATCGGGCAGACGGGCAAGACCGTGAAGCCGGAGGTCTACGTCTGCGCGGGCATCAGCGGCGCGCTCCAGCACATGGTGGGGATGAAGGGCGCGAAGCGGATCGTCGCGATCACGAAGGACCCCGACGCGCCGATCCTGAAGATCGCGGACCTGGGCGTGGTGGGCGACCTGTTCCAGGTCGTCCCGGCCCTCACCGAGGAGATCGAGAAGCGACGGACGGGCCCGTAGCCGCCGCGGCCCTCGCGGCCGTCGTCGTCGTGGCGGTCCTGCTGTTCGTGCGCCGCGTGCGGCCGCGCGTGGCTCTGGTCGCGAACGCTCGGCCCGCCGGACGAGGCTCCCCCACCCCAGACCGCGTCACCCGCGAGCTCACCCACGTCCTCCTCCAGAAGAAGCTGCTGCAGAAGCTCGGTCCCGGTTTGATGCACGCGTTCATCTTCTGGGGCTTCCTCGTGCTGCTCCCGACGATCGCGGAGGCAGCGGTTGCGATCGTCGACGAGGGATCGTCGCTCCCGATCCTCGGCGGCGCGGCCTGGTTCGCGTTCGTGTCGGACGTGTTCGCGACGCTCGTCGTCGTCGGCGTCGCGATGGCCTTCTTCATCCGCAAGGTCCTGAAGCCCGACCGGTTCCGTGGCAGCCACATGGGCGAGGCCGACCGCATCCTGCTCCTGATCCTCGCGATCGTGGTGACGTTCCTGCTGTGGAACGCCGCGCGGATCGCCCTCGGGGTCGCCGAGGTCCCGCACTCGAGGCCGGTCGCGGACCTCCTCTCCGGCCTGTTCGGCTCCGGCGGTGGAACCGAGGTGGCCGAACGGGTTCTCGTGTGGGCGCACCTCCTCGTGATCCTCGGCTTCCTCGTCTTCCTCCCGGGCTCGAAGCACCTCCACATCGCGACCGCGCCGGCGAACGTCTGGCTCGCGAAGGACGGCCCCACCGGCCGCCTCGAGCCGAACCGGATCGACCTCGATGCGCCCGAGGAGGACATCCGTTTCGGTGTGGCGACGCAGAAGGACCTCTCCAAGAAGCAGATGCTCGACCTCTTCTCGTGCACCGAGTGCGGCCGGTGCCAGGACGCGTGCCCGGCGTGGGCGACCGGCAAGCCGCTCTCGCCGAAGCTGCTGATCATGGACCTCCGCGACCGCGTGGTCGCCGAGGCCGCCGGCGAGGTCGAACTCCAGCCGCTCGTGCCGAACGCGGTGATCGATCAGGTCGTGTGGGACTGCGTCACGTGCGGGGCCTGTGTGCGGGAGTGCCCGGTCGACATCGAGCACATCGACACGATCGTCGACCTCCGCCGGAACCTCGTGATGGCCGAGTCGCGGTTCCCCCAGGAGGCCGCCCCGATGCTCCGGGGCGTCGAGAACCAGGAGAACCCGTGGGGCCAGCCGGCGTCGGCGCGTTTGGACTGGGCGAAGGACCTCGACGTCCGAGTCCTGCAGGAGGGCGACCCGGCGCCCGAGGTCCTGTTCTGGGTCGGATGCGCGGGCGCGTTCGACGAGCGCGCGCAGAAGACGACGCAGAGCGTGGCGAGATTGCTCGCCGCCGCGGGGATCGACTCGGCGGTGCTCGGCCCCCGCGAGCGCTGCACCGGCGACCCGGCGCGGCGGATGGGCCACGAGTATCTGTTCCAGATGCTCGCCGAGCAGAACGTCGAGACGCTGAACGGGGCCGGCGTGACGAAGATCGTCGCGAGCTGCGCGCACTGCTTCAACACGCTGGCGAACGAGTACCCCGACTACGGCGGGACGTACGAGGTCGTGCATCACACGCAGCTGCTGTCCGAGCTGATCGCGGCGGGGCGGCTCCAGCCTCGGACCGGCGACGGGAAGATCACGTACCACGACGCCTGTTACCTCGGGCGGCACAACGGCGAGTTCGACGCGCCCCGTGAGGTGATCGGCGGCGAGATCGAGGAGATGCCGCGGAACCGCGAGCGGTCGTTCTGCTGCGGCGCCGGCGGCGCCCGCATGTGGATGGAGGAGGAGTCGCCAAGGATCAACGACACGCGGTTCGAAGAGGCGGCCGAGACGGGGGCGGAAACCGTGGCGACCGCGTGCCCCTACTGCCTCGTCATGCTCGACGACGCAGCGAAGGGAAAAGGCTCGGAGATACGGATCGCCGACGCTGCGACCCTGTTGGCTGAATCCACGCTTAGCTAGGCAGGGTCGCCGGCCTCATGTCAGTCGGGAGAGAACGGGTTCTCACCCGCTATTTCTCGGATCGAGCACCTGCTCCCTCCACCACCGAGATAGACGGTCCCGTCGGGATCATCGACCGACCGAGTGGTTGCTGTGCATTGGAGGGTCCTCTGCCCTGCATCCGCGAGGCTCGCGATCAAGAGGATCTTGCCGCCTCGCGGAAACGATATCTGGTCACTCCCCCAATGCTTCTCTGTGAGGGTCAGTGATACTGAAGAGCCTTTGGCATCGAGATACCGAACGGAAACGCGTCCAGCAGGGCCGTTATGGACGGTGAACTCGTACTGAACAGGGAACCGATCCTCCCGGGGTTCGGTCTTCGGCGCGCACGACACAAGGTGAAGGGACACCGCCACGAGTCCAATCCGGGCGATCGCGGCTAGCACGAGGTCCTACGTGAAGGCCTTGAGGCCAGTCAGCTGCTCTCCGATCACAAGGGTGTGAACCTCCTCGGTCCCCTCGTAGGTGATCACGGACTCGAGGTTCGTCATGTGGCGCATGATCGGGTACTCGAGCGTGATGCCGTTCGCGCCGAGGATCCCGCGTGACATGCGCGCGATCTCGAGTGCCTCGCGCGTGTTGTTCAGCTTCCCGACGCTCACCTGCTCCGGCGCCAGGCCCTTCTCGTCCTTCAGCCGCCCGAGGTGGTAGGCGAGCAGCGTCCCCTTGTACAGCTCGAGGGCCATGTCCGTAAGCTTCTTCTGGGTGAGCTGGAACGAGCCGATCGGCTTGTCGAACTGCTCGCGCGTCTTCGAGTACTCGAGCGCCGTCTCGAAACACGAGCGCGCCGCGCCCATCACGCCCCACACGATCCCGTAGCGCGCCTCGTTCAGGCAGGAGAGCGGGCCGCGGAGCCCCTTCGCCTCCGGCAACATCGCGTCGGCCGGCAGCCGCACGCCGTCCATCACCAGCTCGGATGTCACCGACGCTCGGAGCGACATCTTCTTGTGGATGTCGTTCGCCGTGAAGCCCGGGGACTCGGTTGGCACGATGAACCCGCGGACCCCGTCGTCGGTCTGCGCCCAGACGATCGCGATGTCGGAGCAGCCGCCGTTCGTGATCCACATCTTCGTGCCGTTCAGGATCCAATCATCGCCATCTCGCTTGGCTACCGTGCGCATCGAGCTCGGATCGCTGCCCGAGTCCGCCTCGGAAAGCCCGAAGCACGCGATCGCCTCGCCGGACGCCATCTTGGGCAGCCACTCGTTCCTATGCTCGTCGCTCCCGAACGCGTAGATCGCGTGCCCGGCAAGCGCGCTCTGCACCGAGACGAACGATCGCAGCCCGCTGTCGCCGGCCTCGATCTCGAGCTCTACCAACCCGTAGGCCACGGAGTTCAGCCCGAGCGTCCATTCCGTATCGAGCTGCATCAGGAAGAAGCCGAGCTCGCCGAGCTCCTTCGCCAGGTCGCGCGCTGGGAACTCGCCATTCTCGTACCAGTCCTCGACCTCGGGGAGGATCCGGCGCTGCACCCATTCGCGGGCGACGCTGCGGATCTGCTTCTCCTCGTCGGAGAGGAGGTGGTCGATGTCGACCAGGTCCGTGGGCTGCAGGTCGGAAGGGCTCACGAACCCGAACGTACCACCAGATCCAGCGGCTCAGAAGTCGACGAAGTAATCGAACGGTCTCGTGTCCGGCACCGGTGAGGTACGAAGCACCGCCCACTGGTGGAGATCGTCCGAAGCGGATACCTCCTCGGACGTCCACCCGAGATTCGCCACGCAGAACGCGGTGGCGCGAGCGACCGCGGGCAGCTGGTAGTCGTCGACGAACACGACTCCTCCGGGGCGCAGGAGCCGGCCGAGATAGACCAGGTCGAGGAAGACTCCGTCGAAGCGGTGGTTGCCGTCGACGAACGCGAGGTCGAAGTCTCGTCCCTCGCTCAGAAATCGCGGCAGGACGACCTGGGACTCCTCCCCGTGGAACTCCACGAGTTCCTCAAGCCCCGCTTCGTCGAGGAGCTGCAGGCCGCAGTCGTCGAATCTCGCCGTTTGGTACGGGTCCACGACGACATGCTGGGCGCCTGTGCTGCCGCCGGAGAGCAGGGCTTCACCGATGTACAGCGCGGAGAGGCCGTACCCGAGGCCGATCTCGATCGTGTGCGTCGCAGCCTCACGACCGACCCATGACCCTAACGCTTTTCCTTCGGCGGCCGTGATCGCGATCGGGAACAGGTTGTGAAGCGACCCATCCGAACGCGCGACGGCGGTTCCGTCGCGAACGAGACGTTCGATCACGAGGCGCACCTGTCGGACAGCTCCAACTTGACCAGGTGCGTTCGAGAGAGTCACACGAGGAGGTTCACACGACCACCGTTCAGGAGACAAGCAGTCGCGCGGGCTGCTCGAGCCCGCCTGAGCGCTAGACGCCGCCGACGGTCTGCAGCCCGTAGCGCTCGATCTCCGCGTCGATGTCGAGCGCACGCATCCGCGCGCGGCCCTCCTCGGTGTCCTGCGTCTGGAGCTCCTTGGGCACGATCCAGCAGACCTCGAACTCCAGACCGTCGGGGTCCTTGCCGTAGAG
>JBOGVD010000135.1:0-12732 GCA_050696355.1 Actinomycetota bacterium
GGGAGTCGTCGGCGTTGCGCTCGGCGCCGGAGTTCCAGACGCCTTCGGCGGCATCGATGTGGTAGTAGCCCTCGTGCTGGTTCTGGTCGAAGCGGATCGAGTCGAAGATGTAGAACTCGGCCTCCGGTCCCCAGTACGAGACCTCCGCTATGCCCGTCTGCTTCAGGTACAGCTCGGCCTTCCGCGCGATGTAGCGCGGGTCGCGCGAGTACCACTCGCCCGTCACCGGGTCCTTCACGTAGCAATGGAGGTTCAGGGTCGTGTGCTGGGTGAACGGGTCGAGGTACGCGGTGTCCGGGTCCGCGACGAGGAGCATGTCCGACTCCTGGATCTCCTGGAAGCCGCGGATCGAGGACCCGTCGAACCCGAGGCCGACCTCGAAGACGTCCTCGGTGAGCTCGGAGACGGGGACGGAGAAGTGTTGGGTGAGACCCGGCAGATCACAGAACCGCAGGTCGACGATCTCGACGTCCTGCTCCTTCGCGAGCGCGAGGACCTCCTTGGGCGTGGTCACGTGCGATGCACCCCCCGTGCTGGTCGGCGGCGACCGGTGTTGGCCGTGAGGCAAGGGTAGGTCGCCACGAACGGGGTTCGGTCTCCGGGGCGTTAACTCTGCGTGAACATGGCTCGGGCCGGCGGCCGAGGGCGGCGGAGCCGCCCCGGGCGCCGGCCCGAGTGCGAACGGGAGCGGGAGCCGCGACCGAGGGGATGAGGCGTCCCGAGGGGAGGGGACTGAGCCGCTCCCGCCCCGTTCTTATTGTGTCTGCATCTTCGGCGTGGGGGGTCGTCGCAGCGCAGGGCCCGCCCGAGCCATTTCCGCGTGGGGCTCCGTGGCTAGGTCTTCCGCGCGCCGGGGGCCGGAAGGCCTCCCCCGGCTCCCGTCAGTCGTCGGCGTCGGCAGCTCGGTAGCCGACGCTGCGCACCGTCTCGATCAGGTGCTCGTGCTCGGGGCCGAGCTTGGAGCGGAGCCGGCGGACGTGGACGTCGACCGTGCGGGTACCGCCGTAGAAGTCGTATCCCCAGACCTCGCGGAGCAGCGACGGCCGGGTGAAGACCCTCCCGGGCCGCTGGGCGAGGTACCGCAGCAGCTCGAACTCCTTGAAGGTGAGGTCCAGTGGGCGTCCCGACGCGGTCACGCGGTACGTCTCGGTGTCGATCGAGAGGGCTCCCAGCCGGATCACGGTGCCGTCGCCCGCCCCGGCGCGCCGGCGGAGCATCGCGAGGCGCACCCGGAGCTCGGCCGCCGGCGCCCCCGGGTACACGAGCTCCTCGGCGACCTCGTGCCACGGGTAGCGCTCGAGCTGGTCGCGCTCGAGGACGACCGCCGCCGGCACCCGAGCATCGCGGTCGCGGAGCGCCGTCAGCACCGACCACGCCTGCGGGACGTTCTCGCCCGCGTCGACCAGGATCGCCTCGGGCGCGAGCTCCAGCACGTGGCCGAGCGAGGTGACCGACAGGGGCTCAAGCTTGACGTCGGGAGCGACCTCCGGCAGGGCCGGGAGGGCCACGTTCGGCGATCGGTCGCTCAGCAGCGCTAGGAATGGCATCGTCGGGTTCCCTCGGCACGATATCGGTTCGGCATCGCCCTCGATAGGCTTGATCGGCCATGGTCACCGTGCGGCTCTTCGCCGCGCTCCGCGAGCTGGCGGGCGCCTCCGAGGTCGAGGCCGAGGGGCGTACGGCCGGCGAGGTGGCGGACGTTCTGTCCGCGCGGTTCGGCGAGCGCTTCGCGAAGATCGCGGCCGTGGGCTCCCTGGTGGTCAACGGCGAGCGAGCCACCCGGGCCACCGCGGTGGCCGCGGGCGACGACGTCGCCCTGCTCCCCCCGGTGTCCGGAGGGGCCCGCGAGCGCAACCGGCCGGTCTGAGGCATACTGCAGGACCTCATGCGATTCCATCGGGTCCTCCTCATCGTCAATCCGGTCGCGCGCACCTTCTCCAAGCCCGTGCTCGCTGTGATCGAGAAGGCGCTGTCGGCCGACTTCCGGCTCGAGGTGGCGGAGACGAAGGGTCGGGGGCACGCGCGCGAGCTAGCCGGTCAGGCTGCGGCGGAGGGCGTCCACATGGTCGCGGTCCTGTCGGGAGACGGGACGATCAACGAGACGGTCAATGCACTGGCGGGTACCGAGACGGCGCTCGCGCCGCTGCCGGGCGGAGCGACGAACATCCTGGTCCGGGCGCTCGGCCTCCCGCTCGACCCCGTCGAGGCGACGGGCATGCTGATCTCCAAGGCGCTCGACGACGATGCCTTCAAGCTCAACCTCGGCCGCGCGGACGGGCGCTACTTCGCCGTCAACTGCGGCGCCGGCGTGGACGCGGCGGCGATGAAGCGCCTCGACGCGAAGTTCCCGAAGACGAAGGAGAAGTTCGACCGGGTCGCGTTCCGCGTCGTCGCGTGGCAGCTGCTCGTCGGGTACGCGGGGCGCCGCCCGGATCTGCGGTTGTCGGTGGACGGCGGCGAGCCGACGCCGTCGCTGTCGGTGATGGTGGGGCGGACCGACCCGTACACGTACTACAAGGGCGTCGGCCTCCGGATGACCCCGGACGCGTCCCTCGACGCCGGGCTCGACGTGCTGTCGGTGCGGAAGCTCGCTCGCCGGAGCATCCCACGGATCGCCTGGCAGGTCTTCGGCTCGGCGAGGCACGTCCTGGGTCGGGACATCGACTACGTCCACGACGCCTCGAGCGTCGTGGTGACCGCGGACACCCCGTTCCCGGTGCAGGTGGACGGCGACATGCACGGGGAGCACAAGAGGCTGGAGATGACGCTGGCTCCCGAGGCCCTCTGGGTCGTCGCCTGAGGGCCCGGCCCCAGCGCCCCGCGAGCTACGCGGGAGGTCCGGTCTCCTGGCCCTGCTCGGCCGACTCGTTCACGTGGATCCCGCACTCCCACTTCGCGATCCCCGCCCATCGGCCCGCCCGCTCGGGCTCGCCGGCGAACCGGAGCCGCGTGCACGGCGCGCAGCCGATCGACGAGTAGCCCAGGTCGTAGAGCGGGTTGTGCGGCAGGTCGTGCTCCTTCAGGTAGCGCCACACCTGCTGCTTGGTCCAGTTCGCCATCGGGTTCACCTTGACGATGGCGTTGCCGGCCTCGAGCTCGTAGCGCTCGACGATCGGCGTGTTCGCGCGGGTCGGTGAGGAGTCCCGTCGAACCGACGTCACCCACGCGTCCAGCCCTCGCAGCGCCTCGAACATCGGACGGACCTTGTTGATCTCGCAGCACATCTCGGGGTTGCTCTCGAAGAGTCGCGCGCCGAATTCCGCCTCCTGCCGGTCGTTCGAGTACTCGCCCACGAGATCGCGGACGTTCAGCCCGAGGCGCTCGGTCAGCTGCTCCTTGAACGCCAGCGTCTCCGCGAACTGGAAGCCCGTCTCCAGGAACAGGACGGGCACGTCCGGCCGGATCCGCGTGGCCATGTGGATCACGACGGTGCCTTCGGTCTGGAAGGCGGACGCGATCGCGATCTGCTCGAGACCGCTCTCCTCGAGCGCCCAGGAAAGGATCCGGTGGGGCTGGGCGGCTTCGAAGTCGTCGTTCAGCGACGCGATCCGGTCATCGGAAAGGAGAGTCTGCATGGGCACCCAAGGCCTCGGGTCGGAGCAGCGAGTCTACCGCTCCTGCCTCGCAAGGGGTGCGTGCGGGTCCTCCGTGCGCGCGGCCCCGTATCCTTGGTCCGGCGCCGCGGTGCGATCCGCCCGGTAGACCATGCGACCACACCGGCCTGCGCTCAGCGGCCGACGACGGAAGGAACGACGTTCATGCCCACCATCGAACCGCACGGGGGGACCCTCGTGCAGCTCCTCGCCGAGGGATCCGCAGCCGACGCGCTCCGCGACGAGGCCCGCAACCTACCGACGCTCGTCGTGTCCCCTCGCGAGCTCTCCGACCTCGAGATGCTCGCCGTCGGTGCGCTCTCGCCCCTCACCGGGTTCGTGGGGGAGGCGGACTACCACTCGGTGCTCGAGACGATGCACCTGCAGAACGGCCTGCCCTGGTCGATCCCCGTCACCCTGTCGGTCGACGAGGACGGCGCGCACCGCCTCGGCGGAGCCGACGCCGTGGCGCT
This sequence comes from Actinomycetota bacterium, assembly GCA_050696355.1. GTDB lineage: Bacteria > Actinomycetota > UBA4738 > UBA4738 > HRBIN12 > JAJNBA01. Next base: position 4,067 of record JBOGVD010000135.1, read on the forward strand.
CGTGGCCTCCGAGGGGAGCGAGCCGCTGGCCGTCGTCCGGATCAGCGAGATCTTCAAGCGGGACCGGGCGAAGGAGGCGACATCCGTCTTCGGGACCGAGGACCTCGAGCATCCCGGCGTGAAAGCGCTCCACGACGCCGGCGACCGCTGCGTCGCGGGCACCCTCGAGGTGATCTCGCTCCCGCCGCACGAGGACTTCCCCGCCTACCGCAGGACGCCGGCCGAGACCCGCGCCGAGTTCGAGCGGCGCGGGTGGAGGACCGTCGTGGGGTTCCAGACGAGGAACCCGATCCACCGCGCCCACGAGTACCTCCAGAAGTGCGCGCTCGAGATCGTCGACGGGCTGCTGGTCCACCCGCTGGTGGGCGCGACCAAGGCCGACGACGTCCCGCCGGACGTGCGGATGCGCTGCTACGAGGCCCTGTTCGAGGGCTACTACCCGAAGGACCGCGCGATGGTGGCGGTCTTCCCGGCCGCGATGCGATACGCGGGGCCGAAGGAGGCGATCTGGCACGCGATCTGCCGCAAGAACTACGGCTGCACCCACTTCATCGTCGGGCGCGACCACGCCGGTGTGGGGGACTACTACGGCACGTACGACGCGCAGCAGATCTTCGAGCGGTTCGAGCCGGGCGAGCTCGGCATCACGCCGCTGATGTTCGAACACTCGTTCTGGTGCAATCGGTGTGAGGGGATGGCCTCGCCGAAGACCTGCCCGCACGGGGAGGAGGACCGGGTCTCGCTTTCGGGCTCGAGGGTGCGCGAGATGCTGCGCAACGGCGAGCGGCCGCCCCAGGAGTTCTCCCGCCCCGAGGTCGCCGACATCCTGATCCAGGCGATGCGAGGCGGCGACGGTTAGGGCGCGGGGCTCAACCCGAGCGGGTTGAGCGACCGATGAACCCACTGGTAGCCTCGACCGGTCGTCGAGGCCCTCGATGCCAGGAGGCACCCGCCACGGCCACTCCCCGAGGACTCATCAGGCTCACCCTCGCGCTCGTCCTGGGTGCCGCCGCGCTCAGCGCGATCCCGGCGTGGGCCGACACCGAAGCGGAGCTCGACGCCGCCGAGGAGCGCCTCGATTCGGCTCGCGCGGAGCTCGAACGGGTCACCGGGCTCTGGCAGGAGACCGAGGCCCGCCTCGCCCGGGCCCAGGACGCGGCCTCCGAGGCCCGGCAGGAGATCGACCTCCTGGAGGACGACCTCGCGCGCATCCGGAGGAACCTGAGCGACCGGGTCGCGGCAGCGTTCATGTCGGGCGGGTCCCGCTCGATCGGCGCGCTCCTGACCTCGGACTCGATCCAGGATGCGACGGACCGGCTGCAGTACACCCAGAGCGTGGTGCAGGGCGACGCCGACCTCGCCACCGAGGTGGCCGTGGTGGCGGAGGAGCTCCGTCGCCAGGAGGCGCGGCTGCGCGAGGCCGCCCGGCAGGAGGCCAGGGCCGCGGCCGAGCTGGAGGCGCAGCGAGCCCAGATCGACGATCGCGTCCAGCGGCTGAACGACGTGGTCGAGGAGCTGGAGGCCGAGCTCGAGGCCGAGCAGGAACGCGCCCTCAGCCTCGGCGGCTTCGGCTCGGGGTCGGGTCCGATCTCGATCACCGGAACGGGTGCGATCCAGACCTGCCCGGTCGCCGGGACGACGTCGTTCGTGGACTCCTTCGGCTGGCCGAGGTCGGGTGGGCGCACCCACCAGGGCATCGACATGATCGCGGCGGCCGGGACCCCGGTGGTCGCCGTGGCGCCGGGCAACGCCCGACCGGCCTCCAGCGTCCTGGGCGGGCTCGGGGTCGTGCTGGAGCACGACAGCGGGGGGGACTGGACGTTCTACGCCCACCTGTCCTCCTACGCCGCCGGGGGCCATGTGTCGGCCGGCACCGTGATCGGCTACGTCGGCTCCACGGGCACGACGACCGTCAACCACCTCCACTTCGAGTACCACCCCAGCGGCGGAGCGGCCGTGAACCCGTACGCGGCGCTCGTGGCCGTCTGCTGAGGGGTAGCATCGCGGCCGTGAGCGAGGACCATCCGGGCGGTCGCCGCATCGATCGGATCCGCGAGCCTTCCTACGTCGAGGGCATCGATGCCGTCTCGCTCGAGGACCTCCGGGCCCGGCGGGACGAGTGCATGGCCGAGCGCGAGTACCTCTCGCTGCTCCGGAGGTTGGTCCAGGGGCGCGCCGAGATCCTGAAGGCGGAGCTCGCATCGCGGGGCGGCGACGACGGCGACGACCGACCCCTGGTGGACCGCCTGTCCGAGATCCTCGCGTCCGACCAGCCCGCCACCTCGCGCGGCGAGGCGATGCATGTCTCGCTGCCCGAGGACGAGATGTTGCTCGCGCGCCGCCGGATCGAACGCCTCGTGGCCGACGCGGGCATCAGCGACCCGACGGAGCTGGACGACGCGCGCCTCCAGGACGCCGTCGAGGTCCTGGTGGCCGAAGAGCACGAAGTGTCCACGCAGAGGACGGACGTCCTCCGGGTGCTGGACGCCCTCCAGGACGAGCTCAAACGGCGCTACAAGGAGGATCCGAGCCTCGCGCTGAGCTAGCCCCTCGCGCACCCGGCGTCCCCCGAGTGCCGGGATCCGAACCCCCCGGTCGCCCGATGGCGGCACGTGGGACCGCATGCGAACGTGTGACCTCTTCTTTCCCAACACCGGGGCGATCCATGAACGATCTCGAACGCGGAGGGGCCGAGACCGTGGCCCGGGGCCTCACCGAGGATCCCGAGGCGGGGTCTCTGCACGACCAGCTGAAGGTGTTCGCGCGCGAGGTCGGCGTGCTCTATTCCGCCGAGCGGGTACGCACGAGGGAGCTGGAGCACGCGCTCGAAAGCGCCCGGGAGATGTACGTGGCCACGATGAAGTCCCTGGCCCACGTGGTGGAGGCGAAAGATCCCACCACGCGAGGCCACCTCGACCGCACGGCGCACTACGGGCTCGCGCTCGCCCGCCGGGTCGACCCGGAGCTCGCGGCGCGCCCGGAGGTCGCGTACGGATTCTTCCTCCACGACATCGGGAAGGTCGGGATCCCCGAGTCGATCCTCTGCAAGGAGGGTCCGCTCACCGATCTCGAGTGGCTCGTGATGCGGTCGCACCCGAACCAGGGGGCCCGGATCGTCGAGCCGATCCCGTTCATGGGCGAGGCCGTGGAGATCGTCCGGAGCCATCACGAGCGGTTCGACGGGGAGGGCTATCCGTTGGGCCTCCACGGGGACCAGATCCCGCTCGCCGCGCGGATCTTCGCGATCGCGGACTCCTTCGACGCGATGACGAGCGACCGGCCGTACCGCTCGGCGCTCTCCACCGATGCCGCCGTCGCCGAGATCCGGGCCGGATCGGGCACCCAGTTCGACCCCGACTGCGTCGAGGCCTTCGAAGCCCTCGCCGACGAGGAGGGCTTCGTGCTCACCGACAAGCGTCGCACCCCGACGTTCGCCTCGACCTGAGCCCACCCGGCTAGGCTTCGCTTCCGGTGGTCCGGCCGGCCGAGCTCGTGCACGTCGTCCGCAACGGTCTCGTCGAGTCCGTGCACACCGGAGACGTGGCCGTCTGCGACGCCGACGGACGGCTCCGCGCGTTCGCGGGCGATCCCGATCGGCTCCTGTTCGGCCGTTCCTGCGAGAAGCCGCTGCAGGGGGCGGTCTCCTTCGCCGCGATGGACGAGCCGGACCTGACGGATGCGGAGGTCGCCGTGATGTGCGGCTCGCATCAGGGCGAGCCCGTCCACGTGAGGGCCGTGCGGCGGCTGCTCCGCCGCGGCCCGGTCCCCGTCTCGGCGCTCCAGAATCCGCGCGATCGGTCGAGCAAGGGCACGCGATCGCGTCTCCACGACAACTGCTCGGGCAAGCATGCGGCGTTCCTCGTGGCCTCGGCGCACCGGGGGTGGGACCTGGGCGGCTATCGATCCGCCTCCCATCCGATCCAGCGGCGCGTGCAGCGGGCGGTGGTCGCCGCGACCGACGTGGAGCGTCCGATGACCGGCGTGGACGGCTGCGGCATCCCGGTCCACGGCGTGCCGCTCCGGGCCATGGCCACGATGTTCGCGCGTCTGGGCAGCCCGGAGCGGCTGGGGCGGCTCGCTCCCGCCGTCGAGCGGGTCGTCCGCGGCATGCTCGCCGCGCCGCACCTGGTGGGCGGTACGCGGCGGCTGGACACCGACGTCATGGTGGCCGCCGGTGGCCGGGTGATCGCGAAGGAGGGCGCCGAGGGCCTGGTGTGCGCGACGTCGCTCGACGGCGGGATCGGGATCGCCATGAAGGTCAGCGACGGGAGCTGGCGGCGACTCGCCCCCGCGTTCCTGAGGGTCCTCCGGGACCTCGACGTGCTCCCGAGCGCGGCCTCCGAGGAGCTCGCTCGCCACGAGCGGCTCCCGGTCCTCGGCGGCGAGGAGCCGCAGGGCGCGGTGGAGGCGGTCGTGCGCCTCCGGAGGGCACGATGACGATCGCGATCGCCTCGAATGGCACGGCGGGATGAAATCGGGCCCGATCGTGGGTTGTATCGGTCCGTGAGGATCGAAGCCCCGCGCGTCGCCGTCCTGGCCGTGCACACGTCGCCCGTCGACCAGCCGGGCACCGGCGACTCCGGGGGGATGAACGTCTACATCCGCTCCGTGGCCGAGCGGTTGGCCGGTCAGGGCGTGGAGGTCGACCTCTTCACGCGGTGCCGGGGTGGGCCCACCCACGAGGTCCGCGAGATCGCCCCGGGGATCCGCGTGGTGAGCGCCAAGGCGGGTCCGTGCCACCCGGTGCCGAAGTCCGCGGTGCAGCGGTACCTCCCGGAGTTCCTCGGCGGCGTGCTGCGCGTGGCCCGGGAGAACGGCAACCGCTACGACGTGATACACAGTCACTACTGGCTCTCGGGCTGGGTCGGCAGGGCGGCCAAGGACATCCTGGGCGTGCCGCTCGTCGCCTCGCTCCACACGCTGGGCAAGGTGAAGAACTACTCGCTCACCCACGGGGAGTCTCCCGAGCCCGCCGAGCGCCTGCGCGGCGAGGAGCGGGTGATCGGCGAGGCGGATCGCATCCTCGCGCCGACGCCGGAGGAGGCGGGGCAGCTCGTCGGCCTCTACGGCGCCGATCCCGGGCGGATCCGGATCGTCCCGCCCGGCGTCGACCACGGGATCTTCCGGCCCGCCGACCGAGACGCCGCACGCGCCCGGCTGCACCTGTCCGGGCTCCGGCTCGCGCTGTTCGTCGGGCGCCTGCAGTCCCACAAGGGACCCGACGTGGCGATCCGCACGATCGCCGAGGTGGTGGCGCGCAGCCCCGAGGCCGCGGAGGACCTCGTCCTCGCGATCGTGGGCGGCCCGAGCGGGGAGCGAGCCGGCGCAGAGGTGGTTCGCTTGATGCAGCTCGCGTCGGCGCTCGGCGTCGCGGACCGGGTGATCCTGTTCCCGCCCCAGCCGCACGCGCGGCTCGCCGACTTCTACTCGGCGGCCGACGTGGTCCTGATGCCGTCTCGATCGGAGTCGTTCGGGCTCGTCGCGCTGGAGGCGCAGGCCTGCGGCACGCCGGTGGTCGCCTCCGCCGTGGGCGGGCTCCGGACCGTCGTCCGCGGCGGCGGGCTGCTCGTCGAGGGGCACGACCCCGGGGACCACGCGGACGCCGTCCTGCGCGTCCTCGGCGATCCGGTCCTGTCGGCGACCCTCGGGGCGGCCGGCGCGCGGGAGTCGCTCGGGTTCTCGTGGGACGCGACGACGTCCGAGGTGCGCACGATCTACCGCGAGCTCGTCGAGACCGCCGCGTGATCCACGCTTGAACCGTCGTCGTTTTGTCACTCTTTGTCGCGGCTCGTCTACCTGCATGTTCGTCGCCTGACCTGCGCGTTCGCGGAGTTGACCGGCCCAGGGGGCGCCGGTATGGTTCGCCTCGCTCCAAGCAGTCGAGGTGATCGACGCGAGAGGGCCGGACGAGCGGCCGGGACACCGCGAGGTGGATCGGACGCGAGGGACCCAGGAGGATCCGCGAGGATCCGAGCGGGCCCCCGACCGTCGGAGAAGGCCGCGAGGCCGGACCCGACGGGCCTCGCAGGGAGCGCCGCAAGGCGAGCCAGGCGGGGGGTCCGCGGGGGAAGGAGCGCCGCGAGGCGATCCGGAGCCTGCGAATGGCGGAGGGGAGCCGCAAGGCGAACCACCGTCGGCGGTCCGGCAGCCGCGCGAAGGACGCGGAGGTTGCTTGGGGCACCAGAGCCCGAGGGGCTGAAGGTGGTTGGGAGCTTCGGTTCCTAGCGAGCCGGAGGTCCCTCGGGTTCTCTTCCTATCGGCTAGCGTTCTCGCGCCATGAGCGAGAGCCGCCGAGACCGGATCCTCGAGGCCGCGATGCGGCAGTTCGCGGATCGCGGCTACCGGGGCACACGGGTCGAGGACGTCGCCACCGAGGTCGGCGTCGCGAAGGGCACCGTCTTCCTCGACTTCGGCTCCAAGGAGGGACTCTTCCTCGAGGCGTTCAAGCGCGCCGTGTCGTCGCTCCCGGCCTGGCTCGACGCTCCCGCGGAGGTCGTCGCCCAGGGGTTCTGGGCGGTGCTCGACTGGTGGCTCCAGCGTGCGGAGGAGCAGGTGGCGTCGGACCCGGTTCCCAACCGTGTCGCGTTGATCGCCCGGTACGACACGGGGCTCGAGATCCGCCGGCCGGTGGATCGCTTCATGCGGAGCGAGGATCCGTACGGCACCCTCGAGTTCGTCGAGTACGGCGTGAAGCGGGGTGAGCTCCGCGACGACGTCGATGCCGAGATGATCGCGTCGACCCTCGACTGGATAGCCGAGCGGTTCCAGGACGCGCTCGTGTCGGAGGACCTGGACCCGGGACTCATCCACCGGCGGCCGGAGCGGCGGCCGATGCGGATCAAGGAGTTCGTCGAGGTGCTTCGAGGCGGCATCGCGCCGCAGCCGGACTGACGGCGCGCGTCGATACCCTCGATCGGTGTCCGGGGCGATGCGGGCCGCGGCGTCCCTCGACCGGCGACGTACCATGTTCGTTCTTCCTATCGAACCTGTTGAGGATCGGATGACCGAACTCTCCATCGCTTTCCTCGGCGGCGGCCGGATGGGCGAGGCCCTCGTCGCCGGACTGCTCCGCTCCGGCGGGCGGGCGACCGACGAGGTGCTCGTGACGTGCCGCCGGGAGGAGCGCGCCCGGGAGCTCACCGTGCGCCACGGCGTGGCGGCGACGCTCGACAACCCCGAGGCGTGTCGCTTCGCGCACGTCCTCGTGCTGATGGCCAAGCCCCAGGACTTCGAGGTGCTGCTGCGGCAGATCGCGGACCACGTGACCACCGAGCACCTCGTCGTGACGTTCGCGGCGGGCATCCGGACCTCGTTCGTGGAGCAGCATCTCGCACCCGATGTCCCCGTCGTGCGTGTGATGTCCAACGTTCCCGTGATGGTGGACGAGGCGATGTCCGTGATCGCTCCCGGCCGTCACGCCGAGGACAAGCACCTCGCCGTGACGGAGGAGCTGCTCGGATACGTCGGCAGGGTGCTGCGACTCGAGGAGCGCTACCTGGACGCCGTGACCGCGACCAGCGGGTCGGGGCCGGCCTACTTCTTCCTGCTGGCCGAGGCGATGATCGAGGCGTGCATCCTCCTCGGCCTCTCGCGTGACGTCGCGAGCCAGCTGATCATCCAGACGATGCTCGGCTCGGCCAAGATGCTCCGCGACACCGGCACCCACCCGGTGGAGCTGCGTGAGATGGTCACGTCACCGGGCGGTACGACGATCGAGGCGATCCGCCACCTGGAGGAGGCCGGCGTCCGCGCCGCCTTCCTGAACGCGATCGATGCCGCCAAGCGCCGCAGCGAAGAGCTCGCGCGCGGCGGCGACGAAGACGACTGAGGAGCCGAGATGGGAAGAGGAGACCTGGCCAAGGTGCGCGATGCGCGCGACCGTGGTCGCAAGAAGAAGGAGCGCGACAAGCGCCGGGCGGCCGAGCGAGCCGCCGCGCGGAAGGAAGCCAAGAAGAAGTAGCCGTCCGGCCCCGGTCAGGGCCGCGCGCCGAGCCGGTTCCGGAGGGTTCCGATCCCTTCGGCCGCGAGCTCGACCAGGGCGCCCGGCCACAGGCGCCGGTTCGGGTCGTCGTCGCGTGCGGGGAACGGCCCCAGCGCGAACGCGTCACCCCGCTCCAGCACCGTCCCACGCGAGGCCGCCGCGATCAGCCCGAACAGGTTCCGCGCCGACCCGTTCAGGTTCCCCTTCGCGAGCTCGGTGCCGTCGACCTTGGCCCGAAGGAACATCGACTGCGGATCGCACGCGTCGATCGTTACGACGCAGGGGCCGATCGCGATCGGGACGCCCGCGGATGTGCCGAGCGGATCGCCGGAGGCGTCCTTGGCCACCCAGTCGCTCACGAGCGTGTACCCGAAGATCCGCTCCGCGACCGCTTCCGGCTCGACGTCGGTGGACTCGAGGGCGAGGACCGCCGCGACCTTCGGCTCGTAGTCGAGCCAGGCGGCCTCCGCGGGCCACGCGATGTCCTGCTCGGGACCGGCGACCAGCCGCTCCAGGCCATCGCCCTCCCGTGCCTCGAAGCTGTCGGGGCTCGCGGGCAGGAGGAGGGAGCGAGGGAACAACGGCGGCAGGATGCGCGCCTGCTTCACGACGTGGTCCTTCACTTCATCACGGTCGAGGGCGGCGCGGGCGGCGTCCAGCACCGTCCCCCGGCTGCTCTGCACGA
>JBOGVD010000136.1:0-11989 GCA_050696355.1 Actinomycetota bacterium
CCGACGCGCCCGGCCGCCGTCTCCGCCACCTCGGGATCAGGCCCCCGAGGCGGCCTTGGCCTTGTTCCAGATATCGACCAGTCGCTGCTGGGCCTCGTTCACCGCGCCGGCATCCATCGTTTCCACGAGCTCGTCCGGGAAGAACACCATGTCGAGGAACTCGAGTCCCTCGGCTTCGGCGGCTTCCTGCACGCCGGCGATGCCGGTGTTGTAGCCGTGGTAGGCGAGGTCCTTCAGGGAGACCTCGGGATCGCAGATGAAGTTGATCCATGCGTGCGCCGCGTTGGGATTCGAGGCCCCCTTCACGATGCACCAGTTGTCCATCCACAGCTCGGTGACCGGCGCGCCGAGCCCCCAGACGTAGCGGTCCGGTTCATCCGTCGAAAGCAACCCCTGACGCGCGTCGCCGTTCCACGCGTGCGACAGCGCGTACTTGCCTTCCGTGAGGGCGATCCCCGGGTACGAGTCGTACGCCTTCACGTGCGGCGCGAGCTCGTTGACCGTGAACGTCTCACAGGCGTCGAGGTGGGCCGGGTCGGTCGTCGCCCAGTCGATCCCGTTGGCCCAGAAGTAGATGCCCGCCAGGTTGCCCGGAGTGTCCAGGACCGATGTCTGACCGCTCGCCTCCCCCTGCGCCACGGCGATGAAGTCGTTCCAGGTCTCGATCGTCGAGGAGACCTTCGTCGTGTCGTAGATCCATCCCGTCGATCCCCAGTCCTTGCACACGGAGTGCTTGTTCCCCGGGTCCCAGGGCTGATCGCGGTAGATCTCCTCGACGTTCTCGAAGTTCGGGATCAGGTCGAGGTTGATCTCCTCGAGCAGGTCGAGCTCGAGCATCTGCGGGATGAACACCCCCGTCGGCACGACGATGTCGTAGCCGGTGGTGCCCGCTGCCGCCGACAGCTTCGCGATGGCCTCCTCGTTCGAGGCGTAGATGTCGATCTTCGTCGCGGCTCCGAACTCCGTCTCGAAGTCCTTGAAGACGGCGGGGTCGTCGTACTCGGCCCAGTGGAAGAAGTTGAGGCGATCCTCCACCTCGCCGCCCGCCGACGGGGTGGCGGTGCCGCCGCCCGGCTCGGCGTCGTCGCCGCACGCCGCGAGCAGCACGCTGCTCGAGAACACCGCCACGGCCGATCCGGCGAGGAAGTGCCGTCGCGTGATCCGCTCCGCGGTCGCGCGTGACGCGAGGACCCTCACGCCTTCGTGCTCGTCTGTCATGTCGTGCCTCCCTATCCCTCGGTTCCGGTGCCCACCGCGGCCGGGTCCGCGAGGACCACGCCCGCCTGTCCCGCGTCGAACACATGGACGTGATCCGGATCCCATGTGCACCACACGTCGCCTCCCACGTCCAGCCTCGGCGCCCTGGGCCGGGGGAGCCGGCAGAGGATCTCCTTCTGCCCCGGCGTGAGGACCACGAACTGGATCACGTCACCCAGGTGCGAGATGCCGGCCAGCGTGCCGAGGACCGAGTTCTCCGGTTCCTGCGGCTGCTCCTCTCGGAGCTGCACCGCCTCCGGCCGGATCGCGGCCAGGGCGGACCGGCCGTCTACCGCGTCCGGAGACGGGTTCGACGAGCGGATCGTCCATCCATCACCTTCTACGAGCGTGCCCTGCTCCCGGGCCGTCCCCTCGAAGAAGTTCTGCTGTCCGATGAAGCCAGCGACGAAGGCCGACGCCGGGAAGTCGTAGATCGAATCGGGGTCCGCGAGCTGCTCGACGTGCCCGTCGAGCATCACGGCGATCCGATCCGACATCGACAGGGCCTCGCCCTGGTCGTGGGTCACGAAGATGAACGTGATGCCCACCTGGGACTGGAGCAGCTTCAGCTCGATCTGCATCTCCTCGCGGAGCTTCCGGTCGAGCGCGCCCAGGGGTTCGTCCAGGAGCAGCAGGCTCGGGCGGTTGACCAGAGCCCGGGCCAGGGCAACCCGCTGCTGCTGGCCCCCCGAGAGCTGCCGCGGTTTCCGGTTGGCGAGTGGCGACATCTTCACCATCTCGAGCGCCTCGCCGACCTTGCGACCGATCTGGGACTTCTCCTCCTTCTTCTGGCGGAGGCCGTACGCGACGTTCTCCGCGACGCTCATGTGCGGGAACAGGGCGAAGTGCTGGAACACCGTGTTCACGTTCCGCCGGTGCGGCGGGGTGCCCTGGACGGCCTCGCCCGAGATGAAGATCTGGCCCGCCGTGGGCTCCTCGAAGCCGGCAAGCATCCGCAGGGTCGTCGTCTTCCCGCAGCCGGAGGGTCCCAGGAGCGATAGGAACTCGGCCGGCTGGACCTGCAGGGAGACATCGTCGACCGCCACGACGTCGGCGAACCGCTTCGTGACGTCGACGAGCTCGACCGAGCCTTCCTCGCCCTGCACGGTCCCGTCACCCCCCTCGGTCCTTCGACCGTCGGAGTCTGACGAAGCGGCCGCGTTCGTGCAACCAACGGGGGTCAACCGGCTGAGGAGATCACCCGGCCCGCCGAGATCGTGTGCTCGACGGCCGCGTCCGCGATCGTGCCATCCGGCGCCTCGAAGAGGTTCCGGTCCACGACGACGAGATCGGCGCGGTTCCCCTCCTCGATCGAACCGGCCTCGTCGTCCCGGTTGACGTGCGCCGCACCCTTCGTGAACGCCGCGAGGGCGAGGTGGAGCGGGAGGCGCTGGCCGCGGAGGAAGGGCTCCGTCTCCCTGGCCGACGGATCGGCGCGGCGGATCGCCACCTCCATCTCCTCGAGCGGGTTCGCGGTCGAGACGGACCAGTCCGAGCCGAACGCGAGGGTGGCGCCGGTGGCGTGGAGCGAGGCGAACGGGTACTGGAGGGGCGCTCGCTCCGGGCCCAGATACGGCACCGTGAGCTCGTCCATCTGGGGATCGTGCTGGGCCCAGTACGGCTGGCAGTTGGCGATCACGCCGAGCTCGCGGAACCGAGGCACGTCGTCGGGGTGGATCACCTGGAGGTGGGCGATGTGGTGGCGGGCATCGCGGCGTCCGTTCGCCTCCCGGGCGGCCTCGCACGCATCGAGCCCGTTCCGGACGGCCCGGTCGCCGATCGCGTGCATGTGGACCTGGAAGCCGCGTGCGTCCAGGGCGACCACGGCTTCGACCAGCTGATCGCGATCCAGGTAGGTGATACCCGTCTGGTCCGTCTCGTGGCCGGCGGCGTCGCAGTAGGGGCGGAGCATCGCCCCGGTGTGGTTCTCGAGCACACCGTCGCACATGATCTTCACGGTCGTGGGATGGAACGCGCCGACGGAGCCGCGATCCCGGCGCGCGACGAGCTCCTCGACCTGCTCGGGACCCCGGTGCCGGTCCCACCAGAGCGCGCCCACGACGCGCGCGGTCAGGTCGCCCCGCTCCGCGAGGGAGCGGTAGGCGTCCTCGGTGTCGGGCGTGACCCACGCGTCCTGCCACCCCGTGATCCCGAGGGCGTGCAGATGCTCTTGCGCGAGGAGGATCGCGCGCTCCCACTCCTCTCGTGGCGGCTGCGGGAGGTGCCTGTCCGCGAAGGAGTACGCCGCGCCCTCGTGCAGGGTGCCCGTGGGCTCGCCTGTGGCGGGGTCGCGCTCGATCCGCCCGTCCCACGGGTCGCGCGTCTCGCGGGTGATGTGGCCAATCTCCAGCGCCTTCGAGTTCACCCATGCCCCGTGGACGTCCCGGTTCAGCAGGAAGACCGGCCGGTCGGGAACGATGTCGTCCAGCTGCTCCTTCGTGGGTGTGCCACCGGGGAAGTGGGCCATCAGCCAGCCGCCCCCGAAGATCCAGGGCTGCTCGGGGTTCGCCCGGGCGTAGCTCGCCACCGCGTCGCGGTACGCCTCGACGCCCGGCAGGTCGTGGAGCGAGACGTGCAGCCGGTACCGCCCGGCGAACGGCGCATGCAGGTGGGAGTCCTGGAAGCCGGGGAGCACCATCCGCCCCGGGAGGTGGAGGACCTCCTTCGCGTGGGGGAACCGTTCCCTGATCTGCGACTCCGTGCCGACCGCGGCGACGCGACCGCCGCGGACCGCCACGGCTCCGGCCCATCGCCGGGCGGCGTCCATCGTGTACACGTCGGCGCCGGTGATCACGAGGTCGGCGGTTCCGGCAGGCTCCGGCATCCGGCGGAGGATAGCCGGAGCCACCGCCGCCGTCGGGGCTGCACGGGATCCACCGTCGTGTAAATGTCACCGGAGCCTTCTGGCCCTGGAAGGGCATGGACGTCATGGTGAGCACGCGACGGGACCTGGAGGGGCTCTACCGCGAACACGGCAAGCGCCTCTGGTGGGCACTCGTCGCGTTCAGCGGCGATCGAGAGATCGCGAGCGACGCGGAATCCGAGGCGTTCGCACAGGCCCTCCGGCGAGGAGACGGCATAAGGGATCCCCTCGCCTGGATCTGGAGGGCGGCGTTCCGGATCGCGGCCGGCGAGCTCCAGGAGCGGGCGAGGCAGGCCCCGCCGCTGACCGAGCCGATGTACGAGCTCCCTGAGCCCGCGGCCGAGGTGACCGCCGCGCTCCGGCAGCTTCCCCCGCAGCAACGGGCCGCGATCGTCCTCCACTACTACGCGGACCGACCGATCCGTGAGATCGCCGAGGTGCTCGGCACGTCCGCATCCACGGTCGCCGTCCACCTGCACCGCGGCCGCAACCGACTTCGAGACCTCCTGGGAGACGACGATGCCTGATATCCGAGAGCAGCTTCGACGGATCGAGACCAGCGCTCCACCCGACCTTTGGAAGGAGATCGAGATGCGTGCCACGCAGAACCGACCCGAGACCGAGCCGAGTGTCATCGTCTTCCGGCCGCGCGCAGCGCAGGTTCGGCGTCGGATGACAGCGGGACTGCTGGCCGCGGCGGTGTTCGCCGTTGCAGCGTTCGTCGTGTGGGACGCCTACCGGGCGGCGGCCCCGCGCCCGAAGCAGCCCGCGAGCGAGCTCCCCGCTGGATGGGCGAAGTGCACCAACGCGGTGCACGGCTACTCGATCGGCTACCCGGGCAACTGGCACACCACGGACGTCTTCGACGGTACTCAGGATCCCGCGAACGCCTGCCAGTGGTTCTCTCCGGATCCGTTCGGCCCGCAAGGCAACCTCGTCTCCGAAGGCTGGGGTTACCCGCTGGAGGTGGCGATCGGGGGTCCGTTCGATCAGGTGCGGACGCAGGAGCTCGATCCCGAGCTCGTCGACGTCCTCCTCGAGGAGGAGCTCCTGATCGACGGCCACCGCGCCGTGCGACTGGAGTACGAGACATTGATCGATCCGGTCGGGGACACCGGGCTGCACTACGAGTACCTGATCGAGCTCGACCCCGAGACGACGCTGATCGTCCACACGACGGCGACGCGGGGCGTGGCAGGCGTGTACGCGGAGAACAAGGTCGTCGTCGTGGATCGCGCGGTGGAGACGCTCCGCTTCGTTCCGCCGAGCTCAGACCCGCAGCCCGCCGGGTAGCCGGCGCCGCCGACCCCGAAGGGATATCCTTGCTGGTCGTGAGGCCGCCGGATCGGCCGGGCTGCTTCCTCTGCCACCGTCCCACCTTCGATCCAGACAAGCGCGCGGTGCCGTGGGCCCGGGCGGTGGCCGGAGGGTCGCAGGTTCTCGTGTGCCCGGATTGCCAGAGCGACCGTCCCGATTGGCAGGACTCGCTGGACCGGTGCCGGGCTTGCGGCTCGACCCGGCTGTCCGTCACCCTGGGGCAGGTGGTGTGCCGCGCCTGCGGGCATGCCGATGATGGTGGAGCGGGCGCTTAGCTCAGCTGGAAGAGCGTCGCCCTTACAAGGCGAAGGACGGGGGTTCGAGTCCCTCAGCGCCCACCGGGGCAGAATCGGTCCGCGGGGGTCTGTACCTGCGCAGATGGCCTCTCATCGTTCGCCATCGTCGACCATCGTTCCTCACGTTTCCGAGGCGCTGGCGAGGCAGATGTGAGGCAGCGTGAGGCAGAACACGAGCGGCTAGACAGAGTTTGACAGTTGATCTCACGACGACCTTAAGATGCCGGGACACAACAGGCAGAGTCGCTGGGTTGTCGGCGCACGCCTTGGGCGACCTCTCGACTCGTGGACGGGAGGATGGCCATGACTGAGAACCCTCGAAGGATCGCACGAGTCTTCGGCTGGCTCTTCGTCGCCACCTTCGTCACCTCGATCCCCGCCTACTTCATCCTCTATGCCCCGGTGCGCGATGACCCCGGCCTCATCACCGGAGCCGGTGCCGACCCCACCGCGAGCGTCGCGCTGGGCGCCGCCCTCGAGGTCTTCCTCATCATCGCCAACGTCGGGACCGCCGTGGTGATCTACCCGATCCTCAAGCGGCAGACCGAGATCGGCGCTGTCGGCTATGTCTCGGCGCGCATCGTCGAGGGGTTCTTCATCGCTATCGGCATCATCAGCCTCCTCACGTTCTTGCTCATGCGACAGCAGGCCGCCGCGGGCACCGACGCCGCTCTCGGCGAGGCCTTCGTCGCGATCTATGACCGAGCGTTCCTGGTCGGGCCAGGCTTCTTCGCGGGTCTCGCGAACGGAGTGATCCTGGGCTACCTGATGTACCGGTCCGGCCTGGTGCCACGAGGGATGGCGATGCTGGGACTCATCGGAGGTCCGCTGGTCATGGCGTCGGGGATCGCGGTCATGTTCGACGTGGCCGAGCGCGGAGGGACCCTGCAGGGCATCGCGACGATCCCGGAGTTCTTCTGGGAGCTGTCGCTCGGCATCTACTGCATCGTCAAGGGATTCAGGCCCTCGCCCATCCTCACCATGGATGGGACCGTCAGAGTCCCTGAGTCGCCGAGCGCCATGCGGGAAGGGATGTAGGCCTGGCCGCGATCGGCGGCTCCTGTTAGAGGCAAGCACAGACCGCTTCCTGAAGCCGCGTTCATGCCCTGGTGACGCAGCGATGAGGCAGCAAGATCCGCATCGTCGCATCGTCGCATCGTCGCATCGTCGCAGCTAGAGGCCTCCCTGCCCGCTGGCGGATCGCGCCTTTCAAGGGCGAAGGTCGGGGGTTCGAGTCGCTCAGTGTCCACCGGCAAACGGTCCGTGGCTGGAGCCGGTCACGAGGAGCCCTGGCTTGCAGGTCTTGCACCAGGCCGCCAGCCTAGGCACCAGATGGAGAACGCCGCGTGGACGCCGGTCGCTGTCCGCCTGTTCGCGTTCTCCGTGCTTCCGGTGCTCCTGGCCACCCTTCACGTTCGACTCGACGCGGAGGCGAGGGGTCGCGTTCGGACCGTCGAGGTCTATCTGATCTACCTGTTCGTGCTCGGGGTGGCCGCGGGCGAGCTCAGCGGTTTCTTCGGCCACGTCTTCACGCCTGACATCGTCGCGGAGTCGATCGACTGGCCGACGGGGAATCCGTTCCAGCAGGAGATGGGTTTCGCCAACCTCGCACTCGGCGTCTTGGGGTTCATCTCGGCGGCGCGAAGGGACGGCTTCCGTGAGGCGACGGTGATCGCGGTCACCGTCGTAGGGGTGGGCGCGACCGTGGTGCACGTGATCGACATGCTTCAGGACGGCAACCTGGCTCCGGGGAACTCGATCCAGAACATCGGGAATCTCTTGAAGCCGGCCTTGCTGATCCCGATGCTGATCGTCAGTCGTCGTTCCGAGCATGACGACCGGGCGACCATCTCCTTCGATCAGTGGCAGAACACCGTTGTCGGGACCGCGGGGATCGTCACGGCTGTCGTCGGCACAGGCTTCGGGATCGGTTTCTCGGTCGGACTCACCGTGCCGGCGACACTGATCGCAGCCGTCCTGGCGGCGGTCCTCGTGGCGCGGCGGGCTACGACGGCAACCGGTTCGGAGTAGCGCGGCGTCGTTCGCGGGACTGGGGCGGAAGATTGGCCGATCGGAGAGTTGCACCACTCCTGAAGGTGAGGCGATGGACATGAGTGACGGGGTCGAAGGTCGAAAGGCGAGAAAGAATCGTGTAGATGTGAGGTACGTCACGGCACATGGGGGGATCCTCTCCTAGTCTCGAACACATGTACGGATCATTCGCGGGCAGCGATCTCGGCGACGACGGGCTGATCAGCGTCGCGGATGCGCTGAACCGCCACATCGCGGCGGCGCAGGTGGCGCTACTCCGCGTCATCGCCGAAGTCGATCGACGGAGGGCATGGCAGGACTCGGGCGCTCGAGACCTGGCGCATTGGCTCTCCATCCGCTACGGCATGTCGTGGTGGAAGGCGGACCGCTGGATCAAGGCGGCGGCTGCGCTGGAAACCTTGCCGGCCATTACCGACGCGCTCGAGACCGGCGCGCTGGGCATCGACAAGGTGGTCGAGCTGTGCCGGTTCGCAACAGCCGAGACCGAGGGTGAGCTCATCGGATGGGCGAGCGACGCCACGTGTGCCACGATCCGGCGTCGTGCGGATCTCGAGGTGAGGGCGGCTCTGGACGAGACCACGGAGCTTGAGCGGGATCGATCCCTGCGGTACTGGTACGAAGACGGGGGGCGTCGGTTCGCCCTCGAGGCTCGCATGCCGTCGGCGCAGGGAGCGATCGTCGCGAAGGCCCTCGAGAGGGTCGTCGATCAGATCCCCGCCATGCCGGCCCGAACCGACGGGGTCGTCATCGAGGCACGCCGCGCCGACGCCCTGCTGGCGTTGTGTTCGCAGCACATCGCCACGGACGCCGACGCCGATCGGGCGACCGTCGTGGTCCATGCATCCCTCGAGGCCTTGTCGGGACAGCGCAACGCGGAGACCGAGCACGGTGTGGTCATGCCGCCCGAGGCACTCCAGCGTCTCGCGTGTGACGCCCGGATCCAGGTCGTGGCCGAGAACGACGCAGGCGACGCGATCGCGTTGGGGCGCACGAAGCGAGAGCCCTCCGTCTCGATGATGCGGCAGCTCCGCCATCGGGACCGGGGGTGCCGGTTCCCGGGCTGCGGGTCTACGGCGTTCGCCAACGCGCACCACATCGTGTGGTGGTCACGGGGAGGTGCCACCGACCTCAACAACCTGCTGCTCATCTGTGGGTTCCACCATCGGCTCGTCCACGAGCACGGATGGACGGTAGAGCGTGCCGACGACGGACGGCTTCGCTGGTTCAGGGCCGACGGCTCCCGCTATCGGGGGGGACCCGAACGCGAGGCGACGCACGCGGATCAGGACGCGTTCCTCGATACTGGCTGAGATTCGGATCCTTCTGGCTGGTCGGTGACCTTCTCGCTTCGGAGATAGCGCTTCATCTAGACTTCCGCGATCGACATACATCCGACCCGTACGTGCGGCCGAGAACGGCGAGGAGGACCGAGCCATGGAAGATCAAGAGCCGCGGGACGCGGACGAAGGCGACGAGCTCGAGGCCGCCATCATGCAGACCGATCACGCCTTCGGGGCGGAGTCGGTCGGGACGACCGCCGACGAGGGGCTCGAGGGGGAGTCTCTGAACCAGCGCCTCGCCGAGGAGAGGCCGGATCGTCCGAGCATCGACGAAGCCCTGTCGGTAGTCGACGAGGGCATGTCTGACGAAGAGGACGAGCTCGTCGGAGACGCGGTGACCCAGCGGGACGAGTTCGCCTCGCCCGAGGAGGCAGCGTTGTCCGTACGAGATCATGCACCGGGCGCGACGGATCACGACGATCCTCATCCGCACGAGGACTGATCGACTTCGGGTCAGGTCGCGTCATACTGGTCCTCGTGGCGCAGCCGGGTGTGGACCGGGAGCTGATGGCCGACGAGGATCGGCTCTGGACGGAGCTCCACGACCTCGTCGACTCACTGCCGGCAGACAGGGTCGGGGAGTCCGGGTATTTCGCCGAAGGGTGGTCCGCGAAGGATCTCGTCGCTCACATCGGAAGCTGGCTCGCCGAGGCGGGCGTCGTCCTCGAGCGGATCCGATCCGGCACGTATAGGCCCGAGGAGATCGACATCGACGCCATGAACGCGACGTTCCACGACGCGATGCACGACGCCACGTTCCCGGATGTGCGGGCGCAAGCGATCACGGCCCGCAACCGGATGCTGCGCGCTTGGCGTTCACTTCCGGAAGGCTCGCCCGAAGCCGATCGGTGGATCAGGAAGTCCGGTCCCGAGCACTACATGGAACACCTCCCCCGGCTTCGGGAGTGGGTGCGGGAGATCGGCCGCTAAGCAGGCTTCCTGGGGTCGGATCCGCCTACAGGGCTCTACACAGCGGTTCCGCGCACGGCCGACGTGGTCGCAGAGACGCCGAGCGTGGTCCTGCGGCTCATCCGCTCCTCGATCGAGCGGATGGAAGCCGAGGAGCCCAAGCTCGCGTGGGCGCTGCATCGCTGGTTCGCGACGACGCTGGCGGAACGCCTGACCGACCGGATGCGCGCGCTCGACAGCCTCTTCGACTGAACCGCCGACGATTGCCGTTCGCCTCGTGCGGGTAAGGCGGGACCGACGAGGAAGGGGAACCGCATGGCGAAGACCCGGTACGAGGTCGTTCCCGAGGGCGATCATTGGATCGTCCGCGAGGGGAAGAAGAGCACGCCGCCGCTGGATACCAAGGAGATGGCGCTCGAAGCCGCGATCCGGCGAGCGCAGGAAGCGGCGCCGTCCGAGGTCGTGGTGGTGCAAGAGGACGGCACCCTCGAGGAAGCCCGGACGTTCGGCGAGGGCTGAGCGCTTCCGCGTGCCGGATGCCGGCACGTGAGGCGGACTCCCGCCGGTAAGGTCTACCGACGCGGTTGGCAGCACCTGGTTGGTAGCGCAGGAGTCCGTGAGTGAACGCCAGCGGAGCCGAGGATCCTCTGACGACGCAGGAGACAGGGCCCCCGCGCGCGCGCGGGTGGATCCATCGGATCTCGTTCCTGGTGGCTGTCCCCGCCGGCCTCGTCCTGTTGGTCATAGCCCCGACGTGGCCCGCCCGGATCGCGGTCGCGGTTTACGCGCTGACCCTCGTCACGATGTTCTGGGTGAGCTCGACCTATCACCTGGGTTCCTGGTCTCCCGAGGAGCTCGCTCGATGGCAGCGCAGGGATCACGCCGTGATCTTCCTGTTGATCGCGGGTTCGTACACGCCGTTCTGCGTGCTCGCGTTGGAGGGTGCGTGGCGGGTCTGGATGCTCGTCGCGGTCTGGGTCGGCGCCGGTCTGGGGATCCTCGTGAAGCTCTACCGCGTGGATCTCCATGTGCTGTCGGGGTTCATGTACCTCGGGCTCGGATGGGCGGCGGTGATCGTGTTCCCGCAGTTCGTCCGCGCCTTGGGCACCGCTCCCGTCATCCTGACCATCATCGGTGGGCTGCTGTACTCGCTCGGAGCGCTCGTCCTCGCGACGCATCGGCCCAAGCTCTTCCCACGGACCTTCGGTTACCACGAGGTCTGGCACGCAGCCACGGCCGCGGCGGCTGCGTGTCATTACGTAGCCGTCCTCCTGATGACCATCGCGGCATGAGGTCGAAACGGCTTTTCGGGGCGTGATCTCGGCACCAGCCGATCTCGGTCACGCTCGGGTGCCGGATCAGCGATACGCGATGGCGTCGTCAGTCGTTGCCGTTGCCGTTGCCGTTGCCGTTGCCGTTGCCGTTGCCGTTGCCGTTGCCGTTGCCGTTGCCGTTGCCGTTGCCGTTGCCGTTGCCGTTGCCGTTGCCGTTGCCGTTCTCGCCACCGTTGCTGGATCCCTCGGTGTTGCCGCCGCTATCGCTGCCGATCGGAACCTCCGGGATCTCCGAGTCCACCGGGTCGACAGGATCTACTGGGTCGATGGGGTCAACGGGGTCGACAGGATCCACCGGGTCGACGGGATCGTTCCCGCCGTTGCCACCGCCGTTGCCACCGCCGTTCCCGTTCCCACCGTTCCCGTTCCCACCGTTCCCGTCCCCACCGTTCCCGTTCCCACCGTTCCCCTTCCCACCGTTCCCGTTCCCGCCGTTCCCGTTCCCGCCGTTCCCGTTCCCACCGTTGCCACCGCCGTTGCCACCGCCGTTGCCACCGCCACCGCCCTTCCCGCCGTCCTCGCCGCCGTTCCCGCTCCCACTGTCCTCGCCGCCGTTCCCGCCACCGTTGCCGCCGCCGTTGCCGCCACCGCCGCCGCCGTTGCCGCTGCCACCGTTGCCGC